>JANNHK010000483.1:0-2765 GCA_031404355.1 Actinomycetes bacterium
TTGTTGCCGGGCGGTGAGTCGTCCGACGTCGAGATCGCGCTCGATCCCGCGATGACCGAGACCGGCGACGTCTTCCTCATCGCCCACACCGAAGGCAACGGCAACGAGAGTTTCGACGGGAACGCCGACGACCCGCCCGCGGCCGAGGACGGCAACGTCCTGCTCGTGACGGTGAAGTTGACCGTCAGCGAGACGTGAGCATTTCCCTCGACCCCATGTCTGTGTAGCGTTTACGGCGTGGGGATCATGATCTTGGTACTTCTTGCCGTGGTCGCGTTTTGGGTGACCTACATCTGGGCCATTGTCGACGCGGCTCGGACGCCGGACGAGGTGTACGTCGCCGACGGCCGTTCGAAGGGCGCAGTCCTCGCGCTCGTTGTTCTCACGGGCATTCTTGGTGCGACGTACTACTGGCTCGTCATTCGTCGGGAGTTGAAGCCCTACCGCGACCCGAGCCCGACAACTGCCTGAGCTGCTTCGGCCCCCGCGTCATCACCAACCGGCTCGTCATTGAGTACGAATGAGTCGATGAGGCCCTGAAGGATGGATTCGGCCTCGGTCTCGGTTGTGGCGATGCCCTGGAGGGTGTAGATGCGCGGGCCCACGACGACCGTACGGCCCCTCAGGATGTACTCGCCGGCGCCATCGATCGTGAAGTCACGAGCGTCTCCATCGAGCCACGTCACCGATTCGCTGCGTGCAACGGAGCCTCCGACACCCGTTGCAACTTCTTCGACGGTCTGGTCGAGGTCGAAGACGATCTCGTCAGGGTCGAAATCGATCCACGTGACAGCCGAGGCCGTGTCTCCGAGTTCAGTGATAACGAGCGTGACCGGCAACGTCATGCCGTTGGGGCCCGGGCTCTCTCCTGTCGTCACCGTGGGTATGGACGGGAAGACGACCGAGAACTGTCCGTCCGCAGACGTGAACGGTTCGGGCCCGCCGAAGATCTCGTCGAGTTCCTCTGCGATCTCGGGTGTGATGACCGGCTCGTCGTCGTCCTCTCCCGCAAGCACAGGCAGGAGGGCGAAGGCCGCTACGACAACGCCGATGGTGGCAATCAGAGCGATGACGATCGCGAGTCTGCGTCGGCGAGGCGGTGGGGCCGGTCGCGCCCACTGCGGCGGCGGCCCGCATTCTGCCCCCGGCGGTGCGAACGGATCGGACAACCGTCAGCGACTCGTGAGCATTTCGTCGGCGACGGCGAGACGCTGGGCGAGCACCTTCACCATCGCGACCGCGATCTGCGGGTAGTCGCCGAGGAGCACGTCGAAGTCATCGCGGCTGATCGCGAGGCAGGTGACCTCGGTGGCGGCGCGCACGCGGCCGGTGTGGACCAGGCCGTCGACGAGCAGCGACATTTCGCCGATGAACTCGCCGGCGTGGCAGGAGACCGTGGTCGAGCCAAGTTCGACGTCGACGCTGCCCTCCGCGATCACGAACATGCCCGAGCCCTCTTGGCCCGGCTGGAGCAGCACGTGCCCGGTCGGGACTGTGACCGGGGTCGCGATGTTCGACACGTGCATGAGCCCGAGTTCGTCGAGGCAGGAGAACATCGGGATGCGGCGCAGCTGCTCCGCCCGGGTCAGATCGAGATCGGCCATGGGGGAAGTGTAGGAGCCGAGGTCCTAGCTCGTCTCCTGCGATCGGGCGTATTCGATGGTTCCGTTGACGAAGGCGCCGACGTCGTTGTACTTGCCGGCGAAGACGGCGCCGAACCAGTCGGGGACCGCGACCTCGATCTGGTCGGTCTCGATCATCGTCATGACCGGTTCGATCATCGCCTCGACCGGGAGCCGTTCCATGCCGGCGGGGCCGGGGTCGTTGTCGGGGAGGTGGAACAGCTCGGTGTCGATGACGCCGGGATACACGACGTGGATCTTCACCTTGGTGTCGCGCAGGTCGACCTGCATGCACTCGGCGAACGCGGAAATAGCGGCCTTCGACGCCGCGTACGACGTCTCGCCCGGGGGCGACAGCCGGGCCGCGACCGACGAGAGGAACACGAAGCGCCCGGACCGCTCGATGATCTCGGGCATGAGTGCCATCGTGAGGCGGATCGGCGAGAAGTAGTTGAGGTGCATGACGTGCTCGATCGTGGCGACGTCGAGCGCGAGTACCGAGCGGCGCTTCGGCATGCCGGCGTTGTTGACGAGCACGTCGATGCCACCCAGCTCGGCCGACGCCGTGCGCGCGAACGCTTCGAGCCCGTCGAGGTCGCCCAGGTCGATCGCCCACGCCTTCGACTTCGGTGCGTGCTTCCGGCGAAAGACATTCCATGGCTTCTTTCAATCGTCCGCGGCGGCCCAAGAACTCGGCCAACACGAGGACGTTCTTGGGCGCCAGCGCGACGAACTCGCGGTACATGCTTTCGGCCGCCTCGTAGAGTTCGAGCTCTTCCATGACCTTGGCAACCTGCGCGAGCCGGTCGACGTTCTGCGGAGGCAAAGGTTGCGGCACCAGCGTGCGCAACAAGGCGACGCCCTCTTCGTTCCGTCCCTTACGGACGAGCCATCTCGCCCTGGCCGCGATCGTCAGCGGTTCGGCGGGTTGCAGGGCTTCCAGTTTTAGGACCCAGGTCTCGGCCAGGTCGACCTCGCGATATTTAAGCAGCAACTCGATGAAATGCGCCAAATGATTGGCCTTCTTTTCTTGCTTCTCGTCGCTGAGCAGCGTGAGCATTTGCTCGCGGCACTTGGCCCAATTGCCGACGCGATCGTAGAGTATCGCCAGCGTGTATCTTCCGTCGGCGGTCAGGTTTTTGC
>JANNHK010000484.1:0-8911 GCA_031404355.1 Actinomycetes bacterium
TCGCGCATCACCGCCAGGTCGCGGATCGTGTCGACCTCCCAGGCCAGGTGGTAGAGCCCGACGCGGCCTGGTTCCGGACCCGGCGCGTTCGCCCCGATCGAGAACAAGCCCAGCTCGTGGTGGTTCTCACCGCCGGGCGCCCGCAGGAACGCCGCCGCGCCGTCGCCGAGTTCGGTGATCACCTCGAATCCGAAGGCCTCTTGGTAGAAGTCGGCGGAGCGACGCGCGTCGCGCACGTACAGCACCGCATGGTTGAGGCGACGCACTGCAGTCATGGCGCTCGTAACCCCCGGAGCCGCTCGACGATTCCCGGCAGGACCGATACGAAGCGTTCGACGTCGGCCTCGGTCGTCGACCACCCCACGGAGACGCGCAGGGAGTGGTCGGCGTCGACGCCCATGGCTTCGAGTACGGGTGACGGCTCGAGCGTCTCGGACGAGCACGACGACCCCGAGTGCACGGCCACCCCGTGCTGGTCGAGCGCGAGCAGCACCGGCTCGGCCTCCACCCCCTCCACCCCGAGGCACAGCAGGTGGGGGAGTGACGACTCGGGGTCGCCGTAGCGCACGACACCCGGCACCGATGCGACGACCGAGGCCGCCTGTTCGATGAGCACCCGTTGGCGTGCACCTTCGGCCGCGGGTTCGGCAGCGGCGGCCGCCGCGCCGAAGCCGACCCACGCGGGGACGTCTTCGATACCGCCCCGCCGGGCGCGCTCCTGCGCCCCGCCGACGACGAACTGCGGGACGCGCAGGCCGCGCCGCACGAGCAACGCGCCCGCGCCCTTGGGTCCGCCCCACTTGTGGGCGGTGACCGAGCACAAGTCGGCACCGAGCGCGGCGAACGGCACGGGCACGTGTCCGACGGCCGCGCACGCGTCGACGTGGACGAGAACCTCGCGCTCGCGCGAGCGTGCGCACGCGTCGGCCGCCGGTTGGAGGGTCCCCACTTCGTGGTTCGCGAGCTGCACCGACACGAGCACCGTGTCGGGTCGGATCGCGGCTTCGATGTCGTTCGGGTCGTAGCGGCCGAAGCGGTCGACGGGAACGACCGTGACATCTACCTCGGCCCGTTCGATCGCGTCACGCACGCACGAGTGCTCGACCGCGGTCGTGACCACGTGACCGCGGCCGCCGGCACGCGCGAGCGCGCCCCAGATCGCCGTGTTCACGGACTCGGTACCCGACGACGTGAAGACCACTTCACGAGGGCGCGCGCCGAGGAACACGGCGACCTGTTCGCGTGCGACTTCGAGCGCGACGCGCGTCACGCGCCCTTCGGCGTGCAACCGTCCCGGGTCCGCGTGATGCTCGCGCAGGAAGGGCAGCATCGCCTCGAGGGCTTCGGGCCGGAGCGGCGACGACGACGCGTGGTCGAGGTAGGCGCGGGCCACGAGTCAGACGCGGGTGACGCAGTGCGCGTCGCCGCCGGGCCGGCTCTCTTCGATCATGGGGTGCGTCTCGCCGTAGAGGCCTTCGAGCATGCCCTTGATCATGCCGGTGTCCACCGCGCACAACACGTGCGGATACTTCGCCGCGGCTTCGCCGAACGGGCAGTGCTCGGCGATGAGCGTGAGGCTCGTGCCGCGCGCTTCGGCGTGCGCCGCGAATCCGTGTGCGGTCAGCGCGTCGGCGACTGATGCCAGCGCGGCCTTCACCGACCGGTGACCTTCGCCGGGCTCCATGCGGGCGGCGACCGCGAGGCCGTACTCGAAGCCGACCTCTTCGGCCAACGCCTTGGCCTCGTCGGCCGGAAGCTTTTCGAGCGCCCGGGCGAGCATCGTGCCCAACAGGTCGTCGCGCCGGGTCGGAAACACGAGGTTGGTGTCGCTCGCGCGGCTGCGATAGCGCTTCGAGGGCCGCCCGGCCGACTCGTGGCGCACCAGCTCGACGTCGACGTAGCCCCCCGATGCCAGCTTCTCGAGGTGATGGCGTGCGACATTCGGGTGCAATGCGAAGTGTTCGGCCACCTCGGCCGCCTTCACGCCGCCCTCACTCGAGCGCACGAAGAGGTAGATCTCGCGCCGGGTCGGGTCGCCGAACGCGGAGGTGACCGCGGCAACTGCGGCCGTGAACTCGTCCGGAGTCAGCTCGGAAGCAGACAACGTCTATGGCTCCCTACGCTCTGCTCTTGGGGCCTTCGGCGTCCCGAAGCGACGCTGCGTCCGCACGGTACCTATTCTACCTACGTCCGTAGTGAAAATCCGCCGGGAGGCGAAATGCCCACCGAGGCCGAGATCATCGAGGCCCTGCGTCCCGTCGAGGACCCCGAACTGCACCGCTCGATCGTCGAGTTGGAGATGGTCAAGGGGATCCGGATCGACGGCGACCGGGTGGGCGTGACCGTCGCCCTCACCGTGGCCGGGTGCCCGATGCGCGAGGAGATCACCCGCCGGGTCACCGACGCGGTCGCGCCGTTGCCCGGGGTCGCGGCAGTCGACGTCGACCTCACCGTCATGACCGACCAGCAGCGCGAGGGCCTGCGCCACAACCTCCAGGGCGGCCAGGAAACCCGGTCGAACCCGTTCACCGACGCCCGCACGCGTGTGCTCGCGATCGCGTCGGGCAAGGGCGGCGTCGGCAAGTCGTCGGTCACGACCAACCTCGCGGTTGCGCTCGCGCAGCGCGGGCACCGCGTCGCCGCCGTCGACGCCGACGTGTGGGGGTTCTCGATGCCGGGCATGCTCGGCAGCGACCGGCCGCCGACCGTCATCGACGACATCATCGTGCCTCCCGAAGCGAACGGCGTGGCGCTCATCTCGATGGGCTTCTTCGCCCGCGAGGACCAGCCGGTCGTGTGGCGGGGTCCGATGTTGCACAAGGCGCTGGAGCAGTTCCTCACCGACGTGCACTGGGGCGAACCCGACTTCCTCATCGTCGACATGCCGCCCGGTACCGGCGACGTCGCGCTGTCGATGGCGCAGTTCCTCCCGCGCGCGGAGGTCGTGGTCGTCACGACGCCACAACCCGCGGCGCAGAAGGTCGCGCAGCGGGCCGCGTACATGGCCCGCAAGGTGAACCTCGGTGTCGTCGGCGTGATCGAGAACATGTCGTGGTTCGCGTGCGAGCACGGCACCCGCTACCCGTTGTTCGGCGAAGGTGGCGGCCAAGAACTCGCCGACCAACTCGAAGTCCCGCTGCTCGGCCAGATCCCGCTCGTACCCGAACTCCGCGCGGGCGGTGACGACGGCAATCCGATCGTCGTCAGCAACCCCGACGACGTCGCCTCGCAGGCGTTCTTCTCGATCGCCGAACGCCTCGACGTCGAACTCGCACCCAAGCGCATCTACCGAACCGAACTCAAGATCGTCTGACGCGCGCCGCTCCCAACGGTGGTGTTCAGGTGGAGCTCTTTCGCCTCCGGAGCCACACCTGTGATGCTGACCCCAAGATCCCGAACACCACACCGCCCACGGCATGACGTATCAGCGGGCCATCGCGGAA
This sequence comes from Actinomycetes bacterium, assembly GCA_031404355.1. Taxonomy (GTDB): domain Bacteria; phylum Actinomycetota; class Acidimicrobiia; order IMCC26256; family PALSA-610; genus JANNHK01. The sequence continues at coordinate 3,444 of JANNHK010000484.1, forward strand.
GACCACCGTCATAAAGACGAACCAGAGCGTCGCCATTACGACAGCCCGTAGGGCGAACTCGCGCATTATCCGAACCTCATCTGCTCAACACCGGCACCCAACATGCCCATGCCACCTGCTGCAGTAGCCGCAGCCCACCCGGGCGGACCGCCCGCACCTAGTGGGGACTTCTCATGGCCACCACCGGGGACTGCAACCTGGCCATTGACAGCACCGACGAAGAATCCAACGGTTACGGAAACGGCGATGAGCGCAATAGCGCACACCGCCGCGAAGGCCTGCTCGACGCGGTCAGGTGCCAGCAGGCCCGTTAGGAACAACGCCGCTAGGCACGCGGGCGTGACCCACTCGTAGGGAACGTGGAAGCACGCCTCGCGGTGTTCTCCGTTCAACGATGTTCCGTCACCGCGCGAAATCGAGAAGTCGGAGGTCACGTCTCAGTCCGGGTTCGGGTGGTCGCCGACTTCGGTCGACTTGGGTTCTCGCGGCGGCCGGAAGCAGTAGCCGAAGTACCAACGCATCCAGCCGAGGCTGAGGATGACGACGGCTGCGGTGACAACCCAGCGCACGAGGCTCTGGTCGAGGCTCTCGAAAGCCAGACCGAAGCAGAGCATCGAGACGAACATGCCGGCGAAGGATCCGCCGGTCAGCGCGCGTGGGTCGAACATCACGCCCGGCCTCGGACATCGAGGTAGAGCGACACGATGGCGGCGCTCATCGCGGTCCCGACCACTGCGTAGCGCGCAGTATCGGACGCGATCGTCGAGGCGGCCCATTGGGCGACGAAGGATGCGGCGAGAAATCCGAGGAGGTACTTCGCCGATTGCGCGGTCTTCACGTCGACTCCGGGTGTTCCTGCGCTCGGGGATGCCGGCGTTCCCACCACGCGATCCAGAACCACATGCCGACGCCAACCACGACCGCGAAGATGACGATTCCAACGGCTGACATGTCGTCGCCCATCGCGGCCGAGAGCAAGGCGAAGAGGGTGGCGGAGATGACCGAAAAGATGGCGACGGCGAGGATCCGGCGGTTGCGCATGAGTCGATCCAACCATGGTGGCGACGCCCGGCCTATTGGTCATCTGGACATATCTCGCCTCCCCCGGCCCGGCGGGTAGGGTCACCGGCCATGGAAGTACGGATCGGGGTCGTGTACACCGCTCGTGAGCTCGTCGTGGACACCGAGGACTCGGCGGATGCCGTGGCGAAGGCGGTCGACGCCGCGCTGGGCGGCAAGCCCATGCTGTGGCTGACCGACGCGAAGGGCCGCCGGGTCGGCGTTCCGAGCGACAAGATCGCGTTCGTCGAGTTCTCCTCGGAAGCGGCGGACCGCCAGGTCGGCTTCGGCAAGCGCTAGCGAGACGACAGCGGAGCCGGACGCGGTGCTGAGGAAGCCGCGGCTTTGGGCGATGGAAGGCGGAGCGTGGAGTCGACCCATGGTGGTGGCTCCGTGATCGGGCCGGCGCCCGCTCTGCTCGATCGCCGTCTGCTGTTCTTCACGGGCAAGGGCGGCGTCGGCAAGAGCACGGTTGCCGCCGCCACCGCGTTGCTCGCGGCGAACTCCGGCAAGCGGGTCCTGCTCGTCGAGACCGACGCCAAGGGCGACGTCCCCGCGCAGTTCGAGCACAAGCCCGTCGGGTTCAAGCCCCGCGAGATCTATCCCGGCGTGCTCGCGATGGCGATGGACACCGAGGCGTCGCTCCAGGAGTACCTCCGCCTGAACCTGCGCGTGCCCGTGATCGGGCGCGTCGGCCCCATTGCGCGCGCGTTCGAGTTCGTCGCGAACGCGGCGCCGGGCGTGAAGGAGATCCTCACCGTCGGCAAGATCGCGTGGGAAGTGCGCGAGGCGATTGAGGGCCGAGCCGATCACGACATGGTGATTGTCGACGCCGCGTCGTCCGGCCATATCGTGGCGCAGCTCGGCGCCGCCGACTCCATTCGCGAACTCGTCGACGTCGGTCCCGTGCGTACGCAGACCCAGTGGGTCGCCGACCTGCTCGCCGACCCCGACATCACCTCGGTGAACATCGTGACGACACCCGAGGAGATGCCGGTCGCGGAAACGATCGAACTCGTCGCGCGCTTGCGCGCCGAATCGCGCGCACCGCTCGGGTCCGTCATCGTGAACCGGGTCCTCCCCGAGCTGTTCACGCGCGCCGACGAAGAGACGTTCGAGGCGCTGCGCGAACCCGACGCCAACGCCGCGCTCGTCGGGCAAGTCGGGCGCGGGGCGACGGCTGTCCTCGACGGCGCCCGCCTCGCGGTTTCGCTGCGGCGGACCCGCGCCGAGCACCTGGCCGAACTGCTCGCGGCCGTCGACCTCCCGTTGCTCTACGTGCCGTACCTCTTCGTACGCAGCCACGGTCTCCGCGTGACAAAGATGGTCACCGAAGCCCTCGGCGACGAGCTGGGCCTGTGACGGCGCCCGCGTGGGACGGCCGCGAACGCCGGGCGTCGACGCGCCCCGACGCGCCGCCGTCCGGACTCGAGTCGCTGCTCGCGACGAAGGAGATCGTCGTGTGCTGCGGCTCGGGCGGGGTCGGCAAGACGTCGGTATCGGCCGCGGCGGCGTTGGGTGCCGCGTGCCGGTTGGGCGGCAAGGTGCTGGTCCTCACCATCGACCCTGCGAAACGCCTCGCGACCGCGCTCGGAATGGAGGCGCTCGGGAACCAGGCGAACCTGGTGCCGCCCGAACTCCTGAAGGCGGCGGGGATAGAACCGCGCGGCGAGTTGTGGGCGGCGATGCTCGACACCAAGCAGTCGTGGGACGACCTCGTGTTGCGGCACGCGAAGGACGAAGAGACCGCGTACCGCATCCTCGACAACCGGCTGTACCACAGCCTCACGAGCCGCTTCGTGCAGAGCCACGACTACATCGCGATGGAGCGGCTCTACGAGATTCATTCGTCCGGCGACTACGATCTCATCGTCATCGACACCCCACCGACCCGCAACGCGGTCGACTTTCTCGACGCTCCCGCACGCATGGCCGATTTCTTCGGTGGTCGCCTGTTGCGGTGGTTGACGCTTCCGTACCGTGTCGGCGGCAAGCGCGGCTCCCGCGTGTTGAGCGTCGCGAGCCGGCCGTTCTACCAGATCGCGGACCGCATTCTCGGCAGCAAGTTCCTCGAAGACATCGCCGAGTTCTTCCTCAACTTCCAGGGCATGTACGACGGTTTCGTGACCCGGGCCAACGCTGTCGAACAACTGCTGCACGACCGGCGCACGACGTTCGCGGTCGTCACCACCTTGGAAGCGGCGCCGTTGCACGAGGCCGAGCAGTTCTGCGACATCCTCACCACCCGCGGGTTCCATCTGGGTGCCCTCGTGCTCAACAAGACGCTTCCCGACTACCTCCTCGACCCCGATGGGGCGGCCGCGGCCACCGCACTCGTCGACGACGCGGCCCGCGTCGCGGAAGCGCTCGACGGGCCCGCACTCGACGACACGGCGCGGACGGCGCGGGTGCTGCGCACGATCGGCGAGTCGTACCGCAACTTCTCGGTTGTCGCGCTCCGCGAGGCCGAACTGCGATCGGAGTTGGCGCGCGTCCCCGACGTCGTCGCACGCATCCCGACGTTCGAAGCCGATATCGGCGACCTCGGCGGCCTCCAGGCCATCGGCAACTACCTCTTCGAGTAGGGCGGCCCGGGGGTCTCGGTCCCGTACGATCAACCCGGTGACAACGGTGATCGAGGTGGCGCGGGCCAAGACGTCGCTACGCGGCCGCGACCTGGCCCACGTCGAGCGTCTCGTCGCCGACTGGCGGCCGCTGGCCGACCTGTCGTTCTCCGACCTCTGCCTCCTCGCTCCGATTGCGGGCGAGGAAGGCCACCGGTTCGTGGTGCTCGCCCAGGTCCGGCCCGTCACCGGCCAGACCAGTTATCCGCAGGACCTCGTCGGCACCGTCGTCGACGAAGTCGAACGGCCCCTGCTGACGCGCTGCTTCCGGACGGGCGAGATCGTCGAGGGCGACCTTCCCGCGTTCGGGTCGAAGGAGCGGGTCCGGGTCAAGTGCATTCCGATCCGCCACCGGGGCCGCGTCATTTCGGTGCTCACCCGCGAAGCGCCCTTGTCGTTCGGGCGACGTCCCGGCGAATTGGAACGCGCGTACGTGGAGGCGTTCGAACGGTTCGCCACGATGGTGTCGGAGGGCTCGTTCCCGTTCGAGATCGACGAGATCGAGATCGAGAGCTCCCCGCGTGTCGGCGACGGCGTGATTCTCATCGACGGTGACACCCGCATCCGGTTCGCCAGCCCGAACGCGGTCAGTTCGCTGCACCGCATGGGCATCCACGCGTACGCACAAGGGCAATTGTTATCCGACGTCGGCATCGAAGACGCGGCCGCGCGCGCCGCGCTGGAAACCCGGCTCCCCGTGGCCGAGGAGGTCGAGCGGGGCGAGGTATCAGTTCTCGCCCGGGTCCTGCCGCAGATCGAGGGCGACGCCGTCGTCGGCGCCATGATCCTCATGCGCGACGTCAGCGACCTCCGCCGGCGCGACCGCATGCTCCTGTCGAAGGACGCGACAATTCGCGAGATCCACCACCGGGTGAAGAACAACCTCCAGACGATCGCATCGCTGCTCCGTCTCCAGATGCGACGACTCAAGACCCCCGAGGCGCGCGCTGCCCTCGCGGAGTCCGAACGACGGATCCGATCGATCGCGATCGTGCACGAGACGCTGTCGCGTGAGCCCGGCGACGTCGTCATGTTCAGCGAGATCGTGCGGCCCCTGGCCCGTCTCGTCGAGGACACGTCGTCGTCACCCGATCATCGCATCCGGTTCACCGTCGACGGTGACGCGGGCGAACTGCCCGGCGACGTCGCGACGCCGCTCGCGGTAGTGCTCAACGAACTGATGCAAAATGCTGTCGACCACGGGTTTCCCGAAGGTGCGATGGAAGCGGCAGTGCAGGTGCGACTCCAGCGCGAGACCGAACACGTGGTCGTCGAAGTCGTCGACAACGGTGTCGGGTTGCCCGACGACTTCTCGATCGAGGAATCGCGCGGGCTCGGCCTGTCGATCGTCCACGCGCTCGTCACGGGTGAACTCGAAGGGTCGATCGAGATGCGCAGCGACCAAGGCACCAGCGTCGTCGTGCGCGTACCCGTGGCCATGCCCCGGGTCGAACTCTGATCCGATCGGATTCGATCGGATTGGGTCGGGTCGCCTCAGCCGACGCCGGCGCCGACCTCGGCCGGAACACCCTTACGGAGGCGGCGCCGGTCGTCCTCGGTGAGACCGCCCCATACTCCGGCCTCCTGGTTGGTGGCCAGGGCGAACTCGAGGCAATCACCGGTCACGGGGCACTGACCGCACACGCGGCGGGCCAGCCGCATATTCCGGCAGACTGGCGGCGCTGACGCTATTGCGGGCGGGCAACATCCGCGAACACGACTTGGGCGAAGGCGCCGCTACGCTCCACCGTATTCAACACGCGCACACGTCGAGGAGCTTGCTCG
>JANNHK010000485.1:0-2168 GCA_031404355.1 Actinomycetes bacterium
CGCACCATTACGCGCAACGTTGCGATCGTCGACGCGTTCGCGTTCGCACAAGTCGTCGACGAGGCGATCGAGGATCACATCGAGGGTGAGATCGTCGTCGTGTTCGCGCCATGTGTCGCGCTCGTGATCGTCGCGGAAGCAGTACGCCTTCCACGAGACGGAGAAACGGAGTTCCGACCAGTCGTAGCGGGCGATCTCGGACGACTGCGCGTCACGCACGGTCCACGAGCGCGTACCGTCGTAGTCGAGCGTCATGCCGGGGCGCAGCGGCGGGAGCGCGTCGGGCCCGACGTCGGCGATGCGGTCGACACCATGGAACACGGTGTCGGTGTCGAGCACCATCGCGGTGTTGTACCGAACCGCGTGCCGAGCAACAGATCCGTCCGCACCGTCGGGCCAGTACGCGAGCTCACCGCCGTCGCAGTCATGGAACCACGCGATGCCGGTCGCGATCGGCATGCGGTAGGCGTCGAAGAGGCCCGAGTGGCGCATGACGACGAGGAGCCACTGCGGGATGACCTTGCGGTTCGCGCCGCGAAACTCGGGAACGTCGGTGTGCACGGCGAGTTCCTGGCCGGGAATCATCAGATTCGCGTACGCGATAGCCGGTTCGACCACGGGCCGCCCGTGGATAGCCCGGGCGGCGTCGACAAAGCCCGCGTGGTGGAGGAACGGCTCGATGCCCGAGATACGCGCGTCCTGGCCGTACGCGTATTCCTCGCGGAAGTAGCTCGTCCGAACGGCCAGCGCCGAGACGGGTTCGCGGGCGCCGGCGAGACCTCCGGTGCGGAGGAAGTTCTGGAGCGCGTCCTGGCGCTGGGCGAGGCCGGCACCGATGTCGGTCTCGAGGCGCTCGTGCTCGAGGTACATGCGGTAGCGGCCGAACCGTTCACAGAGGTCGACCATCGCCGCCGCGCCGTCGGTGTCGAACAGCGGATCGATCGGGACGACGACGGCGGGCACGACGCAAACGCTACCCGGCTTGTGTCGACGTGCGCCGCCTAGGCTCCGCTCGTGGAGTCCGGAGCCCGCGCAGTGCAGGAATGGCGGTCGCGCGGCCGCTACGTCGACATCGGCGGCCGGGCGATCTTCGTCGTCGACGTTCCCGCCGATCGCGACTCGGGGCGCGAGCCGCTGCTCGTCCTCCACGGCTTCCCGACATGCTCCTACGACTGGATCCACGTCCTTCCGGAGCTGCGGGCGGACCGACGGGTCGTGCTCTTCGACTTTCCCGGTTTCGGGCTCTCGGACAAACCCGACCTGCGCTACGGGATCCGGATGTACGCGGATGTTGCCGAAGGGGTCGTCGCCGCGGCCGGAGGCGACCGGTTCGCTCTTCTCACCCACGACATGGGCGACACCGTCGGCGGTGAGCTCCTCGCCCGCGACCTCGACGGCACGCTCCCCTTCGCGATCTCGCAACGCGTCCTGACGAACGGCAGCATCTACATCGAGATGGCGCAGCTCACCGCGGGCCAGCAGTTTCTGCTCGGCCTCGACGACGCGCGGGTCGACATCGCCGAACTCGGGCTCGACCCCCGCGCCGGGTTCCGCACCGGCCTCGCGGCAACGTTCTCGCCCGAGCACCCGGCGAGCGACGACGAACTCGACGCGCAGTGGGCGTTTGCCGCCCACGACGACGGCTACACGCTGCTGGCCCGCACGATCCGCTACATCGAAGACCGCCGGGCCGAGGAGAAACGGTTCACCGGCGCGATCGAGGAGCACCCGTCGCCGCTCGGTGTCGTGTGGGGCAAGCGCGATCCGGTGGCGGTGCACGCCATGACCGGACGCCTGCTCGCGGCCCGCCCCGGGACGCCGCTCGTCACGCTCGACGACGTCGGGCACTACCCGATGGTCGAGGCGCCCGCCGCGTTCGCCGCGGCGGCGCGCTCACTGCTGGAGCCCGACTGACCGATGAAGTTCACCGCCGACCATCAATTCCCGGCGCCGCCGAGCGCGGTCGTCGACCTCTTGATCGACCCGGACTTCATGACGACGGTCGAGCTGCCCGACCTCGCGTTGCCGACCGTCCTCGTGCACGAGGTCTCCGACACCGCCGCCGGGCTGCAACTGCGGTACGAGTACGTGGGTGGATTCGGCAACATCGCCCGGCAGGTGGCCGTGCGCGCGGCGGCCTTCGGCATGCGGGTCCTTTACTGCGACCC
>JANNHK010000486.1:0-11617 GCA_031404355.1 Actinomycetes bacterium
CGGGAGGATGATCGACTGCAGCTCCGTGTACGGGCCGATGCCTTCGGGTCCGAGTTCGCGGCCGATACCCGACTTCTTGAAACCGCCGAACGGGCTGTTGAAGTCGAGGATCATCGACGAGTTGATCGCGACGACACCGGTGCGCACCCGCGCTGCGATCTGCTCGCCGCGTGGCACGTCGGATGTCCAGACCGAACCGCAGAGCCCGTACTCGGAGTCGTTGGCGATCTTCACGGCCTGGTCGTCGCTGTCGAACGGCATCACCGACAGCACCGGGCCGAAGATCTCTTCCTGCGCGATCTTGCTCGAGTTGTCGACGTCGGCGAACACGGTCGGCTCGATGTACCAACCCTTCGGCAGGTTTGCGGGCCGGCCACCGCCGACGACGAGACGAGCCGACGACTTGCCCGCTTCGAGGAAGCCCTCGACGCGCGTGCGCTGGCGTTCGGCTACGAGCGGGCCGACCTGTGTCGTGTCGTCGAGCGGGTCGCCGACCGTGAGCGCGCCGACCGCAGCACCGAGCGCGTCGACCACTTCGTCGTACTTGTTGCGCGACACCAGGATGCGGCTCTGCGCCCCGCACACCTGGCCGTTGTTCATGAGCCCGGACTGCACGAGCTGGTTCAGCGCGTCGTCGGTGACTTCGAAGTCGTCGAGCACGATCGCGGCGGACTTGCCGCCGAGTTCGAGCGTGCACCGCTTGAGCTGACCGCCGCACAGTTCGCCGATGCGCATGCCCGCCGCGGTCGAGCCGGTGAAGCTGATCTTGTCGACGTCGGGGTGCTTCACGAGGTACTCGCCCGTCTCGCGCCCGGCCGGGACGATGTTGACGACACCTGGCGGCACGCCCGCCTCGATGAGCGCTTCGGCAAGCGGGTAGCTGTCGAGCGGTGTTTCGGGCGATGGCTTCAGCACGACCGTGCAACCGGCGAGCAGCGCGGGACCGAGCTTGAGTGCGGCGATGAACAGCGGGACGTTCCACGGCGTGATCGCGCCGACGACGCCGACCGGCGCTTTGCGCACGCGCACCTGGTTGCCCATCATGCCGGCGCGGGTGTCGACCCACTCATACGAGGTCGCCAGACCCGCGTACGTGTCGAGCACCATCGTCGCCGAGAAGACCTGGCCCATGATCGACCACTGCTTCGGCGACCCGTTCTGCGACGAGATCGTGTCGGCGATGTCCACCGAGCGCGCTTGCAGCGCCTGCGACAGGCGGCCGAGCACGTTGCCCCGCTCGACCGGGTTCATGTGCGGCCACGGGCCGTCGTCGAACGCCTGGCGGGCCGCGGCGACAGCCGCGTCCATGTCGGCGGGGGTTCCGTGCGGGACCTGGCCGATGACTTCCTCGGTCGCGGGCGAGATCACTTCGATCACGTCGGACCCGGAGGATGCAACCCAGTCGCCGCCGATGTAAAGCTCTTTGTACGTCGTCATGCGGGTCAATCTACTGTCTCGCCCATGTCGTTCGTCTTGATCGAGAAGCCCCGGCCGCAGATCACGCTCATCACACTGAACCGCCCGGAACGGATGAATGCGATGGCGTTCGACGTCATGATCCCGCTCCGGGAGGCGCTCGAATCGGTCAGCCACGACAACGACACCCGGGTCGTGGTGCTGACCGGCGCCGGGCACGGTTTCTGTTCGGGGGCCGACCTCGAAGACCCCGGCGTGATGCCGAACATCGACGGCCTCACCGTCACCTCGATCGCCCGCCGCGCGCTGGAGCTCCTCGACGACGTCATCCTCGCCATCCGCAAGATGCACCAGCCCGTCATCGGCGCGATCAACGGCGCCGCGATCGGCGGCGGCTTCTGCCTATCGCTCGCCACCGACGTGCGCATCGCGTCGGAAGCCGCGTACTTCCGTGCCGCGGGCATCAACAACGGCCTCACCGCGAGCGAACTCGGGATCAGTTACCTCCTCCCCCGCGCCATCGGTTCGTCGCGCGCGTTCGACATCATGCTGTCCGGCCGCGACGTCGACGCGGTCGAAGCAGACCACATCGGCCTCGTGTCGAGCGTCGTGCCCGCCGACCAGTTGCTCGACCGCTGCTACGAGTACGCGGACCGGATGATCGGTTACAGCCGGGTCGGCAGCGAGATCACCAAGCGCATGCTCTGGTCGAGCCTCGACGCGGGCAGCATGCTCGCCCACATGGACCACGAAGGCATCGCCCAGCTCTACGTGCGGCTCACGACCCAGAACTTCGAAGAAGCGATCCGCGCCCGCAAGGACAAGCGCACCCCGGAGTTCAAGGATTGAGCCCGCGGGTAACCTGGCCCCTCGCACGGGGAGTGGCGCAGCTCGGCAGCGCACCAGCTTTGGGAGCTGGGGGTCGGGGGTTCGAATCCCCCCTCCCCGACGGCAGTACCTTGAACCACCGCGCGGGTGTAACTCAATGGCAGAGTCCCAGCCTTCCAAGCTGGTTATGCGAGTTCGATCCTCGTCACCCGCTCGAAGCAAGTTCCCCGATCAGGGCGCTGTGCGCTAGCCCGCCTGCCCGCGAACAGGGCAGTTGTACCGTGCGCTCTATGGGCGCAACACCGGAAGACGTCGAGGCGGGGCACGCGTTCTATACGAAGCGGGCGCTGGCGGTGTACGACCCGGCGATTCTCGGGTTCTTCTCGCGGGTCGCCTGGAAGTGCCCGGCGAGCCGGATTCTCGAGCACTACAACGCGCACGTCACCGCGAACCATCTCGACGTGGGCGTAGGGACGGGGTACTTCCTCGACAAATGCGAGTACGCGTCGGCGCCGCGTGTCGCACTCATGGATCTCAACGAGACCTGCCTCGACGTCGCGGCCAAACGCATCGAGCGTTACAACCCCGAGCGGTACACGGCCAACGTGCTGGAACCGATCGAGATCGACGCGCCGAAGTTCGACTCCGTCGGCATGAACTACCTGCTGCACTGCCTGCCCGGCACCATCCAGGCGAAGGGTGTCGTGTTCACGCACCTCAAGGCGATCGCGAACCCCGGTGCCGTGTTCTTCGGTGCGACGCTGTTGCACGATGGTGTTCCGCGCAACTGGTACGCCCGCAAACTCATGGACCGCAACAACAAGCACGGCATCTTCTCGAACGCCGACGATGACCTCGACGGATTCCGGGCAGTTCTCGCCGAGCACTTCGCGGCGCCGACTGTCGAGGTCGTCGGTTGCGTCGCGTTGTTCAGCGGGGCTACCTGAGGGTTACGGCTCGAGGACGACCCAGCCTCGGCGCTGTAACTCGGCCGCGAGCTGGCCGGCCGGGTATTTGCTCAACGCCTTCTCGGCCGCGGACAACCTCGGCTTGGGTGGCGCCGGCTCGGCCGCGGGCGCCTCGTTCTCCGCCTCCTGCAGCTGCTCGATGAACGCGTCGGCCTCGTCGCGCGTGAACTTCCCGCCCGCCTGGCGCTGGGTGAACCCCATCGGCCCCCGGGCGTCGCGAAAGTCGGAATGGCCCGCGGCGTTGAGCAGCTCCATCAGCTCCTTCACCTGCCGCCCGGTTGCGGGTGGGCCTGACTGTTGTCCGAACGCCATGGTGACAGTCTCGCCGATCGCCTAGGTCCCCGGTGTCATTGCGACACGAGGAGCTGCTGGACACGTTGATGAGAGATACCGAGAACGTCTGCGGTGTCGCGTCGACTGAGTCCCATGCGTGCTAGCGCCTTCGCCGCGTTCGCCGTCGTCGCTCCCGCCTCCTGTGCTGACTGGGCCGCACGCTCACGCGCGTGCGCCACGTTCGAGGCGATCTCGACGAGCCGCGAAGGCAGCGCCGAAGCAATGTCCAAGCCATCCGGATCGCGATTGGTCCACGAGGCGAGTGCTTCGCGGATTCGCGACTCGGCTTGACGGAGCGTGCGGCCGTACGTGTGGCACCCTTCGATGCCGTCGATATGTACGAGCCATGCGTCGCTCTCGCGATCGCGTTCGTAAACAGCCGTGTAGCGCCTCGATCGCGTCATCGCAGCCAACCCTCCCCGACACACGGCGCCAACAACCGCTCGATGCTCTTGAGCGTGCCCACCGGGATGTCCTGGCCTCGATGCAGGGGAATCACGGTCTGACACCCTCCCGGGCAACGCACGATCGCGTGCGAACCTCGTTGCCGCACGCGTGGGCAACCCAGTCGCTCGGCCCGACGGAGAACCTCACGGCCGGTCATTCGTCTAGCTGATTAGACAGTATAGCATTCGTTCCACGTGTTCGATGCCGGCGCACCGTTGCTCTCCCGTTCGGCCCAGCCTGACGTGGCGCCTCGGAAGCGCGATCCGGAGCAGGCGCACGGGCGCGTGCTTCTCGCCCAGCGACCCTATGCGGGAGGTGCGACAGTTTCGGCCGCAGGGCCGGCGCTACACCCGGGCGAAGAAGTCGCGCACGCCGGTCGCGACCTTGTCGGGGTCGTCGAGCCAGGGGGCGTGACCGACGCCGGGCATCAGCTCCAGTTCCGCGCCGGGAATTCGGGAGACGAACCGGCGCGCGGAGTCGGCGCCGCCCTGGGGGTCGTCCTCACCCCAGATGCACAGCATCGGATTCGAGATCTTGGCGAGCACGTCGTCACCGATGAGCACGCTCTCGTTGATTCCGCCGAAGAACGACATGATGCGCGGGCCCGCGGCGAGTTCATTGCGCATCGTGTCTGTCTCGCGCAGCAACGCCACGTAGCAGTCGATCAGCTCCTGCGAGATGCGGCCCGATTCGAGCGCGCCGCGGAGGCCGATCTGCTTGAAGATCATCCGCACCGTTCGTTCGTTGGCCGGCATCCGTGCGCCGAGCCGGCCGACGAACGGGATGCTCGCGGCGCGCATCAGGAACGGCGTCTTCTCGATGGGCACGCCGAGCGACCAACTCAACAACACCGTCGCCGAGATGCGGTCGGGATGCGCGGCGGCACCGCGCAACCCGATGTAGCCGCCGTACGACGTCGCGATGACGAACGCGGTGTCGAGCTCCAGCGCGTCGAGCACGTCGACGACCAGCGCGTCGCCGAACGCCTCGAGCCGCTTCACGTCGTCGAACCCGGTCTTGAGCGGGTCGCTCAGCCCGCAGCCGGGGCGGTCGAGCAGGATGCACCGGAACCCCGGAAGGTCGCGGGCCAACGATGACCAACTGACGCCGCTGTTCGACGCGCCGTGCACGAACACGATCGCGGGGCCTTCACCCACTTCCTGCACGCGCACGGTGACATCGATCCGCGGCAGGTGGATCCGCTGTTCGGTCGGTTCTACCCCGACCGACTTCCACATCCGTTGCTCAGCCTCGCGATACCGCAGTTCGTTCATAACCCCGCAATCACGGTCCGGCGATGAGCGCGTACACGCGTGAGTTCTTCGCGCTCACGTACAGTACGCCGTCGCCGACCGTCATCGAGATGGCATCGTCGCCGAGCGTGAACTGCCAGCGCGGCGTCGCCCCCGGATTCGCAACCGCCGGGTCGAACGCGTACAGCTGCTTCCCGATCGCGGCATATACGAGCCCGTTACTCCCGATCACCGGCGACGGCGTCTGCGCGAAGCTCGTCGAGCCGCTCCCCGGTCCGCTCTTGCTCCACAGTTGCGTGGGTGGGTTCGTCGCCGGGTTGATGCCGTACACGGTGCGGATCCCGCCGCCGAGGCTGCTCACGTAGACCTTCCCGTTGCTGATCGCGGCGGTTGTGTCGACGCCGCCCGCGGTCGGGAACGGCCAGCCCGGCAGGACCTGCGCGGAGGTCCCGTTGTCGCGCACCGCGAACAGGCCGCTCTCGGTTCCGACGTAGATCGTCCCGTCGGGACCGATCGACGGTGAGCTGTGCTCGCTGAGCGTTGCGAGCGGCAACGTCCACGCGACGGCACCACTCGTGCCGAGGTCGTCGATCGCGACCAGTTCGGCATTGTTCGAGATCATGTAGAGCCGGAAGTTCGGTCCGAACTGGATCGCGGCGGGCGACGCGTCGCGCGAGGTGGGAAGGTTGAGGAACCACTTCAACGTCCCGTCGGGCGCGAGCGCGTGCATCACCGCGCGTGTCGTGCACCCACACATCATGTAGATCGTGTTCGTCGGGTCGGGGCCGATGATCGCCGACGCGCGCACGTCGCCGTCGAGGTTGATCTTGTAGTTCCAGAGGTCATCGCCCTCGGAGTCGACCGCCCAGAACACGTTGTTGCGGTCGCCCATATAGACGGTCTGCACCTTGCGCGTGCCCTGCGCGTCGGTCTTCATGAACGAATTGCCGATCGTGGCCGACGACTGGTTCACGAACCCGCCGATGTCCGTGCACCACTTCTCAGTACCCGACGCGCCGTCGAGCGCGCACAACGGGTGGCGCGCCAAACCGATGTAGACGGTGCCGTCGGGACCGATCGACGGTTCGTTCTTGATCCAACTCGGGCCTTGGAACTCCCAGTTCGCCCGCACCACGCTCGTCGACGGGCCGCTCCCCGTGCTCTTGCCCGTGTGCTGCGGGTCGTGCTGGAACATCGGCCACGGCGTCGTGTCCGGCGGCAACGTGACGGTGAAGTCGTTGACGCTCGTCGCGGTGCTCGGCGGCTTCGTCTTCGTGACACTGATCGGCCCCGACGACGCGGTCGGCGGGACGACAGCCGTCACCCTGCGAGCAGTGTGCACGACGAACGTCGCGTTCACACCGTTGAACCGCACCTGGGTCGTGTTGCCGAGACCGCCACCGTTGATAGTGACAGTTGTTCCCGGCGGACCACTGAGCGGCGAAAAACTCGTGATCTTGATCAGGTCGGCCGCCGCGGGTTGGGCGAAGACACCCAAGAAACCCAGCACGACCAATAGGACAGCAGCGCGACGGATCATCGCTCACCCCCACAGAGAACGAGCGTCCGTGCTCTCCAGCCAAGAGGCAACATAAGACCCATGACGCAATTCCGCCAGTACGGGGGTCACCGGTGAACGTCGAGATCACCGTCGGCGACATCACAACAGTCACAGTCGCCGCCATCGTCAACACCGCCCTCTGATTCTGGCGCCGCGTATGCGCCCGTCGGGCGCACATTCGGCGCCAGAACGATTTAGGGGCGGCGGGTCGGGACGCGCCGGGCGATGTACCAGATGCCGACGAGGACCAGCGCAACGATCGCCGCGCTCACGAACCACAGGTCTCGCAGCACGTACGCGCTGAAGCCGGCGAAGACGACCATCATGCCGATCGCCCACGCCTTCGCCGACCGCGGCATACCGAGGCCGGCGCGGTGATCGCGCACCAGGGGGCCGATCTTCGGGAGGTTGAGCACCCAGCGCTCGAAGCGGGGCGACGACCGCGCGAAGCACGACGCGGCGGCGATGAAGAACACGGTCGTCGGCCATCCCGGTACCACGATGCCGATGGTGCCGAGCACGACCGCGCCCCATCCCGCGGCGAACCACAACCACCGACGGGCGCCGGTAGGGACGCGGCTCAGCTCAGGCGAGGAGGTCGGAGAGGTCGACAACGGCCTGCCAGATCAGGAGGACGAACACCCCGGCGCCGAGGCTCGCGTAGTACCAGCGCCACTTGTGGTCGGCGGCGAAGAAGCGGCGGCTCGCAAAGAAGATGGCGATCATCGAGACCAGACCGATCGCCAGCCCGAACGCAGGCCCGACCGCGTCGTGCAGCCCGATCAGCGGCGCGATGAACGGCACGAAGATGTACGTGAACAGGCACCGGGTCGCCGAAATCGCGATCGACGCACTGAACGCGTTCTGGGCGTTGATGATGCTGACCTTCGGCCCGTCCTCGGGCAGGCGCAGCACCCGCCGGGCCCACCGGTCGGCGGGCGAACGAACCGGAACAGGTGTCACGGTGTCCACGGGCACCCACGCTACGCAATGGCGCGGCTGCTCGCTCATCGCAGCTACGTTTCGGTCGTGGATGATCGTGCGGACGCAGCGAGTCGCCCGCCCGCCGAAGGCCCCGACGCGGGGAGCGAGGGAGCCATGCTGATCGAGCACGAGAAGCAGGTTGCGGCCGAGGCGGCCGCCGAGCTGGTCGAGGACGGCATGACCGTCGGGCTCGGGACCGGCTCGACGGTCGCCCACCTGCTCACCGCCATCGCCAACCGAAACGTCAAGATCCGGTGTGTCGCCACGTCGCCCCGCACCGAAGACGCGGCCCGCAAGCTGGGTATCGCGGTCGAGGAGTTCGGTGCACTCGACCACCTCGACGTCACGATCGACGGCACCGACCAGATCGCGCCCGACGGCTGGCTCGTCAAAGGCGGTGGTGCCGCCCATACCCGCGAGAAGATCGTCGCCGCCGCGGCCGACCGGTTCGTCGTCATGGCCGACTCCACCAAACCCGTCGACGCGATCCGCGCGCCGATCCCCCTCGAGCTCCTCGCGTTCGGGTTGCCGGCCACACTGCGCCGGCTCGGCCCCGACGTGACCCGGCGCGATGTCCCGAACAGTCCCGACGGCGGCGTCATCGCCGACTACAGGGGCCCGGTCGGCGATCCGGCCGCACTGGCGGCCCGGCTGTCGGCGACACCGGGCGTGGTCGACCACGGGTTGTTCGCACCCGAGTTGGTCGCGGTGATCCTCGTCGCCCGCGGCGACCGGGTCGAACGCACGGTGTTCCCCCGCTGATGGCTACGGAGCAGAGCATGCAGATCGGGCCTATGCAGGTGGGGATGGTCGGGCTCGGCCGCATGGGCGCCAACCTCGTGCGCCGGCTCATGCGCGACGGTCACCGCTGCGTCGTCTACGACATCGCACCCGCGGTGGTCGACGCGCTCGCGGCCGAAGGCGCTCTCGGCGCGACGTCACTCGAGGACTTCGTGGCCAAGCTCGAACCCCCGCGGGTCGCGTGGATCATGTTGCCCGCCGCGATCGTGCAGCCCAACATCGACGTGCTCGTCGAGTTCCTCGCACCGGGCGACATCGTCATCGACGGCGGCAACAGCTACTACCGCGACGACATCACCAGAGCAAAGACGCTCGCGGAACGGCAGCTTCATTTCGTCGACGTCGGCACGTCGGGTGGCGTGTTCGGACTCGACCGCGGCTTCTGTTTGATGATCGGCGGCGAACCCGACATCGTCGGCCATCTCGACCCGGTGTGGAGGACGCTCGCACCGGGTGTCGCTGCGGCCGACCCGACGCCGCACCGCACGCGTGGGGGCACCGCGCCCGAGGGCTACCTGCACTGCGGCCCGGCCGGCGCGGGTCACTTCGTGAAGATGGTCCACAACGGCATCGAGTACGGGATGATGGCCGCGATCGCCGAGGGGATGAGCATCATCCGGCACGCGAACATCGGCACGCTCGACCGCGCGGTCGACGCCGAGACCACGCCGCTGCGCGACCCCGAGGCGTACCAGTACGAGATCGACGTGGCCGAAGTCGCCGAAGTGTGGCGGCGCGGTTCCGTGGTCGAGTCGTGGCTCATCGACCTCGTCGCCGACGCACTCGCGATCTCCCCCACCCTCGACGACTACAGCGGACGCGTCTCCGACTCCGGGGAAGGCCGCTGGACCGTGATCGCCGCGATCGACGAGGGCGTCCCTGCACCCGTGATCACCGCGTCGCTGATCCAACGGTTCGAGTCGCGCGGTCGCGGCGAGTTCGCCGCGAAAATCCTGTCGGCGATGCGCAGCGGGTTCGGCGGCCACGCGGAGATCCCGTAGTCGCGCTACTCCTCCATCAGGCGCTGCATCTCCTCGGGGCTGACCTCGTGCTCGGGCGTCTGGATGTTCCAGCGGTGGCCGAACGGGTCGAGGATCGTGCCCGACCGGGAGCCGTAGAACATGTCGGCGACGGGAATCTCCAACACCGCGCCCAGTTCCACCGCACGCGCGACGACCGCGTCGACGTCGGGAACGGCCAAGGTCAACGTGACGGGCGTGCCCCCGAGTGTGCGAGGCCCCGTTCGGTCGTACTCGGGGTACTCGTCGGCGAGCATGAGTGAGCTGCCGCCGATCTCGATCTCGGCGTGGCCGAGGCGGCCGTCGGGGGCGGTCAACCGGTAACGCTCGGTCGCACCAAACGCCCGCTTGTAGAACTCGATCGCGGCCGCACCGTCGTGCACCGAGATGTACGGACAAGCGAAGTCTGGGTGGTCGACGAGCTTGTTGCGGGCGACGCCGATCAGCCACCCGACCGTCGGGCTCGTCACCGTGCCGCGACCACACGCGTCGACCGCGGCGAGGAACGCGTCAGCGGTGAGGTCTTCGGCCAGCGCCTCGGTCGGGCAGCGGCGCACGAGGTAACCGAAGACCTGCGGCAGCGCCTGCTCGTAGAGCGCCAGGAGCGCATCCACGCGATCAGGCTCGGGGGCCGCGTCGTCCGACATCACCCCATCGTCGTACGGCATCGCCGAATCCGTCGCGAGGGAACGAAGAAATTACGAAACGGAAACTCGTTCCGGCGACTCGTCAAGAACGACCGGCGCACCCTTCACGATGCGACGGCTCTCGAGCGCCCGGGCCGGGGGCTCTTTGATGTCCTTCACGATGCCGACGAGGGCGAGGCCCCGCAGCACGTAGTACGACGGGTCCCACTCCCACCAGCGGTGACCCTGACGGGCCGACATCGGGTAGTGGTGGTGGTTGTTGTGCCACCCCTCACCCATGGTGATGATCGCGACCCACCAGTTGTTGCGGCTCAGGTCGGGCGTGTCGTAGCGGCGCGTGCCCCACACGTGGGCGGCCGAGTTCACGAGGAACGTGCCGTGCCACAGCAGCAACGTCGAACCGAAGAACCCGAAGATCAGACCCGGCAGGCCGGCGAACAAGAACGCCGCGATGCCGAGCGACCACGGCGCGATCCAGTCGTGCCGGTCGAGGAAACGAAGCTCGGGATACTTCGCGAAGTCGCTGATGTCGTCGTAGTCGACGTCCTTGTACAGCCCCGACACGACCCAGCCGACGTGGCTCCACCAGAAGCCCTCGCGGGGCGTGTGCGGGTCGCGCCCCGGCGTGTCGGTGTACTTGTGGTGCACGCGGTGGTTCGCCGCCCACCAGAGCGGGCCCTTCTGCGCACAGCTCGCGCCGCCGAACGCGAACACGAACTGCCAGAACCGGTTGAGCCGGTACGTCTTGTGCGAGAAGTAGCGGTGGTACCCGGCCGTGATGAAGAAGACCCGCGTCCAGTAGAGGAACACGAAGACGAAGACGGCTTTCCACGTGACGCCGGTCCAGATCGCCAGCAGCGGCAACAGGTTGGCGAGGATGAAGGGAATCGACGCCTTCCACTGCACCTTGCGCGCCTGTACGAGATCTACGTCCACCGGAGCTGCGGTCACGAACCCTCCTGGCCACTCGATTCTATGGGGTCGACCCTAGCCTACCTACCGGTAGGTAGTGGCATCAGTGCTGGCAGAGAGCCGTCAGTCGACCGCCCTTCATTCCGGCGCGACGAGGACGACCAGCTCCTGGCGCAGGACCTTGCCCGCCTCGTTCCTCGGCAGCTCGTCGACGAACGTGACACCGGCGGGCACTTTGTACGGCGACAGGCGCTCCCGGGCGAATGCGCACAACGCGTCGGGTTCGATCGGGCCCGCGGCCACCACAAAGGCCCAGGGCACTTCGCCGAGGCGTGGATCGGGCACGCCCGCGACCGCCACGTCGACGACGGCGTCGTGCCCGCGCAGGATCTCCTCGACTTCGTCGGGGAACACTTTCAGGCCGCCGCGGTTGACCATGGCGCTGACG
>JANNHK010000487.1:0-3653 GCA_031404355.1 Actinomycetes bacterium
GGTCCGTAAACACCGCCGAGGCGACGTCGACCACGGCGTACGCGCGTTGGAGGTCGCGCCACATCGGACTTTGCAATGGATCGTTGCCGGTCTCGCGCCGCAACAAGCCCACCGGCGTCTCCGCCCGCGCCAGGCTCGTCCATCGATTCACTTCGGTGCGGTACTTGAGCGCGATCGCCCGCGGAAGTTCGTGCAGGCACGGCACGTCGGCGAGCGGTGCCACCCCGACCGTGGTGCGGGGGTCGGTCATCAGCCATGCGTGGGCGTCGAACGCGACGACGCCGCGGATCTCCTCGAGCAGCTCGATCCGCAGCGTGTGGGCGTCGGAACCCGATGCACAGATTCGCTCGACGCGTTCGCGGGCTCGGTTCTGCTTCGTACTCGGAGCCACGCCGCCACCGTACGCCTCAACCGCCGCGCTTGGCAGTGGTCTCGGCGAGCGCAGACTGCAACAGGGCGCGCGCCGACCAGCGCATGAGATCGGTCGCGTCTTTTCTGCTCAGCCCGCCGACGTCGGTCAACCATGTGAGCGCTTCGATCCCCGTCGCGCTTCGTATCGCAAGCGTCAGGCGGTGCCGATCGGCCTTCGACATTTCCTTGCCAAGCGGGGCGAGCGCTTCGTCGATCCATTTGATCGCCCGGCCTTGACGCAGGGGCAGCTGCGAGCGCTCGACCGGGTCGGCTTCGAGCGAGAGTCGAAGCATCGTCCGCTGCTGCGCCTCGGTGTCGACGATCATGCGGATGAACGCGTCGACGACGAGGTCGAGTCGGGACGCCACGTCGTCGGGTGCATCGTCGGGCAACAACGAAGGGGCGGCCGTCTCCGGGTGAGCGGCGACGAGCAACGCCCGTTGGTTCGGGAAGTATCGATAGGCGGTAGCGCGAGAGATCGACGCCGTCTCCGCGGCTGCTTCGACGGTGGGCATGACACCGTCGGCGACGAGCTCGCGGGCGGCGGCGACGAGCGCATCGCGCGTGCGGCGCTTCTGTCCGATGCGGCCGTTCAGCTCATATGGGATTGACATACTCATGATGATACCGTAGGTTCAACATGAGATCTATGTCCCATAAAGAGGGAAGGCGATGCGCCGTGACCGCTCCAGTTCCGATCATCCGGGCCGCAGGCGAAGGCGACAAGCGATCGTTCTACGGGGGCGGCATCCACACGTGGAAGCTCATGACCGAGGAAACGGGCGGCTCCTTCTTCCTGTTCGAGGACACCATGACGCAGGGCAAGACCACTCCCCTCCACCTCCACCCGGAGGCCGATGAAATGGTCTACGTCCTGGAGGGCGAGATCCTCGTTCATGTCGACGGAACCGAAAGCCGAGTCCGCGCCGGTGGGATGACGTTCAACCCGAGGGGTGTACCCCACGCCTTCCGGGTGATCTCGGACACGGCGCGGCTGCTCACCCTCCAAACACCGGGAATCGGTCAGGCCTTCTACCGCGGCGCGAGCGCCGCGACCGACGACGAGTCCAACCCGGTCGACATCGCGCTCGTCGAGGCATCGGCCAAGGAGAACGGCGGCGTAGAGATCCTCGGGCTTCCCCCGTTCGACACCATCGCGGCCGGCTGAGGCTCCGCCCCAAGAACTCTCCCAACCCCACATGTCTGGGATGGGATGCGAGCGGCGCCGGGCTTACCGTCCTACGAGGACACCAACCTCGAGGAGCGGACATGACCACGTTGCACATCGAACACGCGATCAAGGACCTGGATATGTGGCGCGGGGCGTTCGGGCGCGCCGCCGAACTCCGAGCCCGGCACGGCGTGCGCGGCTACGACATCCGCCGTCCCGTCGACGACCCGTCCTACCTGATGATCGACCTGATGTTCGACACCGTCGCCGCCGCCGAGGGCTTCCTCGTGGAGCTGCACAACATCTGGCGGTCACCCACCGCCTCGCCGGCCCTCGTCGGAACACCGAAGACCAGAATTCTCGAGACCGTGGAGAGCACGCGATAGCCGGCAACACGCGGCCCCGACGCCGGCGCAGCGTCAGCCGACCTGCGGGTGGTTCATCGCGTGTGCCGCGGCGTCCGCACGGTCGACGGGATGCCCGTCAGGGTGGGAGTGTGCACGGCACCATGACGAACGGGCCCTCTCGAACGATGCCGAATCGCCGCACCTGGGTCGGCGTCGTCGTCGGCCTCACCCTTGTCGTCGCCGCGTGCGGATCATCGTCGCCCGACGAGGCGACGTCGGAACCCACGACAGAAGGAACGACGGAACCCACGACGGACGCGTCGACGGTGCCGTCACCGACCGGCGACCTGTACGCACCGCCGGATCCGCTCGAGCCGGCGCCGCCGGGCACCCTCATCTGGGCCGAACCGGTCGAGCTCGAGCTCAACCCGCCCGCGTCGGTGTGGCGGATCCTGTACCACTCCCGCAGCGTCGACGACCGCGACATCGCCGTGTCGGGATTCGCGGTCGTGCCGACAGCCGAGATCCCCGAAGGTGGTCGGCCCGTGTTCGCGTGGGCTCACGGAACGGTGGGACTCGGCGACCAGTGCGCGCCGTCGCACGAGGTGCGCGACAACCTTCCCCCGTACGGCGGCCTGCAGATCGAGCGCGGGGCGGTGCTGGTCGCGACCGACTACGAAGGGCTCGGCACGCCCGGCACCCCGACGTCGACCGTCGCCGCCGCGGAGGCCCACGCCGTGCTCGACAGCGTTCGCGCCGTTGCCGCGCTGCCCAACGTCGGCGCCCTCGGCGACGTCGTGCTCGCCGGCCACTCGCAAGGCGGTCGCGCGGCCCTGTCTGCCGCCGAGATCGGACCGGACTACGCCCCCGAACTCCAACTCGTCGGTGCGGTCGCGCTCGCCCCCGGCGGGGAACTCCCGGACCTGGTCGACCACCTTGCCGCGTCGCCCTACACGGGGGTCCTCCTCATAGGCGCGATCGGGCTCCAGGCCGGGTACCCCGATCTCGACCTCTCCACCGTCTTCACGCCGAGCGCGGTCGACGACGTCGCGCGCATCGAGACCGAATGCGTCGACGCCACCGTCACGCGCTACCAGGCGCTCCCGGCCGGCGAAGTCATCGCCCACGACCCCGCCACCGTGCCCGACCTCCAGACCCTCCCCGAGGAGAACTCGCCGGGAGCGACCCCACCTGCGGTCCCGGTCTTCATCGGCCACGGCGACGCCGACGAACAGGTCCCCGTCGCCCTGTCCGGCCAACTCGCGGACAAGTACTGCGCGCTCGACGTCACGGTCGTCCGGGTGGTGTATCCGGAACGGGCGCACGACGCGGTCGTCGACGCCGCGGCCACCGACGCCATGGCCTTCATCACCGCCGCCTACGACCACGAAACCGCAACCAGCACCTGCTGACAGGGTGTTGTGTTTGAAGCTCAGTGGCTGCTCACCAACCACTGAGCTTCAAACACGAACGCGACCGCGGACGTAGGCCGACCGACTCAGTCGATGGTCCGTGGAACAGCGCGGCTCCGAATCACGTTTACCCTTGGTGTGAAACGCGTCACACATGCGATCGCGGCGACCGAATCGGAAGAGGTGACGTTTAGGCTTGATTGGCTTGGGCGGAGTGCGAACTGGGGCGGGTGTACTGCTGACAGCAGTGCTGGCGACTGCATTCGCCGCGCCCGGAACGCCCGCCGACGCGTCCGCCGACGATGCGTTCGA
>JANNHK010000488.1:0-13608 GCA_031404355.1 Actinomycetes bacterium
GTCGACGAGCAGGTGCGCGCCTTTGACCCACGTCTTGTACGTGTCGACGCCGACCTCGCGTGCCAGCCCGAGGATCGCATCATGCTTCGGTGCGATCCAGGCGCCGCCCCGGTCGATCGCCGAGCCGTCAGCAAGGTGTTCGGTCCATATGCGTCCGCCGACGCGGTCACGCGCCTCGAGGACGACGACTGACTTCGCGTTCTCGCGCAAACGGCGGGCGGCCGTGAGGCCCGCGTACCCGGCGCCGACGACACAGACATCGACATCGGTCTGCTCGGGCATCGAACGAGAACCGTACTCTCGATTGAAAGAAGGAGAACAGGGGCGCGCGCGGCTGCTACCCGGCCACTGACTAGGTTTCGCCGATGCTCGGCGACTGGGACCTCGACTTCCCCGGTTACGGCGCGACCTACGTTGGCGTCGGCATCATCACGCCCGAGCAGGCGCAGCAAGAGCAGGAGTCGGCCGCATCGCAGCCCGGTGTCGAGTTGGTCGAGATACCCGACCTTGGCGATGAAGCCGTGTACCTCTACCGGTCGGGCGTCGGCGACCTCTTGCACGTGACCATCGGCGACCAGGTACTCGTCGTCAGCGGTGGCGAGCTGAACTCGTACACGCCGGATGTCGACGAGGCTGCCGAGGTTCCCCTCATCGCGTTGGCCGAGCTCGTCGTCTCGCGCGTCTGAGCCGCGCCCGGTAGCGTCGCCGTGATGCGAACTGCGACGGGCGTTGTTCTCGCGGCCTTGGCGCTGACGGTCCTCGCCGCGTGCGGTGGTGACGACGACGAAGACACCAGTGCGGTCGACGACACCGAAGACGTCGTCGACGAGCCGGTCGACGACGAGGAACCCGTCGATGACGTCGCGGACGATGCGGTTGCGGGCGGTGAGGTCGACGCCTGCGCGCTGACCACCGAAGCCGATCTCGAGGAGCTGCTCGGCCCGCGCTACGACGGGAGCGGGGTGGCGGTCACCGACCCGACGTCGCTCGGGCTCGGGTTGTGCGGTTGGAGCGTCGAGTTCCTCGACGACGGCGGCACGTACGTGAACATCGGCGTCGAGTCACCCGACGACGCCGAGTTCATCCGGCGCGACATCGACGACGTCGACGAGGTCCCGGATATCGGCGACGAGGCCGTGTACTTCTTCGACGAGCTCGGTGGCGGCAACACCCTGCACGTCACCACGGGCGACGACGTGCTCACGGTGGCGTCGGGTCAGCTCGGCTTCGCGCTCGGCGAGGACAACGAGGTCGACGTCCTCGTCGCGATCGCGGAGCTGGCCTTACCCAACGTGTGATGCCGCCTCGACGCGCACGATCGCGTCGGCGACGGCATCGGGATCGACGACCATGTGGAGGTGACCGCTGTCGAGCACTTCGACCGGCCACCCGCGATCGCGTGCTTCGTGCGCCTCGGCTGCATACGCGGGGCTGAGCTGCACGTAGCCCGCGGGTGATGTCGACCATCCGTCGGGAGCCCGGGCCCGCTCGTCGAAGTACGCGCGCGGCAACATCGGGAGTTCGGCTTCGATCTCGTTGCGCACTGTCGGGTCGGGTACGAGATGCGTCATCGCGCCGTCGCCCCACCACTGCGACCAAGGAGCAAGACGACCGTCAGTCGTGAGCGGGTCGAGATGTTTGAGGAGTTCCGGCGGCGCGAGCGGCGCGTCGCCGCGCTTCGGCGGCAGCCCACCGTCGACGACTACGTAGCCCGCGCCGCCGATCGCGGGGAGGAGCGGGCCGGCGCCGCTGTGGCCGACAAGGACGGCCGCGCCGGTGCCGATCGCGGCGCGCGCCCGCGCGACAAGCGCTTCGACGTACGGCGGGCCTTTGTCGGCGAACCCGAGCATTGACGGCACCACGACGTCGTGGCCACGCGCGCGCAGCGATGCGGCGACGTCGCGCCACGAGCGCGGCCCGACCAACGGGCTGTGCACGAGCGCGAACACGAATCGCTCAGGTGATCGGTGGGACCGGCTGGGGCGGGGCGCCCCCGACGTACTGTGCGCTGGGTCGGATGAGCCGGTTGTCCGCGGCCTGTTCGAGGATGTGCGTGCACCAGCCGATGACGCGGCTCGCGGCGAATGTGGGCGTGAACAGTTCGCGGGGGATGCCGCACGCGTCCATTACGATGCCGGCGTAGAACTCGACGTTCGTGTAGAGGCGCCGGCCGGGTTTGAGTTCGTCGAGCACGCGGATGGCTGTCGCCTCGATGTGGCGGGCGAGTTCCATCTTCTCGCCGCCGAGGCTGTCGGCGACGTCGCGCAGCATGAGCGACCGGGGGTCGTCGGTCTTGTAGACGCGGTGGCCGAAGCCCATGAGCCGGTCGCCGCGTTCGACGGCGTCGCGCAGCCAACCTTCGGCCCGGTCGGGGGTGCCGATTTCGTCGAGCATCTGGAGGGCGCGGCTGGGTGCGCCACCGTGCAATGGGCCCGACAGCGCACCGATGCCGCCGACGACGGCGGCGACGAGGTCGGCCCCGGTCGACGTGATGACGCGCGCGGTGAACGTCGACGCGTTGAACCCGTGGTCGATGGTGGAGATGAGATACTTCTCGACCGCGGCGGCGTGTTCGGCGGTCGGCACGTCGCCTTGCATCATGTAGAGGTAGTTGGCCGCGTAGCCGAGATCGTTACGCGGTTCGATGGGTTCGAACCCCTGGCGCAGCCGCCACAACGCGGTGATGAGGGTGGGGACGACCGCGCATGTCGAGAGCGCGTTGTCGTACAACTCGGGCCGTTCGATGTCGTGCGACGCGCGGAACCCCTCGGCCGTTCCGAACTGCGACAGCGACGTGCGCAACGCGTCGAGCGGCACGAAGGTCTCGCCCGCCTCGGCGATCGCGGGGAGCACCTCGCGCACGGCGGCCGGGATCGCCCGGCGGGGCCGCGTTTGCGCGGCGAACGCCTCGCGCTCGGCGAGTGTGTCGGGCAGTTTCCCTTCGAACAGCAGCTGCCAGATGTCTTCGATGGGTCGTTGCTGGGCCAGGTCGACGGCGCTGTACTGGCGGTAGTGGTAGAAGCCTTCGAGGCCGCGGACGTCGCCGACGGTGGTCTCGGCGACGACGACACCTTCGAGCCCCTTCGGTACCTCGTGGGCCTGGGCCTCGGCGGGTTGGATCATTGCGATGCGCATGAGGTCGCGCATCGACACGATGCCGACGAGTCGGCGGTCGTCGACGACGGGGATGTGCCGGTACCCGTGCTCGGACAGTGTCGCGAACGCGCGGCGCGCCTCGACGCCGGACCCGATGGTGTCGGGCTCGGCCGTCATCCACTCCGAGACTTTCGCGGTCGACGCATCGGAACCGGCGGCGGCGATACGGATCATGTCGCGTTCGGTAAGGATGCCGATCGCACGTTCGTCGTGATCGGTGACGACGACGGAACCGACGCGGCGTTCCCGCATCTCGGTCGCCGCGTCGGCGACCGTGTCAGCGGGCCGGACGGTCACCACCGGACGGCTCATGATGTCGCCTACCGTGCGTTCCTTCGGTGTCGTCGGCATGCCGCGGAGTTTAGGCGGGTGCGCCGTGACGCCCCGCGCCCGCGGCGAAGCGGCGCGCCCCTTCGCGTGATTCGCCCGAACGCAGCACCTTCACCCCGTGTTCGTACTCGGTTTGGAGCGCGTCGGCGAGCGGCAGCGACCACTGTTCGTACGACGACATGCGATCTTCGCGCAGGCACAGTTGGGGGAGCGCGGCGAGTTCTTGCGCGAGCGTCACCGCCGCGGCCAGCGCGGTTCCGGGTGCGACGAGGCGGTTGGCGAGCCCCATGCGTCGTGCTTCGTCGCCCGACACGCCGCGGCCGGTGAGGATGAGGTCGAGCGCGTGCGAGTGCCCGATGAGGCGGGGCAGGCGAATGGTGCCGCCGTCGATGAGCGGCACGCCCCACCGCCGGCAGAACACGCCGAAGACCGCGTTGTCGGCGGCGACACGCAGGTCACACCACAGCGCGAGTTCCAAACCACCCGCGACCGCGTGGCCCTCGACTGCGGCGATGACCGGTTTCGACAGCACCATGCGGCTCGGGCCCATCGGTCCGTCGCCGTCGCGGAGTGCTCGGTTGCCGGTTCCGCCGGCGACGGCCTTGAGGTCGGCGCCCGCGCAGAACGTGTTGTTCGCGCCCGTGAGGATCGCGACCGACTGTGTGTCGTCCGCGTCGAACGCGCGGAACGCGTCGGCGAGCAGTTCCGCACTCGCGCGGTCGACCGCGTTGCGGACTTCGGGCCGGTTGATCGTGACGATCGTGACCGCGCCGTCAAGGTCGATGCTGATGGTCATGCCGGGTCCCTCCGAGCTTCGAGGTGGGCACGCTCGTTCAACGACGTCACCGACCTGACGCCCGTGCGCGACGCGGCGAGGCGCGAGATCGACGTGTACATCGGGTCGAACCACAACGGCCGGTCGAGGTTGATGACCGAGCCCATCGCCACGTTGATGACACCGCCGTGGCACACCGCGACGACGTTCCGGCCCGGGTACCGGGCAACGATGTCGTCGATCGTGGTGGTCACGCGGCTGACGAACGCGTCGGGTTCCTCACCGCCGAAGTCGGTCCAGCGACCCTCGACCATTGCCGTCCAGCGTTCGTCCTTGGTCGCGCGCAGTTCCTCCATCGGGATGTAGTGGTCGGACTGCACGTCATACTCGACGAGCCCGTCGACGACCTCGATCGTGAGGCCATGGGCACGGGCCACCGGTTCGGCCGTCTCGATCGCGCGGCGTTGCGGGCTCGACAGCACCGCGTCGACGTGTTCGTGGGCGAGCCAGTCGGCGACGCGTTGGGCCTGCTCGCGGCCGCGTTCGGTGAGCGACGGGTTCGCGGGGACACCCGTTCCCGACTCGATGCGTTCGGGCTCCGCGTGCCTGACCCAGAGGATGTTCATGTCAGGTCGAATCCCAACGTCGTTGTGAGTTCGGCGAGGGCGATGTCGGGGTGGGTTACCTTGATCGTGGTCATGCCGAGGGCGCGGGCGGGCTTGAGGTTGATGCCGAGATCGTCGAGGAACACGGCGGCCGTTGCTTCTACATCGAGGCGCGCCAACGTCAGTTCGTAGATCTGCGGGTCGGGCTTGCGCAACCCCTCGACGGCCGACTCGACGACGACGTCGAACGCGAGAGTCGAGTGCGCGCCGACGCCCGGTCGGTCGTCGGCGGTCGCCCAGTTGTTCGTGAGTGCCGCGGTGCGCAGACCTGCTTCCTTGATGCGTTCGATGGCGCGGGCCATGGCCGGGCGGGGCCCGAACCCGGAGCCCATCGATGTCATCAGTCGCGTGGCGTCGAGGGTGAAGCCCGCGGTGGCGGCCTCGGCTTCGAGCGCCGCCGCGAACTCGGCCATCGTCAGTTCGCTCTTCTCGAGCGCCGCCCACGCTCCGGTCTCGCTGCTCGTGCGGATGAGCGCGCGCACGCTTCCCGGTGCGAGGCCGTTCGCTTCGTCGTAGCGGTCGAACGCCTCGAACGGCGACGGGAATACGACCCCGCCCAGGTCGAAGATGACCGCCCGATAGGACTTCGAGTCGGACGTCACCGGGCGAGGAGGACGCCGGGGTTGAGGATCCCGGCCGGGTCGAGTTCGCGCTTGGCGGCGCCGAGCGCGGCCGCGAACGCGTCGGGGCGCTGCTGCTGGTACCAGGGTTGGTGGTCGCGGCCGACCGCGTGGTGGTGCGTGATGGTGCCGCCGTTGGCAATGAGCGCGTCGGAGGCCGCGGCCTTGATCGCTTCCCACTGCTTGAGTTGTTCTCCCGCACGACCGGGAGCGAGGACGGTGAAGTAGGGCGCGGCGCCGTCGGGATACACGTGCGTGAACCGGCATGTGACGAAGGCGGGCGCGGCGTCGACGGCGGCGGCGGTTTCGGTGACGGCCGTGGTGACCTCGGCGTGCAGGTGGGCGAACCGGTCCCATGTACACGCGGTCTCGAACGTCTCGCTGATGACACCCAGGCTGACGAGGGCATCGCGCGTGTACGGCGCCCGGATGAACGCGTTGCGCCAGTTCTCCGCGGCACCCTCGCGCTTCTCTGTGCCGGCGCGCTGTTGCACGTTGCCGCCGAGGTCGCGCAGGCATTCGACGGCGCGGGCGATCCACGCGTCGAGCGGATGGTCGGCCGATTCGAACGCGACGATGAGGATCGCCTTGCCGGAGTCGTCGGTTCCGGTGAGCAGCGCTTCGGCCGGGTCGAGCAGACGGCAGTTGGCCGGGTTGAGCCCCGACTGCGCGAGCACGCGGGCGGCTTCGACACCTTGGGTGAACGTGTCGAACTGCGCGGTCGCCCCGGCACGGAAGGTCGGGCGGTCCTGAAGGCGCATCCACGCCTCGGTGATGACGCCGAGGATGCCTTCAGAACCGAGCAACATGCGGTCGGGCGACGGACCCGCGCCCGAACCGGGCAGGCGGCGGCTTTCCCAGATGCCTCTGGGTGTCGTCGCGCGGATCGACTCGACGAAGTCGTCGATGTGGGTGTGCAGCGTCGCGTAGTGCCCACCGGAGCGGGTCGCGAGCCACCCGCCGAGCGTCGAGAACTCGAACGACTGGGGGTAGTGCCGCATCGTCAGGTCGTGCTTGCGCAGCTCGTCTTCGAGCGCGGGTCCGTAGATACCGGCCTGGATGCGCGCCGCGCGCGACGTGCGGTCGATCTCGAGCACCTGGTCGAGGTGGCGCAGGTCGATGCTCACGACGCCGCCGAAGTCGTCACCGACGTTGCACTCGACCCCGCCCACGACCGACGACCCACCGCCGTACGGAACGGCAGCGACGTTCGCGTCGGTGCACCAGTCGAGCAGCGCGGTGACGTCGGCCTCGTCGCGGGGGAGTGCGACAACATCGGGCGGGTGCGTGAAGTCGCGCTGCAGCGCGCGCCAGACGTCGCGGAACGACTTCCCGTACGTGTGCCCCGCGCGCTCGAACGGGTCGGTCGTGCAGATCGCCGCGAGGGAGTCGGGCGGCGCGATGCGCGGCGCCCGCAGGTCG
Organism: Actinomycetes bacterium; assembly: GCA_031404355.1. Lineage (GTDB taxonomy): Bacteria > Actinomycetota > Acidimicrobiia > IMCC26256 > PALSA-610 > JANNHK01. The sequence goes on from JANNHK010000488.1 coordinate 6,969, forward strand.
AGCTCGTCGACGGTCGGCGGCGCGATCGGTGGTGGTACCTCGACCCCGAACCGCTCGCTGATCGTGCGCCCCAGTTTCAGGGTCTGCTCAGCGTTCGGCCCCTCGCCCTCGACCCCCCACCCCCAAAACCGTCGCACTCCGCTCACGGCGGCGCAGGCTACGCCGTCACGCGGAACGGCTCAGCTGCCGATCTTCGCCCGCGCCGCTTCATCCGGGTGACGCTCGAGCCATCCCCGCACGAAGGGGCACCTGGGCACGATCGTGAGGGCGTGTTCGCCGGCGTAGTGGATCGCGGCGCGGACGAGGTCACCACCGATGCCCTGACCTTCGAGTTCGTCGGGGACCTCGGTGTGGGCGATGACCAGGCGGTCGCCTTCGATGCGGAAGTCGAGGTGGGCGACCGCGTCCTCGGTCATCGACTCGAAGCGGTGTTCCGTCTCGTTCAGCATCACGGGCATGCCCTTGACACTACCCCGAACGCTGTGCGAATATCCTAACGATGTTAGCTAATCCGAACGTTGGTCGGGTCGAGGCCCGGAGGGCGGCCACCAGGGCCGAGATCGTCGACGCGGCCTGGGATCTGGTGCGGGAGCAGGGGCTGGGCGCGCTGTCGCTGCGGGACCTGGCCGCCCGGGTCGGCATGCGGGCGCCCTCGCTGTACTCGTACTTCGAGTCGAAGCACGCCATCTACGACGCCCTGTTCGCCGACGGGTGTCGCCAGGCACTGGCGCTACAGCGGGTCGACATGGGCGCTGACGACCCGCGCGCCGCCCTGAAGGCCCGGACCCGCCAGTTCCTCGTCTTCTGCATGGCCGACCCCGCGCGCACGCAGCTGCTGTTCCAGCGGCCGATCCCCGACTTCGAGCCGTCGCCCGAGTCGTACGCGCTGGCGGTCGAGCACCTCTCCGAAACGGCGCGGATGTTCACCGCCATGGGGATCGACAACCCCGCGCATCTCGACCTGTGGACCTCCATCGTGAGCGGCCTGATCTCCCAGCAGCTCGCGAACGAACCGGGCGGCGACCGCTGGACCCGGCTCTCCGACGACGCCGTCGACATGTTCTTCGACTACGTCGGCGTTGCCACGAAGCCCGAAGGGAAGAAGTCACGATGATGAGGACGAGCACCGACGTCACTTCGATCGCGCGGATCGAGCACGACGAGGCCATGCGCCTCGCGGAGACGGAGTACCGCCGGCTCGGCGACGTGTTTGCCGCGCTGCAACCGGACGACTGGACCCGGCCGACCGACTGCACGTTGTGGGACGTGCGCACGCTCGCCGGCCACGTCGTCGGCATGATGCGCGGGTGCGCGTCGATGCGGGTGTTCGCCCGCCAGCAGATCGGCGCCGCCCGCCGGGCCAAGAAGCTCGGCGGTCCGCCCGTCGACCAGATGACCGCCATCCAGGTGGAGGCGCTCGCCGCGTCGACCCCCGCCGAGCTGGTGGCCGAGTACACGCGCCTCGTGCCGAAGGCGGTCGGCGGCCGGCGCCGCATCCCGCGTGTCGTGCGCCGCAAGGCGTCGTTTACGGTCGAGGCGGGCTCGATCACAGAGAAGTGGACGCTCGGCTACCTCATGGACGTGATCATCACCCGCGACACGTGGCTGCACCGCGTTGCCGACGTCAGCCGCGCGATCGGCGCCGAGCCCGTGCTCACCGCCGACCACGACGGCCGCATTGTGGCAGACGTCGTCGCCGAATGGGCTCGCCGCCACGGAACACCGTTCACCCTGCAGCTCACCGGTCCGCTCGACCTGTCGTTCCATGCGGGCGGCGGCGAAAACGGCGAGCACATCGAGATCGACACCGTCGAGTTCTGCCGCATCCTTTCCGGCCGCGCCACCGGCACCGGCCTGTTGACCCAGGAGGTCCCGTTCTGATGGAAACCCGTATCGACGAAATCGCCGACCGTATCTTCCGCATCTCGAACTACGTGCCCGAGGCCAACTTCACGTTCAACCAGTTCCTCGTCAACGCCGACGAACCGCTGCTGTTCCACACCGGGCACCAGTCCATGTTCACCGTCGTCGCCGACGCCGTTGCCACGGTCACACCTGTCGACCGCATGCGCTGGATCACGTTCGGTCACGTCGAAAGCGACGAATGCGGCTCGATGAACGAGTGGCTCGCGGCGGCGCCGAACGCGACCGTCGCGCACGGCGCCGTCGGCTGCATGGTGCAGGTGAACGAACTCGCCGCGCGCCCGCCACACCCGCTCCAGAACGGCGAAATCCTCGACCTCGGTTCGCACCGGGTCCGCAACATCGACACGCCGCACGTGCCCCACGGCTGGGACGCGCACGTGCTGTTCGAAGAGACCACGGGCACGCTGTTCGTCGGTGACCTGTTCACCGCGGTCGGCAAGCACGATGTGCTGACCGATAGCGACATCGTCGAACCCGGCCTCGCCGGCGAAGCGATCTTCGGTGCCACCGCGCTCACGCCGACCACAGCGCCGACGATGCGTGCCCTCGCCGACCTCGACGTCAACGTCCTCGCGCTCATGCACGGCCCGGCGTTCACCGGCGACTGCAGCAAGGCCATCACCGGCCTCGCCGACGGCTACGACGAACTGTTCCGCGCTGCCGGATAGCGACGTCCTTGTCCGAAGCGGTTGGTATCGTCGGGGTCATGCGCCCGCGAGATACCACCGCTGCCGCGTGGAACGTGCAGGTTGATGCGTACCGCGATCTCGACGGCCCTCGGCGCGTCGAGATCGCATTCGAACTCTCGGAGATGGTCTTCGAACTCACCCGACGGGGAATCTCCGATCGTCATCCCGAGTACGACGAAGAGACGACAACCCTTGCGTTCTTCCGGCTGCTGCACGGAGACGAGTTGTTTCGGGCCGTCTGGCCCGACCAGCCGCTCGTCGCGCCGTGACGATCGTCGGCGTTCTCGTCGACGTAGTCACTGAAATCGCTGCTACGTCGAAATCTGAGCAGCCGGACGCGGGATACGGGTGATGGACGCGAACGAGTTCATGGCCAGTCTGCGTCAGGCGTTTCCGGAGCTGGTCGACGAGCTGGACGAGGTGTGGCGCGGACTTCTGCATCTCGAGATGGGTTGCCTGGCGCGCAACACCCAACGAGCTATCGACAGTCACGCCGCGACCGAGGTCGATCGTTGCTTCGAGTTCGCTCGCTCGGCGTGGCTCGAGGGAGATAACGACGTCACGAATGCGCTTGGCGTTTCGTACATCGAGCATCTCAACTTCGATGACGGCAAAGTCGCACGAACCTGGGCGTTCGCCCGACTTGCGGCGCCACTGCAGGCCGCTGCTCGCAGCCTCGGGACGGCGCCGAAGACCGCGAGCTAGACGTTCGGGTCGCGTTTGTCGACGAACGCTTGGCGCAACTCGTCGGAGTCGCCCTCGAGGTTGAGCTCGAACGTGAAGCCCTGCTCGAAACGGTAGGACTGGTTCACGTCGACGGGGTCGATCGCGTTGAGCGCCTCTTTGGCTCGGCGGATCACGAGAGTGCTCTTGGCCGCGATGACTTCGGCGATCTCGAGCGCGGCATCGAGCAACTGCTCGCGGGGGACGACGCGCTCGACCGTGCCGTAGGTCAACAGTTCTTGGGGTGTGATGGTCGCGCCGGTGAAGTAGAGGGCGCGGAGCTTGTGCTGGGGCACGAAGCGGGAGAGGTGGGTCGCGCCACCCAACGCGCCACGATCGACTTCGGGGAGGCCGAACGTCGCGTCGTCGGAAGCGACGACGATGTCGGCCGCGCCCGCGAGGCCGATGCCGCCGCCTACGCAGTAGCCCTGCACCGCCGCGATGACGGGCACTTCGCAGTCGTACACGGCCGCGAACGCGTCGTAGCAGCCCTTGTTCACGCCGATGAGCGACTGCTTCGTGGGGTCGGCGGCCAGTTCCTTGATGTCGACGCCGGCCTGGAACCCCTTGCCCTCGGCCCGCAGGATCACCACGTGCACCCCGGGGTCGCGCCCGGCGCTGCGAATCGCGTCGGCCAGCTCGAACCACCCCGCCACCGGCAACGCGTTCACCGGCGGGTTGTCGATGGTGACGATCGCGATGCTTCCTCGCCGCTCCGATCGGATCATTGCCGGAGCATACTTGCGGCCATGGCGAGTTCTCTGTGGGCCAACACGCTCCCCGAAGGCACGATGATCACCCGCGCGAGCCTTCCGGGCGACACCGACGCCGACGTCGCGATCGTCGGTGCGGGCTACACCGGGCTGTGGACGGCGTACGCGCTGCTCACCGAAGACCCGTCGCTACGCGTCGTGGTGTGCGAACGCGACCACGTGGGGTTCGGCGCGTCGGGTCGCAACGGCGGGTGGTGTCAGTCGGCGTTCGCGGGGCCGCGGCGGTTGACCGAGAAGTTGTACGGCCGCGACGCGGTGATCGCGATGCAGCGCGCGATGTTCGCCAACCTCTACGAGATCGAACGCGTCGTCACCGACGAAGGCATCGACTGCGACTGGGCGCTCGGCGGCACCATCGAAGTGGCGACGATCCGCGCGCACGTCGACCTCATCGAAAGACAACTCGCCGGCCACAAGAAGTACGGCTTCGGCGACGACGACTACCGCCGGCTCTCGCCCGAGGAGTCGTCCGAACTCATCGGGTGCACACCCAACCTGGGCGCGCTGTTCTCGCCGCACTGCTCGGCGATCCATCCGGCCAAGCTCGCGCACGGCGTCGCGGCTGCGGTCGAACGCAAGGGCGGCGTTATCTACGAACACACGCCTGTCACCAAGATCGAAGCGGGGCGTGTCACCACGACCCACGGGACGGTCAGGGCCGAGATCGTTGTGCGTGCCACCGAGGCGTTCTCACCTGGGCTGCCGGGGTTCGAGCGCACGATGATCCCCGTCTACTCGCTGATGATTGCGACCGAGCCGCTGCCCGACGCGTTCTGGGTCGAAGCCAAGCTGGACACGCGCCCGACGTTCACCGACGGCCGCATGCTGCTCATCTACGGGCAGCGCACGGCCGACAACCGGTTCGCGTTCGGTGGGCGCGGCGCGCCGTATCACTTCGGTTCGAAGGTGGAGCCGCGGTTCGATCAGGATCGGGCCGTATTCGACGACTTGCAGCACACGCTGTGGTCGTTGTTCCCCGCGCTGGGCGACGCGGCGGTCACGCACACCTGGGGTGGCGCGGTCGCGATGTCGCGCGACTGGTATCCGTCGGTCGGGCTCGACCGGGCGACGGGCATGGCGTGGGGTGGCGGCTACGTCGGCGACGGCGTGTCGACCGCGCATCTCGCGGGCCGCACGCTGGCCGACCTCATCCTCAAGTGCGACACGGACCGCGTGCAGCTGCCGTGGGTCGGCCACCGGTCTCCGGCGTGGATGCCCGAACCGTTGCGCTGGCTCGGAGTGCGCGGTGCGCACGCGCTCGTTGCGTCGGCCGACAAGGCCGCCGCGTCCGGCCGTCCGCCGGGACGCGCCGCGAAACTCGTCGCGAAAGCGTTCGGCGCCTAGACAGACACGGCTTCGCCGGAGCGGCCGCCTGACGTGCACGGGTTGTGCCGGTGGGCCGTGCCCTACTCCGGGACGAAACGACACCCAGCACGCCCTCCGTAAGACACGGCCCACCGACCTCCCACTTCTCTCACCCTGAAAAGGAGAAGAGCTCTTCCCCCGTGCGCCCTTGTCCGCCTTTGCCGGGCTCCCCTTGCGACCGACCCCAAGACATCGCACGCGGCACGCGGAGACCGGCACCGACGGACAAGGCCGCACGCGAGCAAAGCTTCTTCTTTTCTTTGGGGTGGAACCGTGAAGGGCGGTGGCGCAGTGTCTTGCGGAGCGCGTGATGGGTGTGGGTTCGCCGGAGCAAGGCACTGCGTCACCGTCACCCCCCGAGCAGGCCAGGAGGCCATTAGTCGATGGTCGGCATCGGCGGTAACTGCCGGGCCATCAGCGCGTCGAACCGCTCCTGCAACTGTGTCGCGTAGCTCGGCTTGGTCGGCACGAGGTAGGTCTCGGTGCGGATCGCGTCGACGATGATCTCGGCGACTTCGGCCGGCTTCATCCCCTGCGTCGTGGTCGAGTCGGTGAGTGCCTGCTCGATGAACGAGGAGTCGTCGGTCTGCGCGGCCGCGAGCGCGTCGGGACGGTTGCGGCCTGACTTGCCGATGCCCGTCGCCACCAGGCTCGGCACCACCGCCGACACCTTGATCGGCGCGCCGATCGAGGCCAGGTCGTGGGCGAGGCTCTCGGTCGCGGCCAGCGCGGCGAACTTCGACACCACGTACGGGCCCGAATACGGGATCGAGAACAGCCCCGCCATCGACACGGTGTTCACGATGTGGCCGGGCTCGCCCCGCTCCAACATGCGGGGCACGAACGCCCGGATCGCGTGCAGGATGCCCCACAGGTTGACGCCGAGGACCCACTCGTAGTCACTCGGCGGCCGGGTCCACATGAGGCCGCCCGCGAACACGCCGGCGTTGTTGCACAGCACGTCGACCCCGCCGTAGGTGGCGAACGCGTGCTCGGCCAGCGCCTCGACGTCGTCGTACTTCGACACGTCCGTGTGCAGGTCGGTGCCCTCGATGTCGGTGGGGACGACGTGCATGCCCTCGGCGGCCAGGCGTTCGGCGAGCGCGGCACCGATGCCGCTCGCCGCGCCCGTCACGACCGCCACCTTGCCTTCGAGTTGTTCCA
>JANNHK010000489.1:0-2039 GCA_031404355.1 Actinomycetes bacterium
GCGGCATTACCTGGGCGACCACACCAACGCCGCCACCGGCGAGCAGCCCGACCCGCGGATCAAACGCATCGTGATGCTCGGTCCGCCGAATAACGGCGCGCAACAGGCCGAGGCGTTTGGCGGTCTGGACGTATTTCCCAAGGTCGTTGGCCCGGCTGGTCCGCAGCTTGCCGCTTCGGGGCGACGAGTTCGCGGCAGCGTGTGTCGGGGATGGGTCGAGATGTTGAGCTCGCCGCCTTGAAGACCGGTCGCTCGGTCTCCGGCTGATCGAATGGCTGCTGTCGGCGTTCGTAGCGAACTGGCAGTCCCGGCCATGAGCCGTCAGTCACGGGTTGACGGCGAATGTCTGCTTCAGACTACGAGCTGACATTCGGTCTCTACCCGTGGAACAACTAGAGACCGGTTGCGGCCGGCATCATCGTCTCCGAAAGATGCCAAGCGAGTAGCGAGCCACGTGGTCCCCTCGTAGCTGCCGTCGCTCCTCTGCGACGGCCAAGACAGCCTTACTGCGCCGAGGAAGCAAGACTCTGCGTTCCCAGCGCGTCCGTCAGGACCCACGACGACTCGGCATCCACGTAGGCGACATCCGCCAGTCCGCCGAGTTGCTCTGCGCCCGAGGTGCGGGTCATGGTCGTCTTCTCTCGTTGCCGGCGTCTAGAGGTGGGCGGCGGTGGCCGGCCGTGGCGGAGTCTAGAACCGCCTTGAACATCTTGTCGACCTGCGGGCGGGAGCGATACGCGGCGCTGAACCCGTCCTGAAATCGGGGGATGATCCGATAGGCCGCCGTGCCACCATGGCCGTCGTGCGCGTCGCCGTCGACGCGCCTCGGAGAGTGTCTTGAGTCCTCGGTCAATCGCAGCCGTTTCCGTCCTGGGTTTTTGCGCCGTGCTGGCCGGCTGCGCGCGACCGTACGCGAGCGCCGCCTATGACAGCAGCCCGCCGCCGCCACCCGGACGCGAGATCGAGTTTCCCGGCGTCGTTCACGAGCTGCAGCGGGAGCGGCCCCTCGACGTGCTGTTGGTGCACGGCATGTGCACCCACGATCGGAGGTGGGCCCATGCAGCCGTCGCCGATCTCTACCGCGACGTCGGCGGCGGGCCCGACACGGTCGCTCCGCAGATGACCGTCGTGCCCGACACCGACATCCAGCTCTTCCAGCAGACGTTGTCGACCCGGCACGGGCCGATGCGGGCGAACGCGATCGTCTGGTCGCCCATGACGACGCCGCTGAAGAAGAAGCTCTGCTTCGACCAGGTGGTGAAGCTGAAGCCGGCCGAAAACGACAACGCCTACTGCCTGTCACCCGAGGAGACTCGCCCCTATCCCTACCAACGCGACGCCTCGCTCAACCGCACGATCAAGGACGAGATCCTCGACGACTGCCTCGCCGACGCGATGATCTACCAGGGCCGCTCGCGCGACGAGATGACCGCCCGCATGCTGAAGGCCGTCCTTCAAGCGCTCGGTTCGTCGGGCGGCCAACAACCGGTGGCGCGTTATGCCCGGGCCCTCATCGCCGCGCTGGAGGTCGCTCCCGAGTCGCTGGTGATCATCACCGACAGCCTGGGAAGCAAGATCGCCTTCGATGCCATCTGGCTCGGCACACAGCAAGCGTCCACCCGGGCGGCCGTCCAGAGGACCCTCGACCGGACGACGCAGATCTTCATGCGCGCCAACCAGATGCCGATCCTGGCGCTGGCCGACGACGAGATCGAGCGTAAGGTCGCGCCGGCCCGGGCACGCGCCGCGGGTGCGACGGCAGACGAAGTTCGATACCCGCGCGACTCCCTCGGCGCGCTGCTGGGCGGGCTGGCCGGGGCGGCGAGGGCGATGGCAGGCAAGCCCCTGCCAACGGTCGTCGCCTTTACCGACCCGAACGACCTGCTGTCGTTCATCCTCGTGCCGAGCCCGCATCGACGCGAGTACGGGTATCCCGTCGTCGACGTCGTCACCTCGAACGCAGACACCTACTTCGGGTTCTTCGAGCACCCGCTGCCGGCCCACACCGCCTACGACAAGAACGCGACGGTCAGGGAACG
>JANNHK010000490.1:0-1687 GCA_031404355.1 Actinomycetes bacterium
CCCGTCGCGCAGCGGAAACGGACGGTCGGGATGGGCGGGCGCCGACTCGCCGTGGCGGACGAGCAACACCGTCGTCGCGTCGGGCGGGGGAGTGAACCGGTGCTGGCGAAACCCCTCGGGCGGCGTCGTACTCATGTCCCCGGAGGCTACCGGTAGCGTCCGGGCGTGCCCGCGGAGTTCGCGCCCCGACCCGAAAGTGGCCGCGTCGTGACGCTCGGCCGCCACGTCGGACTCGCCGACGTGCGCCCCGACGGACGGACCCGGCTCGACGCGCTGGCGCGTTTCCTGCAAGACGTGTCGGACGAGGACTCGGTCGCAGCCGGCCTCGACAACGGCGGCTGGGTGATGCGCCGCCTCGCGGTCCGCATCGCGCGCACCCCGGTGTTCCGAACCGACCTGACGCTCTCCACGTGGTGCGGCGGCATCGGTGCCCGTTGGGCCGAGCGGCGCACCGACCTTCAGGTCGACGGCGAACTGTTCGTGGTCGCCGCCGCGCTGTGGGTACACGTCGATCTCACGACGGGCGCGCCGATCCCGTTACCGGCCGACTTCACCGAGCGCTTCGGGGAGAGCGCCGGCGGGCGCCGGGTGTCGGCCCGCTTGCAGCACGGCCGACCGCCGGAGACGGCGCGTGCCTCGGCGTGGCCGCTGCGCGCCGTCGATTTCGACGTGTTGGGCCACGTGAACAACGCCGCGTACTGGGCCGCGGTCGAAGAGGAACTCACGGGGAACCCGCGGGTCGCGTGGGCGGAGATGGAGTTCCGGGGCGGGCTTGACGCGGGTGACGTCGTCGAACTGCGTATCGCGGAGCACGAAGGCGGCTTCGCGATCTGGTTCGTCGTGGGCGATGACGTGCGGGCGTCCGCGCTCGTAGGATTCGCTCCGTGAAGGAATTGAAGCTCGGGTACACGATCGGGTACTGGGGCGCGCAGCCGCCCGCGCACGTGCCCGAGGCGTTGCGGGAGGCCGAGCGCCTCGGCTTCGACTCGTGCTGGACCGCGGAGGCGTACGGCTCCGATGCGTTGACGCCGCTCGCGTGGTGGGGTGCGGCGACTGAGACACTGAAACTCGGAACGTCGATCTGCCAGCTCTCCGCCCGTTCACCCGCGGCGACGGCGATGGCTGCGCTCACGATGGACCATCTCTCCGGGGGGCGCTTCATTCTCGGGTTGGGTGCGTCGGGCCCCCAGGTCGCGGAGGGTTGGTACGGCGACCTCTACGCAAAGCCGCTGGCGCGCACGCGCGAGTACGTCGAGATCATCCGCCGGATACTCGCACGCGAAGCACCCGTCGACTTCGAGGGCAAGCACTACCAGATGCCCGTGCGCGGCGGCACCGGCCTCGGCAAGCCCCTCAAGTCGATCACGCATCCGTTGCGCGCCGACCTTCCCATCTACCTCGCGTCGGAGGGGCCGAAGAACGTCGCACTCACTGCCGAAATCGCCGACGGTTGGATCGCACTGTTCTACGGTCCGCGCGTCGACGGGTTCTATCGTGCCGCGCTCGACGAGGGTTTCGCGCGGCCGACCGCCCGCCGCGCACCCGACGAGTTCGAGGTCGCGTGCATCGTGCCCGTCATCGTCAACGACGACGTCGAGGCCGCCGCCGACGCGTATCGCCCGATGCTCGCGCTCTATATCGGGGGCATGGGCGCGCGCGACCAGAACTTCCACAACGACGTGTTCGC
>JANNHK010000491.1:0-1563 GCA_031404355.1 Actinomycetes bacterium
GCACGGCGTCGGTGATCCTGCGGTAGCCGGGGATGACGTTGCGATGGAATCCATGGATCAACTTCTCGTATGGCCAGTCGGTCGGATGTGTCGAGTGCTCCTCGGTGATGATCAGCCCCGTGCCGCCGGCCGCGCGAGCCGCGTAGTAGGCGGCGTGCTGCTCGGTCGGCAAGCCGTTGCGCGCGAAGTTGGTGAGGTGCGCGGAGAACACGATCCGGTTGCGCACCTCGACGGGGCCGAGCTGGAGGGGAGACCAGAGGTAGCGGTAGGCCATGGCGCGGCCAACGGTAGCTGTCGCTCTAGATTTGGGCGATGTCCGACTTGCAGGAACAGCGCGTGATTGCGCCCGGGAACGTCGCGGTCATCACGGGAGGGGCGAGCGGGATCGGGCTTGCCGTCGCCGAGGCGCTGATCGCCGAGGGAATGAGCGTGGTGCTCGCCGACATCGACGCGCCGAAGCTGCGTGACGTCGAGGCGCGATTGTCCGAGGACGGTGCGTCGGTCGCCACGATGGTCTGCAATACCACGGCTGAGGCCGAGGTCAACGCGCTGGTCGAGTACGCACTGGAGCAGTTCGGCGCGATCCACGTGATGTTCAACAACGCTGGCATTGCCGGAGTCGGCGATGCGTGGGCCGACCCGATGGATCTGTGGAAGCGGGTCATCGATGTCAACCTGCTCGGTGTCGTGCACGGCATTCGTGCGGTACTCCCGGTCATGCAGCAGCAGGGCGTTGGCCACATCATCAGTACGGCGTCGCATGCCGGACTCGTTGCGGCTCCGGGCATCTCGCCGTACATCGCAACCAAGCACGCCGTGGTCGGACTCAGCGAGAGCCTGTTCCTCGAGTTGGAGGCACTCGGTTCGCCGGTCGGGGCCAGTGTGCTGTGTCCCGAGTTCGTGAAGACCGATCTGATGAACAAGGAACCGGAATCGATCGAGTCGCCATTCCCCCAGCTGATCAACCAGTTCCTTGCTGCGGGTGTTGCGGGGGGCATCCCGGCGAGCGACCTGGCCGATCAGGTGGTGGCGGCGATCAAGAGGGGCCAGTTCTGGATCCTCACCCACGACAGCACACGGGAGGCGACACTCGCCCGCGCCCAGCAGGCGGCGACTGGCACCAACCCGACCACCACGCTGTCGGAATCCTGACCAGCCATTCATGGGTACGTCCACTTCCTCGTTCGGCGTCGGCAAGCGTGAGTCGCACGACTCCACCGACTTCTACGCCCGCTTCGCCGCGCCCGAGATCAGTGACGACACCGAGATCGGCGTGCCAGGTGACCTCGACGTCATCCACGTCGGCGACGCCCGCGATATGTCCCAGGTGCCCGACGCTTCGGTCGCTCTCGTCGTCACGTCGCCGCCGTACTTCGCCGGCAAGCAGTACGAGACGGCGCTCGGCGAAGGGCACGTACCGGGCGACTACATCGAGTACCTGACGATGCTGCGCGACGTGCTCGCCGAGTGTGTCCGCACGCTCGAGCCTGGTGGTCGGATCGCTGTCAACGTCGCCAACCTCGGTCGCCGTCCGTATCGCAGCCTGGCCGCCGACGTCACCTC
>JANNHK010000492.1:0-1672 GCA_031404355.1 Actinomycetes bacterium
ATGTAGCGAAGCATTTAAATGCGTGAACGGATCGAAACCGTCATCCAGCAACCGTCTCGCGCATCACCAGAGACTATCTGGCCGCCGAAACAAAACCACCGGCGTTGCCCGTTCACTCGTTCCCCGTTCACCCGTTCACGCCTTTCTATTCGAGCCATACATCCGCCAGGTCCTGCCCCACGTAGTGGCTGGGCGTGATGTGCCAGCCCTTCAGGTTGCGGTGCGTGACGATGATGCGGTGCCACCAGATCGTCGGGATGGTGTACGCCTGCTCCAGCGCGTGTTTTTCGAACTCACGCAGGATGGCGTAACGCTTCTTCTTGTCGAGTTCGCCGGACTGTTTGTCGAAGAGAGCGTCGAGCGTGCGGTCGGTCTGTTGCGCGTAGTTGATCGCGGAGCGGTCGTGCGACAGGTACTTCTGCAGCTGCAGGTTGGGCTCGTCCATGAAGTCGCAGTTGAAGTCGAGCGCGGCGTCGTAGGTCGGGTTGTCGCGCTGCTGCGCGGCGAGGTAGAGCCGGGTCTCGAGCTGCTCGTGCTTGACGTTGACGCCGATCTGGCGCCACTGGTCGATCAGGAACACCCCGACCGGCGTGTACGGCATGGCGACGTTGCGATTGGTGAGCGTGAAGGTGAGGTTTGGCACTCCCGCCGCGGCGAGCAGCTTGCGCGCCTCCGCGCGCGAGGCGCTGATGTCCTTGGCGAAGCCGGGGTAGGTCACCAGCTCCTTCTCCGAGACCGCCAGATCATAGCCCGGCCGCAGCAGGCCGCCGACGTGGCGCACCAGCGCGACGCGCGACAGCGCCTGCGCACCGCCCCAGCGGTCGAGCGAGAGCGACAGCGCCTTCCTCACGCGTTGGTCGTCGAACGGCTTCTTCTTGGTGTTGAAAGTAACGACCAGCGAGCACACCCACGGCGACTCGACCACGACGGACTTGTCGCCGAGCGTCTTGACCAGGCGGTCGCGGTCGGCGGGGGAATGGCCGCGGAACTCCGCCAGCACCTCGCCCGCGGCGAGCGCGTTCACCATCGGCGCTCCGGCCACGAAGATCGCGATGAAGCCGTTGAGGTGCGGCTTGCCCTTCCTGAAATAGCCGTCAAACTTGCGGCCGGTCCAGTGCGATCCGGCCACGTGCTCGACGAAGGTGAACGGCCCCGTTCCCATGACGTTGCGCTCGGGGAACCGCGGGTCCTGCTTCAGTTTGGCCGCGCTGTAGATGCAGTCCCACGGGCTCGCGAAGTTGGACAGCATGGAGGCATTGGGCTTGGAGAGCCTGAACACGACCGTGCTCGCGTCCGGCGTCTCGATGGCCGCGACGTCGGCGTACGATTCCTCGCGCAGCGACCTCACGCCCGCCGGCGGCTTGCGGATGCGGTCGTAGGTCGCCTTGACGTCCGCGGAGCTGAACGCGCTGCCGTCGTGGAACTTCACGCCTTTGCGCAGCTTGAAGGTGTAGGTGAGTCCTTCCTTGGACACGGTCCACGATTCGGCGAGGTCGCCCTTGATCGCGGGATACTTCGCGGTGTCGAACTCGAGCAGCGTGTTGTAGTGCGGCCGCACCGGGTGGATGAACGCGAACGAGGTCTGCGCGTGGCAATCGTAGTTGGGCGGCTCGGCGCCAACCGCGAACTTGAGCAGCCCGCCGGATTTCGGGGTGTCGGCTGCCATCGCGCC
>JANNHK010000493.1:0-22646 GCA_031404355.1 Actinomycetes bacterium
AGCAGCCGCTGCAGAGTTTCGCGCGCGTGCAGGTACTGGCTCCGGTGCACGAAGTCGTAAGGAGTCAGTAGCACCTGCCCGGCGACGACATCGTGCGTCGAGAGCATCGCGTTCATGCGTTCGAGAAGTCGGGGCTGGCCGATCGCGGCCAGGGCCTGGAGCGTGCCCATGTCGGTAGGCCGGGTCTCGAACCCGAGCGCGGGCATCCCCGCCGCGATCGCGCCCGACATGACGAGCACCACGCGATGCCCGGCCGCCCGCGCCGCCGCGACGTCGCTGCACAACTTCAACAGGGCGGCGTCGACCAACTCGCCGCGGTCGTCCGTGATCGACGACGTCCCGATCTTCACGACGGCGAGCACGGTCTAAAGTCCCTCTTCGTAGGTGAGCTCGACCTCGCCGATGCGCACCGCGTCGCCCTCGGAGACCCCGGCCCTCACCAGCGCGCGCTCGACGCCCATGCGTCTGAGCCGATCCTGTACGTAGGCCATCGCTTCGACGTTGGTCAGGTCGGCGAGCGCGACCGCGCGTTCGGCGGACCGGCCGCTGACCCGCCACGAGTGCGCTCCTTCGCGCACGACCGAAAATCCCTGTTCCTCGGGGCGCAGCACCACGTACGGCTCGACTTCGCCCTCGGCGAGCCGCGCTTCGTCGACCAGCGTGCCGATCCGACCGAGGAACTCGTCGAGCCCATCGCGCGTGACCCCCGAAATTTGGAGGCCGTCGAACGGCTGCGTCGCGACATCGGCCTTGCTTCCGACAACGAGACGCGGGCGCTCGAGCAGTTCCGGCCGATACCGGCCGAGCTCGGCGAGCAGAATCTCCTCTTGTTCAGCCGGTGAGCGATCGTCGACGGGCGCGAGGTCGCAGAGGATGATCATCACGCGCGCCCGTTCGACGTGACGGAGAAACTGATGCCCGAGCCCGCGGCCTTCGGCGGCGCCCTCGATGAGGCCCGGGATGTCGGCGAGCACGTACTCGTGATCCTGGAAGCGGACCACGCCGAGATTCGGCACGAGCGTAGTGAACGGATAGTCGGCGATCTTGGGCTTCGCCGCGCTCACGGCCGAGATCAGTGTCGACTTACCCGAGTTCGGGAACCCGACGAGCGCCGCGTCGGCGAGCAGCTTCAGTTCGAGACGAAGCCAGAGCTCCTCGCCGTATTCGCCTTGCTCCGCGAACGACGGCGCGCGGCGCGCGTTCGACAAGAAGCTCGCGTTGCCGCGCCCGCCGCGCCCGCCGCGGGCCGCCAACCAGCGGTCACCGTGCGAGACGAGGTCCGCGGCCAGCGCTCCGTCGCGCAATCGGATCGTGGTGCCTTCCGGCACGTCGACGACGAGATCGGCACCCGAAGCGCCACTCTTCTTCTTCCCGGCGCCGTGGGTGCCCGAGGCCGCCTTGCGGTGGGGATGGTCACGGAACGCGAGGAGTGACGCCACGTTACGGTTGGCTCGCAACCACACGTCGCCGCCCTTGCCGCCGTCGCCGCCGTCGGGACCGCCCTTGGGGACGTGTGCTTCGCGCCGGAACGAGACCGATCCGGCACCGCCGTCGCCGCCTTTCACGTTCAGTTGGGCGTCGTCGACGAATTGAGACATCCGAGCAAGGATACGGACCGCGCCGTAGCCTCGTTCCTATGACCGTACCGAGCGATCCCGGCGACCCGACGACGCAGATGCCCAGTGTGGGTGGCTCGCCGCCGCCCCCGCCGACGGCACCGCCGCCCGGGGACCGCCCAGCCGGCGGTCGGTGGTGGTGGTACGCGGTCGGCGGAGTCGTCGTGATCGCGATCATCGTGCTCCTGCTCGTACTCCTCGGCGGCGACGACGACGATGACGACGCGGCCGACTCGACGACGACCACGTCGTCTCAAACGACTGTCCCCGAAGCCACGACAACGACCGAAGAGCCCGAAACCACGACTACCGAGCCCGAAACCACGACGACCGCGGCCCCGACGACGACGGTCGCCGCCAACCCCGCGCCGGTGATCGCCGTCGCCGGCGCTCCCGACGCCGTCGCGTGCGACGCCCCGACCGACGTCGAGTTGAGCTGGGAATCGGAGAACGCGAACTCGGTCGACGTCGCCGTCGACGGCCAACCCTTCGCGACCCGCGGCCCATCGGGCACCGACCTGTTCCCGTTCGCGTGCGACGGAAGCCCGCACACGTACCTGTTCACGGCCACGAGCACCGACGGTCAGACCGCCGAGGAATCGGTCGTCATCGAACAGAGCTGACCGGGTGGCGGGAAGCCCTTCCCGCCGCTCGAACCTGCATCACGTGCGCCTCTCACCCCAGCGGATGCCCTGGTCGGGGTTGATCTGCGGAAAACTGGTCATCTGACCAATATCCGCCCGGTTCAACCGCCCTTACGGTGGAGCTGTCCACGTTGCGGGGGGTTGGGATGCGCCGGGTCGTACTGGTCGGAGTTGTAGTCGCACTCGTTTTTGGGTTGCTCGGAGTGGGTCCCGACGCCGCCGCGGCGGCGGCCCTGCCGCCTCCGAGTGGCGCACTCATATGCGGCACCAGCGGCACGCTGAAGTTCACGGGCCCGATCCCGCTCACGCCCGGCACGAAGACCTCACGCGTGAGCGCCTCGACGGTCAGCGGCGCGTGCGACGCCTCCGGCGTGCGGGGCGGCAGAGCGCCGATTGCCTCCGTCAAGGTCGCGCTCAGCGGCACGGTCCCCGCAGAAGCGAACTGCGCCGCGATAGCGCAGGCACCGGCGGTGGTGTCGAGGCCGAAGGCGACGATCACGCTGCTCGACGCGAACGCGAGGAGGGTAGCGAGCGTGAAGCCGACCGCGCTCGTGTTCCGTGTCCTGGCCGGCACGAACCAGGTCACGGTGACGGGAAACCTCCCGGTCGGGAGTACGAGGGCGTTCGGCGGCGGAACCTTCTCCTTCGACGTCACCGCGACGAACGGCGATCTCGCCGGCTGCGCGGCGGGAACGAACGCGTTGTCGACCATCACCTTCTCGGGCGCGTCGAATGTGCGCATCGGAACGTTCGTCGCTGACACGACGCCGCCACTGGTGGCGATCACGAGTCCGGCGCCGAATAGCAGCCACGACCTGCGGACCGCGCTCCGAATGACCATGACCGGCACCGCGTCCGACGCGCAGTCGGGCATCGACTCGGTCGACGTCGAGGTCGACGGTCACGTAGTCCCCGCCACCGTCGACGGCGCGACGTGGACTGTCACGCTCTTGCCGCCTGCGTCGGGGCAGTTCACGCTACGTGTCGTCGCAGCGAACGGTGCAGGACTCGCCGCGGACAAGACGATCGCCTTGAACGTCATGACCGTTCCCGAAGAGCAACCGATCGTCATCGCGCCGGAAGCGCATGTTCTCACACCGATCGAGCGAGCCAAACTCACGATGTTCGAGCAGGACGGGACGCTCCAGTTCGATGCCACGCCCGCATCGACCTTCGCGGTCGGCGACATCGTCGTGTCGGAGCCTGTCGGGACGGTCGCGCCGCACGGTTTCCTACAACGCGTGAACGAGGTGAAGCCGCTGAGCGGCGGCGAGGTCGCGCTCGAGACTCAGCCCGCATTGTTGACCGACGCGATCTACCGCGCCGACGTCGACCAAGTGGGAACCTTCGCGCCGCCGGCCGGACCATCGGCGTCGGCACGCACCTCCGAAAGCGGGCTCTTTCCCGGGTACCCATATGAGCTGAGCGGTCGGTTGGAATTCAGCCGCGGTGCCGCAGAGATCCGCGGCACCTACGACGTTCGAGCCATCCTCGACGTCGACATCGACTGGTTGACCTGGACCGGGCCGAAGCTCAACCGGTTCGAGATCGGCGTCGAGGTGCCGTTCGAAGCCGAGGCGTCGCTCGAAATTCAGGCCGAGCTGTCAGCGAGCCCGAAGAAGACGCTGCACACCCAGCCGCTCGGCGACGTGCTGTTCACGATCGGTGTGATCCCCGTATGGATACACCACCAGCTGACGGTCGGCATCGGCCTCGAGATCGAAGTCAGCGCTGCCATCGGCGTCACCACCGCGTTCACCGGCACCGGCCGGGCCACGTTGGTATACGAACACGGCTTCCTGCGGCCGGAAATGCGGATCGAGGACTTCGATGTGACCGAGCCGCCGCACTTCTACGCCGCGGTGGAAGGCAGCCTCCGGCCGTTCTTTTTCCTCAACGACGAATGGCTCCTGTACGGATTCGCGGGCACCCAGTTCTCCGTCCAGCCCTCACGGCGATGGACCCTCGAGAAGATCGTCGGAGAGGCCGGCGTCGAGTGGACCGATGAGATCGGCGTCGTCGTAGAGCCCAGCCTTGTCATCAAGATCCCGTACTTCCCGGACCCAACGTGGACGCCGGTCACTCTCGAGTTCTTCGCGGAGGTCGACTCCGGCACGTGGTACGCGCCCGACCCGTCGATCGAGCCGCCGACCAACCTGCGCGCGACTCCGTTCGAGGCCGGAATACAGCTCGCATGGGACCCGAGTCCGACACCGGGCGTCACCTATCGGGTGTATCGGGTGCATCAGGACGACAGCGTCGACCACGTTGCTTCCGCCAGCCAGCTGCAGGCCGCCATCATGAACTTGGACCCGGAGGAGTCGTACACCTTCCGCGTGCATGCATTGCGCAGTGAGCGCGACTCTGTGGAGTTCGCGGGGCCCGTGACGGCCACGCCCCTCGGAGCCGAACTCATCGTCGCGACGACATCCCTGTACAACGGGCGCGTCTATGTCGAGTACAACGACAGGGTTTTGGCGAAGTATGGAGCCGGACCGTACCTGTGGTCGGTCGAGAGCGGTGAGATCCCCGACGGTCTGACGTTCGACAGCAACGGCAACCTCTCCGGCATCCCGACCACCGCAGGCACTTACACCTTCACCGTGAAAGTCACCAGCGCGGGCGAAACCGCAACCGCACCACTGTCTCTCACGATCGACCCAGAACCCGCTAGCCCGTTGCCGCACACCTGGCAGTCGGTCCTGGGCCTCGGGACGACAGCGCACGAAACCCTGCACGGTACGGATACCGACGACGCCGGCAACGTGTACATCGTCGGGTACACGCTCGGCCGCCTCCCCGGCTCGCCCTCACCCAGCGCTGGGAACCACGACGTCTTCGTGGCCAAGTACGAACCGGCCGGCGCGCGCGTGTGGGTGCGCCAGCTGGGAAGTTCGACTGTTGACAAGGGCTACGCGATCGATGTGGACGACGCCGGGAACGTGTACATCTCCGGCGAAACCTGGGGAGCGCTTCCCGGCGCGACGTATGCAGGAAACCTCGACGCGTTCGTCGCTAAATACGACACGAACGGAATCCGGCAGTGGGTCCGACAGCTTGGGAGCGCGGAAAACGACATAGCGTTTGCCGTGAGCACCGACGCCGACGGCAACGTATTCATCTCCGGCGAGACGTACGGCGCCATTCCCGGTGCGCCCGAACCCGAGCCTGTCAACCAGGATTGGGAAGGGTTCATCGCTAAGTACGACGCCCTCGGAATGCAGCAGTGGGTGCATCACGTCGGCAGCGTCGGCGACTCGCACGCCAGAGAGATCACGACCGACACCCTCGGCAACGCATACCTCCTCGTCTGGGCAGACGACGTGCCGGGGGTTCCCGATCCGGGAAGTTCCTACGACGACACGTTCATGCTCAAATACGGCCCGACCGGCAGCCGCATCTGGGCGCGTGCGCTGACCAGCCAGACCGAGATGTTCGGGCTGAGCGACATCGTCACCGACGACGCGAACAACATTTACGTCGCCGGAACCAAGAGCCAGAGTCCAGTCGACGGCTCTACCGGCGGCGCGATGGTCGCGCGCTACAACACCGCCGGCACTCGTCAGTGGATCCGCACAGTCGACGTCGGTGTGACCACCAGCGCGCTCGGGATGGCAACCGACGGAACCTACGTTGCGATTGGCGGCTCCATCTACTTACCGCAGACCAACGGGTCACAGAGCAACGGGGTAGCGGCGCTCTTCGACGTGGCGGGCAACCCGATCTGGGTCCACCACCTCCAGTCGACGGGGTATTCGCAGATCACTGACGTGGCGTTGGGCGCCGCCGGCGAGGTGTACGCGGCCGGCGAGTTTTGCTTCGGAACGGTCCAAGGTGTGCCGGACGCTGGCGACTGCGACGCGTTCCTGGCCAAGCACTGAGCGAGTGGCCGCTTGTGCACCCTCGCTCGTGGAGCGAGGGTGCACTCGTCGGTAGGGCTAACCCCAGCGGAGGCCTTCGTCGGGGTTGATGCCGAGGCTGAGCTTGCCGACGACCTCGTGGGTGAGCAGTGAGTTGCCGGGGTGGATGCGGCCGAGGCGTGCGTCGCGGAACATCTGCTCCATACGGTTGCGGGTGAAGATGCCGCCGCCACCGGTGAGGTCGAGCGCCTTGTCGACGACGGTCCACGCCTGGTTCACGGCGAAGTACTTCGCGGCGAGGATCTTGATGGGCCAGTCGCCGCCGTGGTCGACGTGGTTCGACCAGTCGTCGATCGTCTTGCCGAGGTGGCCCTCGATGGCTTCGAGCGCGATACGCATCTCGGCGACCTCGTGCTGCACGCCCGGGTGGTACGCCATCGAGCGGGTGAGTGCGATCGACGAGCGCTTGTGGGCGCTGCGGATGGTCTCGTCGTACGCGCGTTGTGCGATTGCGGTGTACACCGTGCCGAACCCGAGGAGACCCCACGCGAAGATGGAGACCTGGAACAGGCCGGCGCCGGCGAATCCCGTGGGGCACACGAGCGCGACGTACTCGTCGGGAACGAACACGTGGTCGAGGATCGTGTCGTTGCTCTCGGTCGCGCGCATACCGAGGACGTCCCACGTCTCTTCGATGCGGTAACCCTTCGCGTCGCGCGGCATGAAGGCGTGCACGATCTGCGGGTTGTCGGGGTCGCTCGTGTCCATCGCGTGCAGGCCGAGGGAGGTCCACACGGGCGAGAGCGATCCGAAGATCTTGTGCCCGGTGATCTCCCAACCGCCGTCGACGCGCTCGGCCCGGCTCGTCGACAAGAACAACGGCATGTCGTTGCCGGTCTCGCCGTGGCCCGCGGCGAACACCGCGCCGTCGTCGACGCTTGCGCGCAGCATCCACTCGCACGACGTGTCACCCGCGCGCCACAGTTCGGCCGCGACACCCGTCCAGTAGAAGT
This sequence comes from Actinomycetes bacterium, assembly GCA_031404355.1. Taxonomy (GTDB): domain Bacteria; phylum Actinomycetota; class Acidimicrobiia; order IMCC26256; family PALSA-610; genus JANNHK01. Next base: position 7,134 of record JANNHK010000493.1, read on the forward strand.
GCATGTTGACCGCGACCGCGGTCGCGGGTGCGACGTAGGCAAGGCGGCGTTGGAGCTGCTGCACCTCCGCGAAGCTGAGCCCGAGTCCGCCGAACTCGGTGGGGACCGCCGCGTTGAGGTAGCCGCAGGCGCGCAACTCCTCGAAGTCCTCGTGCATGAACCGGTTCTCGCGGTCGTACATCGGGGCCCGCTCGTCGAACCGGGCGAGCATTTCGTCGGTGAGCAGGTCGGTACCGGGCAGGGTGATCGTCATGGAGCGCCTCCTGTAGTGGTGAGCCCATCGTGCGCCCCGCGCCCTCGCTCCGCATGACCAGATCCGACCTTTGGGCTTGCGCACCCCTTTCGGTCCGTAGTCAGGTCTGACTATGGTCCGCAGCGACGTGAGCACGATCCAGCTGGCCGCGATCTTCTTCTGCGACGTGGTCGGTTCTACAGAAGCCCTGATGGAGGGCGGTGAGGAGCGTTGGGACACCCAGCGCCGGAGCCTCGACGCGCTCGTCGCCGACGCCGTCGCCCGGCACCGGGGCCGCGTGGTCAAAGGCCTGGGCGACGGAGCCATGGCCGCGTTCGACACCCCGTCCGACGCCCTCGCGGCCGCGGTCGCGGTCCAACAGGCGACCACCCGGCAGGGCGAGGTCTCGGTGCGCATCGGCGTCTCCGCCGGGGAGGTAGCCGAGGACGCCGGCGACCTGTTCGGAACGCCGGTCGTCGAGGCCGCCCGCCTGTGCGCGGTCGCCGACCCCGGCCAGATCCTCGCCGGCGCGGCCGCGGCCGCACTGACCCGGCACGGCACCGTCGAACTGCGCTCCATCGGACCGGTCACCCTCAAGGGATTCCCCGACCCGATGGAAGCGTTCGAAGCCACCTGGGATCCAGTCCCCGAACCATCCGGCGAACGGGCGGGGATACCGGCCGTGCTCCGCATCATGCCGTCGTTCCCGTTCGTCGCGCGGCCGCGCGAGTGGGACGCGCTCGAGCACGCCTGGCAGTCGATCGGAGCCGGGGGTTGCCACCTCGTGCTGGTGCGCGGCGAACCGGGCGCGGGCAAGACACGCCTCGTCGCGGAATTCGCGCGCCGACGGGCCGACGACGACGCCGCGGTCCTGTTCGGCGCCTGCCGCGAAGACGGCGGGCCACCGTACGAAGCATTCGCCGAGGCGTTTTCGGATGCGCCCGTCTCGCTGTTCACGGTCGACCCCGAACTCGCGAACGAGCCGGGCGAAGACCGGCGCGACCTGCTCTTCCAGGAAGTCTCCGACCACCTTGCCGCCATTGGCGACGTTGCGCCGGTGCTGCTCGTGCTCGACGACATGCACTGGGCCCGACGCCCGACGGTGCAGCTCCTGCTCCACCTCATGCGGACGCGCACACCGCAACGCCTGTGCATTGTCGTCACCCACCGCGACGCACCCGACGACGTCGGCGAAGCGTTCGGCGAGGCCCTTGCCGAACTCCATCGTCTCGAAGGCGTCACGCGCGTGCCGGTACCCGGCCTCGACGAACGCGGTGTCGCCCGGTTCGTCGAAGCCGCGACCGGTTCCCCGATCGACGCCACGCTGGCGCGCACCGTCGGACTCCTCGCCCGTCAGACCGACGGCAACCCGTTCCTGCTCGGTGAGCTGTGGCGTCACCTCGTGGAGACGGGGTCGTTGCAGCAGGACGCGGCGGGACAATGGCATGCCGACAGCGACGCCGCGACACCAGGCACGCCGGAGGCGGTGCGCGCCGTCGTCGGCCGGCGCATCGAACGGCTGCCCGCACCCGCGCGCGAGCTGCTCGAAGTCGCCGCGATCGTCGGCGCGACATTCAGCCTCGACATCGTCGCCGATTCCGCCGGCAGCGACCGGGCTACCTCGTTGGAATTGCTCGAACCCGCGCTCACGAGCGCCGCCATCGAGGAGACAGGCGCGGGAGCCTTCCGGTTCTCGCACGCACTCGTGCGACGAGCGATCTACGACCGGGTCTCGCTCACCCGCCGCACCCGTTTGCACCTCGACATTGCGCGTGCGATGGAACAGCGCGGTGTCACCGACCGCACGCTGCCCGAGTTCGCTCGCCACTACGCGGCCGCGGTCCCGTTGGCTGACGCGGCCGAAGCTGTCGCCGTCGCGGTCCGCGCCGCCGATGCCGCCATGCGCTCCCTCGCCTACGAAGACGCGGCCGACCTCCTCGAACGCGTGCTGCCGTTCGTCGAGGACTCGTTGGCGCGCGCCGAACTCCTGTTTCACATCGCCGACGCGAATCTCTCGTCGGGCGACAACGCCTGGGTGCAGGCGCACATGCGCGAAGTCATCCAACTCGCGGGTCCGCTCGGTCGCTCCGACATCGCAGTGCGGGCCGCGCTGGCCTTCGAAGAGTCGTCGTGGCGCCTCGGGCTCCCCGGCGCCGAAGCCGAACGCCTCCTCCGCCAGTTGTTGCCCGACGTCGGCGACGAGCCGACCCGCATCCGGGTCCTCGCGGCGCGCGGGCGGGCGCTCGCGCTTTCGGGGGAGCCGGGCGCCGACCAAGTCATCGAAGATGCCATCGCCGCCGCGCGCACCCTCGGTGATCTCGACGTGCTGGTGTTCGCATTGCACACGTGGTTCAACCTGCCGCGGACCCCGCAGAAGTACGCGCTCATCCTCGAACGCTCGATCGAGCTCCGCACCCTCGTCGCCGCGACCACGACCCGGCGGCTGTGGACGCAGGTCAACGCGCAACAGTGGCTCGTCGTCGCCCTGATGCTGAACGGGCGCTTCTCGGAACTCGCCGAGGCGCGCGCCCAACTCACGCGTATGGCCGAGAGCTCGCAGCAGCCGTTCCATCGCCACTTGAGCGCGGCGGTGAACTCGACCTGCGCCCTGATGGAGGGCCGGTTCGCGGACGCCGAAGCCGAAGCCGAACGGGCCAACGAACTGTCGTCGATCATCTCGGGCGCCGACACGTCGGGCGCGTACGGCGTGCAGATGTTCTCACTGCGGCGGGAACAGGGCCGTCTCGACGAGGTCAGGCCCGTGGTCGAGGCCGTCGTGCGCCTCGATCGCGCGCACGCGGCCTGGAGGCCGGGACTCGCCGCCATGTACGCGGAGCTCGACATGCTCGACGCCGCGCGCGCGGAAGTGAAGCACCTCGTGCAACCGGGGCTGCTCCGCACGCCGCGCGACGGCCTCTTCCTGGGCACGCTGACGTACCTCGCCGACGCGGTCGTCGCGGTCGGGGACCGCAGCGCGGCCGCCGTCGTATACGCCGAACTCGAGCCGTACCGCGGCACCGTCGCCGTCGTCGGCCACGACATCGCGTGCTACGGCGCGGTCGACCGCTATCTCGGGTCGCTCGCGGAGACGGCCGGCCGGGCTCGTGACGCGGCCCGGCACTACGTGGACGCGCTCGACCTCGATGCCCGTTCGGGTTCACCCGTCTGGCTCGCGCACACCCAGTACCGGTACGCGCGGTTCCTGACGCGTCAGGGCCGGCGCGACGGACCCCGCCGCGCGTCCGAACTCGTCGCCAAAGTCATCGCGACGACACGGCGCATCGGAATGCCGGTACTCGAAGCGCGGGCGCTCGCGCTCGAAGCGCAACTCGCAGACATCGCACCCGCACCCGAGTTGCACGAGCCGGCACCGACCCAACTGGCCGTCGGCCTGACCCCGCGCGAACGCGAGATCATCACGTGTCTCGTCGACGGGCTCAGCAACGCCGAGATCGGCACCGCGCTGCACTGCAGCCCGAACACCGCGGCGAACCACGTCCGCAGCATCCTCATGAAGACGGGCTGCGCGAACCGCACCGAGGCGGCCGGGTGGGCCGTGCGCAACGGGATCGTGACCGACTAGGACGAGCTAGGCGGAAATGCTGCCGTACGCCGCGGTCACTTCGATCACCGCGTCGGCCGGAACGTTCGCCCGGCGCGCCGCTTCGATGATGAGTTCAGCCGTCGGCGCTTCGTACAAGCAGTACGTCTTCTTCTTGTCGCCGCTGAGGAACGAGTAGATCCACCGCACGCCGACATCGGCGTTGATGCCTTCGACCGCGTGCACGTCCTCGTCGGTCAGGTCGAGCTGCTCGGCGAAGTTGCGTTCGATGATGAAGAGCGGCATCGGGACCAGGCTACGCCTTCGACGGCTTCGTTACAGCCTTCGCCGCGCGCTTCTTCTCGCGGATCTCGGCGACGCGCTCGTACGTGTCGACATCGGCGATCGAGGCCCAGTCGGCGGCCGCGACTTCCCAACCGGGCGGGCGCACGCCGAGACGCTTCCCGAGAATACCGACGAAGATCCGTGACTTGTCGGGCCCGAACCCGGGCAGCGCCTTGAGCCGGGCCAGAAGTTCCTCGCCGGTCGCCGCGTCCTGCCACACCGCTTCGGTCCGGCCGCCGTACTGGTCCGTGATGACAGTGCAGAGCGCGTGGGCCCGCTTCGCCATCGAACCCGGGTACCGGTGCAGCGCGGGCTTGTCGCGGAAGATCGACTCGACCGCGCTCTCGTCCATCGCCGCGATCGCCCGGGCGTCGAGGCTTCCACCGAGGCGTTCCTTGAGGATCCGCGGGGCCTCGAAGGCCCACTCCATCGGCACCTGCTGGTCGAGCAGCATCCCGAGCAGCACGGCCAGCGGCTCGGCCGCCAGGAGCCGGTTGGCCTCGTCGTTCGGCGTGAAATAGAGCGCGTCCGGCCCGGGCACGTCAGGAACTTATCGAGCGCGGAGCCGAGTAAACTGGTCGATCCCCTGAACCCCGAGGGCCAGACTTTGCCCGATCGTCCTCCCCAGGATCCCGAACTCGCCACCGAGCAGGCCTACGTCGACGGCGCCTACGCGCGGCTCGAGGCGATGCGGGCTGCCGCCGAGCGGGTCCGGGCTGCCTACTCCGACGTCGGATCGGGTGGGACCCACCAGGCCCGCCTCGAACGCGACATCGCCTGGGACGTCACCCAGCGCCGTCTGACGGAACTCGACATCGGCGATTCGCCCCTCGTGTTCGGCCGCATCGACACGGTGGAGGACTCGGGCCGCTGGTATATCGGGCGCCTCGCGGTCGAAGACGACGAGCACACCCCCCTCGTCGTCGACTGGCGGGCCCCGGTCGCCGAGCCCTTCTACCGCGCCACCGCCGTCGACGCGATGGGCGTGATCCGCCGCCGGCACCTCATCACCCGCAAGGGCCGCAACGTCACCGCGCTCGACGACGAGGTGTTCGACCACTCGGCCACCGACGCCGCCGGGCTCGGCATCACCGGTGAAGGTGCGCTCCTCGCTGCGCTCGAACGCGAACGCACCGGCCGGATGGGCGACATCGTCGCGACCATCCAGGCCGAGCAGGACCAGGCCATCCGGGCCGACATCCACGGCGCGCTGATCGTCGACGGCGGGCCCGGAACGGGCAAAACTGCCGTCGCCCTCCACCGCGCCGCGTATCTGCTGTACACGCACCGGCGCCGGCTTGCATCGTCGGGCGTGCTGCTCATCGGTCCGAGCGCGGTGTTCCTGCGCTACATCGACCAGGTGCTCCCGTCGCTGGGTGAACAAGATGTGCATCTCTCGACCGTCACCGGCCTGAAGCCCAAGTTGCGCGCGACCGTCGAGGATGCGCCCGCGCTGAGCGCGCTCAAGGGCGACGGGCGCATGGCGCGCGTCGTCGAGCGCGCGGTCAACGACCGTGAACGCCCGCTGCCGCGCGAGTTGTTCCTCGTGATGGACGGCTTGCGCGTGCGCATGAGCCGCAACGACACCGCGCGTATCGTCGAGTCGGCCCGGCGGCGCAAAGGCACGCACAACGAGAAACGGCCCATGGTCGCGAAGCGGTTCTTCGACATCCTCGTCGCGCGCTACAAGTCGGCCGCGGTCAGGTCCTACGAAGATCGCAAGCTCAACGCGCCGACCGAGAACGTTACGAGCCTGTTCGACCGCGAAGCGCCGGACCCGACCGTCGTCGGTGCGATCTCGCGCGGCGAGGCCGCACCCGACGGGTGGGAGAACGAGTTGCGCGGCCGCCTGCGCGCCCGCACCGAGGTGCGCGCCGCACTCGACCGCATCTGGCCGGTGATCTCGGGTGCGGAACTCGTCAACGACCTCTTCGGTTTCACTGCGCTGGTTCGCTCGGCCGGGCGCGACATCCTCTCGGCCGACGAGCAATCGCGGTTGCACCGCCGCCGCGCCGCCGATGTCGAGCACATCGCGTGGACCGAAGGCGACATCGCGCTGATCGACGAAGCCGACGCACTCCTCGGCCCCGTCGATGCCGCCCGGCCTCGCCGTAAACGCGGTCGGCGCGGCGAAGACGCCATGGACACCGCGACACGCGTCCTCGAAGACATGGGCCTGCGCGGTTACACCGACGCGGCAACCATCGCCGAACGTTACGGCGACAACGACGGCGACGCCGGCGACGCAATCGGCGAAACCCGTACGTACGCCCACGTCGTGGTGGACGAAGCGCAGGACCTCACGGCCATGCAGTGGCGCATGCTCGCCCGCCGCTGCCCCTCGGGGTCGATGACGATCGTCGGCGACCCCGGTCAGGCCAGCCGGCCCGGTGCGGTCGCGTCGTGGGAGGGAGTGCTCGCGCACCTGCCGACGCACAACCCGCCCCAGTTCGTGACCCTGTCGGTCAACTACCGCACGCCGGCCGAGGTCATGGAGGTCGCGGCCCGCCTCCTCACGGTCGCGGCACCGACCGTCGCCCCGTCGCGGTCGGTGCGCAGCACGGGCGAGTACCCGCAGTTCGTCGCGACCTCCCACGACCGCCTCCTCGACGAAGCGGTCGCGGCCGCCCGCACCGCGTACGGCCTCGGCGGCAAGACCGCGGTCATCGCACCGAACGAACTGCACGACGCGCTCGTCGCCGCGCTGAGCGAGTACGGCGCGGTAGCCGATACCGCCGACGCGCTCGACGCACCGATTGCCGTACTCGATGCCACTGCGGCCAAGGGACTCGAGTTCGACCACGTGGTGGTCGTCGAACCGGTCCGGCTCATCGCCCCGAACCGTTCCGGGCTGCGCCTGCTCTACGTCACGATCACCCGTACGACGAAGTCGCTCACGATCGTGCACGCGGAAGCGCTGCCCGAAGGCCTCACCGCCGAAGCCGAAATTGCGCCATACGACGACCGTTACGCCACTGACACCTTAGGGCGCCAGATGACGCAATTTGGTCGCTAGCCCTCGGTCGGGATGATGTCGACGAGCTTGCGGCGGCGGCGCGTGCCGAACTTGATGACGCCATCGCTCTTGGCGAACAGCGTGTCGTCGCCGCCCTTGCCGACGTTGAAGCCGGGGTGCCACTTCGTACCGCGCTGACGGATGATGATCGTCCCCGCGGTGACGGTCTCGCCGCTGAAGCGCTTCACGCCGAGGCGCTGCGCGTTCGATTCGCGACCGTTGCGCGAAGTACCGGCACCCTTTTTCTTCGACATGGTGCGCTCCCCTAGCCCTTCGAGATTCCGGTGATCTCGATGGTCGTGTAGTGCTGGCGGTGGCCCCAATGCTTACGCTGGTTCGACTTGTTCTTGTAGGTGAACCCGCGGATCTTCGGACCCTTGCTGGTGCCGACCACGCGGGCGCTCACCGACGTGCCCGAGAGCTGGTCCGGGGTCGCGAGCACGGCATCGCCGTCGACGAGGAGTACGGGCTGCAGGGTCAGTTCGTCGCCGTCGAGACGCTCGACGTCGAGCCGGTCGCCCTGGGCGACTCGGTACTGCTTCCCACCGGTTTCGATTACTGCATACATAAGCCGGTGGATAGTACTCGACGGGATCGGCGGACCCGCCTCGCCGGGCCGGTAGGGTCACCCCCGATGGCGCTTCGGGTCCTGGTCGCCGACGACAACCTGCTGGTCAGAGAAGGCGTCGTGAAGCTCCTCGACCACACCGACGGCGTCGACGTCGTCGGCACCTGCGGCACCTACGACGAGCTCCTCGCGGCCGCCGATGCCGAATTGCCCGATGTGGTCGTGACCGACATTCGCATGCCGCCCACGGGCTCCGACGAGGGCATTCGCGCCGCTCTCGAACTGCGCGAACGCCACCCGAAGATGGGCGTGGTCGTGTTGAGCCAGTACGCCGAACCGGCGTACGCGCTGGCCCTCCTCGAACGGGGCTCCGAAGGCCGGGCCTACCTCCTCAAAGAACGGGTGTCCGACCCGAACCAGCTCGCCCACGCCATCGAAGAAGTCGCCCGCGGCGGCAGCGTCATCGACCCGCTCGTGGTCGAGACACTGGTCAACGCGCGGGCCGGCCGCACCGCCTCTCCGCTGCAGTACCTGACGCCCCGAGAGCGCGAGGTCCTCGAGCAGATGGCGCAGGGGGCGAACAACGCCGGCATCGCGCACGCGCTGACGTTGTCGGAGCGGGCGGTCGAAAAGCACATCAACTCGTTGTTCTCGAAGCTCGGATTGTCCGAAGAGCCCGACGTGCACCGCCGGGTGAAGGCGGTGCTGCTGTTCCTCGCCGAACAGGGGGGCTAGCACCCCCATCGGCGCCACCAGTCTCCACCCTGGGCACACCCGGCGGGGGGTGCGAGCATGGATTCAGATATGAATGCGACGGAGCGGCAGGCGAAGACGGTGTCGGTGCTGATCGTCGACGATCAGCTCCCCTTTCGCGCCGTGGCCCGCACCGTCATCGGTCTCACGCAGGGGTTCGAAGTCAGCGCCGAAGCCGAGTCGGCCGAGCAGGCATTGGCCGCAGTCGACGCCGACCCGCCCGACCTCGTGCTCATGGACATCAACCTGCCCGGCATGAACGGCATCGAAGCGACCCGTCGCATCCGCGAGACGCACCCCCAGACGAGTGTGATCCTCCTGTCGACGTACTCCGAAGCCGACCTGCCCGCCGACGCGCGCACGTGCGGCGCGATCACGTACGTGCACAAGGAAGACTTCGGTCCCGCACTCGTGCGTCAGCTCTGGGATCGGCGCTGAAGATCGGCGCTGCCGAGCGGATCAGGCCAGCCGCAGCGGGCTACATGACGCGAGCCGGTCGAAGTCGATGTCGGTATGCAGGAGCGCGACGCCCTCGCGGATGCAGACGGAGGCGATAAGGCAGTCGAGCGTCCTGCGGATCGTGATCCCCTGGCGCCGCGCACCTCGATACAAGGCCGCGGCCCGGCGAAAGTCGTCGAGGTCCTCGAGCCGCAGCACCTCGAACGGCGCCAGCCGGCGCTCTACTCGACGGACGTCGGCTTCGGACTGCAAGCCTTGGAGAATCTCGGTCAGGATCACGTCGGTGATCGCGATACCCGCGTCGTCATCGACCAGCGCGACGAACCGCTCGACCGCGGTCGTCGTCGTGCCGCGAAAGAAGTCGATCCACACACTGGTGTCGACGACGATCACGCCGGTCGACGCGACTTGCCGAGGTCACCTTCCCACTCGACCCGCCCCTGTAGGTCGAGCACCTTCCGACGGGCGCGGCGCCGCACGAGCTCCTGCAACGCGAACTCGACGGTCGCGCGCTTTGTCGGAGCGCCACACAACCGTTGCGCCTCGGCCAACAGCTCGTCGTCGATCACAATATTCGTCCGCACCGCGCGATTATACACATTCGTCAACCTCCGATGTGTAGCATCGGCGACGGTCCCCCAGCTCTCCCGCACTTGCTCGCGCTTCAGCCTTCGGACGGGCGGTCGTTCACAATGTGAACGGCGAGCGGAATCACGCCGCCGATACGCGTGCCCTGTTCGGGCGCGCTGTCGACCGTCAGGGATCCGCCGATCGCGCCGAGCCGGTCGGCCATGTTGACGAAGCCATGACCTTTGCGCTGTGCGCCTGACGCGTCGAAGCCGGCGCCGTCGTCTTCGACTTCGAAGCACAGCTCGCGGTCACCGCCCGTCACAGTGATCTTCACGCGTGCGCCCGCACCGGCATGCTTGCCTGCATTCTGCATCGCTTCGAGGCAGCAGAAGTACACGGCCGCCTCGACCTCGGCCGGGAAGCGCCCGACGGCCGCGTCCACGTCGACGGGGAGCACCGAACGGTTGGCCGCGGCCCGCAACGCCTCGGGAAGCCCGCGGTCCATCAGCAACGGCGGATAGATGCCGTGTGCCAGCTCCCGGAGCTGGGTGAGCGTCGCCTGCGCGTCGCCGCGCAACTCGTCGAACAGCGGGCCGAGCACCGACGGGGGGCTCTCGAGCAACTGTTTTGCGAGCCCGAGCTTCACCGCGAGCGCGACCAGGTGCTGCTGCGCGCCGTCGTGCAGATCGCGTTCGATCTGGCGCCGGGCTTGGTCGGCCGTGGCGACGATGCGGGCCCGGGACGCGCGTAGTTCTTCGGCCTGGAGCCGCAGTTCGTCGAGCGATGCCTGGAGCGCGGAGTCGAGCTGCACGTTGTGCAGCGCGAGCCCGACTTGGCGGGCCAGTTCGGTGAGTACCCGTTCGTCGTCCTCGGTGAACGGTGCGCCGTCAGCCGTGCGCTCGACGACAAGTAACCCCAACAGATCACCGGAGTGCGCGACCGGCGCGACCCGCACGACTCGATCGCCGGGCCCGGGCGATCCTTCGCGGCCGTCGAGCAACGCGGGTAACCACACTTGCACCCATGCATTGCCCGACACTCGCGCCCGCGCGATGACGGCCCGTTCCTCGACCGTCGGGACGATGCGGCGCACACCCCGGTCGGGAACCGATGCCGCCAGTTCCAACGCTTCTTCGCCACCGGTCCACACTTGCGCGGCGCTGAGCTGCATGCTCTTCTTCAACGATTCGGCGAGCTGGAGCAACAGCTCGTCCATCGGCACGGCACGCGACATGCGCGACCCGAACGTTTCGAGAGCTTCTTCGGGCGAGCGCCGCTCGCCGTAGACACGCCGGCGCGCGGTCTCGTCGAGGCGCGCCCGCACGGGACCGACGCACACCGCAGCCAAGGCCGCCGCGATCATCGAGAGCCCGAGCAGCGCCCGCTCCTCGGCGGTGTCGGGCGCGGTACCGAGCCCGATCACGACGAGCAGATACGCGGCGCCGACGAGCACGATGATGCCACCGGCCACGATCGTCTCGACCAACAGCCGGTCGATGCGCACCGCCAGCCGCGGCGTCGCGCCGAGCCCGAGCGACAACGGCACCAACACGGTGCCCGCCACCGCGATCGCAGCCGGATGATTGGGCCATTCGACGAGCGTGTCGAGGACCCAGACCGCGACGGCGACAACGCCGGCCACGACGACACCCCAGCCGAACCACTGGAGCCGGGCCCGATCCGCCGCATTGGCCCGGCGACACCGGTCGGCGAATCCGGCCGCGGCGACAACCGCGGCGACGACCGCGAGCCCGAACGCGCCCTGCCGGATCGCCGAGACGTCGTCGCCGGCCCACGCGGCGATGGCGGCGGCGCTCACGTACCCCGCGCCCGCGAGCAGGAGCCGCAGGCGGGTCCGCAACCGGCCGTCGGGGAGCCCGAGCACGAGGTGGAACATCACCGCGACGGCCGCGAGAACCGCGAACGCCCGGATCGGCTCCCATGTCGCCGACGGGTCGATCTGCGCGTCGGCCAACCTCGCCAGCGCACCTGTCGCGCCGACCAACGCGACGAGCAATCCCAAAGGTTCCGCCGGGCGTAACCACGCAATCACCGTCCCCGCGAGCGCCCACGCGATCAACGCGACGGCGGTCGTCGCCTGCAACGCCGAGACGTCGTCGATCGCGGCGATCCCGAGTACCGCCGCAGTGACGCCGCCCGCGCCGACGACGATCGCCGGCACCGCACGTACACGGCGGGCGACCGGCACTGCCGACGACGTTCCAGCCGGATCGGTTGTGATGCGTTCCAGTGCGGCCGACATGCTGCTACTCCGATCGGAGGACTTCGGCGGGCCGGAGGCGAGCGGCCCGGCGGGCGGGGATCCAGGCGATCACAATTGTCAGCGCGAGCGTTACCGGGACGACGGCGATCAGCACGGCCCACGGCCACGCGGGATCGTCGGCGATGCCATACGAATCGGCGACCCGATCCCACGCGAACCGGCCCAAGAGCAGGCCGACGGGGACACCGAGCGCGAGCCCGAGCGCGCTGAAGGTTGTCGCCGCCCAGCGAACCACCGCGGACGCATCGCGCGGTGCGAGCCCCAATGCCCGGGCGATGCCGATGTCGCGGGCGCGGCGCCGGACCGTAACCGCGACCGCATGGCCGACGGCCAAGAGGGCGACGACAATGAGGAACGCGGCGAGGAGCAACGGTAGACGTCGCACCTGCCAGAGGTCATCGACCTCGACCGGCAGGGTCGGTACCGCCGGCGGCTGGCCACCGTTCACCTCTGCGAGCCGGTCGAGCGCATCTTCGCGGTCGACGCCGGGCGCGAGCCGAACGACGAACGCCACCGGGAGTTCGTCCGCATCGACTTGAGGGAGGAGGTGCATGCCCGCGTCCGTGAACAACACGCCTTCCGCCAACGGAAAGTCGTCGCGCCCGCCGGGGAAGAGCGCCTGGCCGACCACGTCGAACGCGCGCCCTTCGAGGTCGATCCGATCGCCCACGTGGATCCCGAGGCGGGTCAGGGTCTTTCCCCCGAGCGCGACTTCGTCGTCGGCCCGCGGCGCGCGGCCCACGACGATCGGAAGGCCGACGTCGCCTTCGACGGCTTGCTGCGCGAATCCCGGTTCCGAACGACCGCCGACAACGACGCGACCCTGGGTGCGTAACCGCGCGACGCCGTCGACGTCGGGGTGCTCGGCCACGGCTGGGCCGGCGTCACTTCCGCAATTCCCGTCCGGGCATCCGCTCACGGTCGCGTCCCACCCGTACCCGTACCGGACGGGCTCGTCGACAAGCCGGGCGAGTCCGGCGGCAAACCCGGCTGCGGCAACGACTCCCGCGATGCCGAGCGCCGCACCCGAGACGGCAGTGCGCACCGGTGCCGATCCCCCGCGGCCGCCGGGATCGAGCGCGAGCCACACGCCCAAACTGCGCGAGACGCGCCCGGCCCGCACAACGCGCCGCGCGCCACGGGACCGGGCGCGACCGCCAAGACCGGCGAATGCGATGCCCGCCACTCCGAACACCAAGACGAGCACGAAGAGCAACGTCGCACCGCCGAGCAACACCCGCCCGTCGAACGCCGGCCCCGGATTGGGCTCGAACCGACGCGCGACACCAAACGGCATGATCGGTGAAATCGCCCACGCCCCGGCAATCGCGAGCATCGCACCACCGAGTGCGACCGGGACCATCGGCGCGAGCGCATCAACCGCCCGCCCGCCGCGGGAAAGACCCAGCGCCCGCAAGGCCGACCGCTCCCGTTCGGTGCCGGCAACTTGGCGTGCGAGCGCCTGGCCGATCGCAACCAGACCCACCGCGGCCGCGACCGCCGCGAACAACGTGAGCCCGTTGGCCAATACCGCGGCGGTCGTCGAAAGCGTCCCGATCACCGCGCTCGACGGATCGAGGTCGGGAATCTCGTCGCGGTCCACCACCGCCGCCAGTGCGGCTTCGAACTCCGAGTCCGTCACCTCGGGCGCGTACCGCACAACCATGCCGCCATACTGCGGGGTACGGTCGCCGACGAGTTCCAACAGCCCTTGATTCGTCACGACGACCGTCGCCCCGGCGGCCGATCGCGCAACGTCGAACGGCCCCCGGGTGATGCCAACCACCCTAAAATCGAGCCGCGGCCCTTCGAGCAGCGACGGGTCGCCGCCGTGCTCGAAGAAACCGAACAGAGGCGCACACGCTTCGGGTGACGGTGCGTTGTCGGCACCGGTGAAGCATGCTCCCTGTTGCGCGCTGAAGGTCCCAATGGCCCACGTGTCGCCGACCTCGAGGTCGTACTCGGCCGCAAGCGACTCGGGAACCGCGAGTTCGTAGGGTTCACCCGCGTGCGGTCGGCGGCCGTCGAGCAAGAGGTCACGAACGACCTCGGTTCCCAACGCCGGATCGGCGGGCGCGACGAAAAAGAGGTACGCCGGCGCACCGTCGGGGAACCCACTGAACCCCGCGAACGCGCCCGCGGCTTCGACTTCCGGCAGCGCGGCAATTCTGGCACCCGGATCGGTCGCGCCATCACCGAACGCGAGGAAGGAGTCGAGCGACTTCGTCGCCGTCGTGAACCGATCGACGGAGCTGCGAGTACGGCGCGCGCCGGCGACCGCGCCGAGCACGACCGCACCCACCAGTCCTACCAGCACCGTCAGCGCGAGCAACGCGGGCCATCGGCGCCGCCATTCCGCACGGGCGCGCAACCATGCGACGCGGAGAGTTCGCATGATCACTCGGCCCTCAGCGCGGCGGAAGGCCGGATACGCGCCGCGCGGCGTCCCGGGAACCACGCACCAGCGTTGGCGAGCAAGACGGTAACTGGGAGCGCGAGTGCGACGGCGAGCCACGGCCAGACCGGATCGTCGGCGAAGCCGTACCCGCGTGCCACCGCCGCCCACACCGCGCGCCCCAGGAGCAGGCCCAGCGGGATGCCGACCGCGACCCCGATCGCGGCCAACGTGGTCGCCTGCCAAGCAACCGCGCGTTGCACCTGGGCGGGCGTGCAACCGAGCGCACGCAGCACGGCGAGATCGGAGGCGCGGCGCCGAACCGTCAGCACGAGGGCGTGCCCGACCGCGAGCAATGCGACGAGGAGCAGGAACGCGGCCAGCACCGGCGGCAGATCGTCGAGCTGGCGCAACTGGTCGACCTCGACCGGAGGCCGCGCGAACGTGACGTCCCCGTCGTCGGTCAACGGACGCATTCGCTCGGCGACGGCGGCGAGGTCGGCGCCGGGTTTCAGCCAGACGCCGAAGGTCGTGAAGCCCTGCGTACCGGAACGATGCGCCAGGTCGAGCTTGCGAAAGTCATCCTCGGCGAAGAGCACGCCATCGGCCAGCTCGTAGCCATCGTCGGTCGCGGGGAACAACGATTGGCCGACGACACGCATCGCGACTCCGTCGACATCGACGGAGTCACCCAGGCCAAGGCCGGCGCGTTCCAATGTTTTGGCGCCGAGCGCGACCTCGCCGGCGGCGGTGGGCGCGCGGCCGTGCACGATGACGAAGCCTCGAACACCCTGGTACGCGTGCCGCGCGAAAGCCGAGACCGTGTGCCCGGCGACATCGGTGCGAAAGCCCAGCCACAGCAGCGACACCGCGTCGACATCCGGATCGGCTGCGATCTGCCGCGCGCGATCCGACGCGGCGTCGACCGGATCGGCATCTTGGGTGTTGTCCACGCCGTCGCTGACGGTGAACGCCCACGAATACCCGTAACGGGAAGGGTCGCCGACCACCCGTTGCACCGAGGCGGCGACCGCACCGACGGCGATGACACCGGCCACGCCGAGCGCGACGCCGGCGATCGCCGACCGGACCGGGACGGCGCGTTTCCCGCGCCCGGGGTCGGTCGCGAAGCGGAACCCCACCGCACCCGGCACGCTCCGGTACAACACACGCAGGCTGCGCCGCCGTTGCGGCCCCACCGCCGGGCCGCGAGCGAGGCGGGCCGCGGCCGCGGCCGCCACCCCCGCGACGATGGCCACCAGCGCGAACCCGCCGAGGGAGAGCACCGCCGTGTCGACGTACCACCCCGGCTCGGGCTCGACCCGCCGCGCGACACCGATCGGCGTCAGC
>JANNHK010000494.1:0-2618 GCA_031404355.1 Actinomycetes bacterium
GGGTCCCATTCGCTGCGACCGCCGGGAAGGTTCTGCCCCGCGTTGTTGACCAACACGTCGCAGCCTTCGAGCCGGGCGACGACCGCGTCGATCGTTTCGGGCTCCGTCATGCGGCACGGCTGGTAGGCGAGGCCGGTCAGGTCGACGTCGTAGTCGCTCGCCGCGGCGCGCGTGCCGGTGACCGTCACCTCGGCCCTCGCGGCACGAAACGCCGTCGCGATGCCCAACCCGATGCCCGATGTGCCGCCCGTGACGAGCACGTGCTTGGCGGTGAAGTCGAACGTCACGTCCATACAGGTTCCCAGCGTTGCGTTTCGGCCGAGCGGTACATCGCGAGCGCGCACCGCAGCTCGCCCAGCGCGTACTCGGCCGTCGCCGCGGGCGTTTGCCCGTTGACGACCGCGGCCGCGAAGTCGAGCCACTCACCCTCGTACGAAGCGAGGTATCCGCCACGGTCGCCCACCTTCGTCCCCTTGAACTCGGATCCGTCCCAGAGCTTGACCCATCCGGAGCCTTCGACGGTGATCTCGCCGGTCGAACCCGTCACCGTGAACAGCGGTTGCGGCGCGATCGCACCGGTCGTGAGCATCGCGTCGAACGATGCGACCACGCCCGACTCGAAGCGCAGCAACGCGCGGCACAGCGACTCGCCCTCCATGCCGGGGTACGGGTGCCCGAGAGCGGCGACCACCTCGGTCACCTCGCCGAGCCACACCCGCAGCGGCCGCAGCCAGTGCGAGCCGGTGTCGATCGCGACGCCGCCACCCGCGGCGGCCCGGTCGAGGCGCCAGGGTTGGTCGCCGCCGTAGAACTCGGCGATGGCCGGGAAGAACGTCGCGGCGCGCGCGGTGACGACGTCGCCGATTGCGCCGTCGGCGAGCAGGTCGGCGACAGTCTGCACTTCGGGCCAGTACTGCGCGTTCTCCGCGACCATGAACACCGTGCCCGCCGCCCGGGCCGCGGCGAGGATGCGGTCGCACGCGTCGAGGGTCGGGGCCAGCGGCTTCTCCGCCAGCACGTGCAACCCGGCCGCGAGGGCTTCGCACGCGATGGCCTCGTGCAGGTGGTGCGGCACCGCGATGAGCACGGCGTCGAAGGCGCGTTCGACGAGAGCGTCGGTGAGAGATGCGTACGACGCCGCGCCCGTGCGTTCGGCCAGCCGTACCGCGTTGGCCCGGTCGGGATCGATCGCGGCGGTCACCCGGATCGGCGCGCCGGCCCGGTCGATGGCGTCGAGATGCCAGTGCGCGATGGCACCGCACCCAACCACGCCGAGCGTCAGGCTCACGAGAGGTCCACCGGGACCGGGAAGCGATCGAAATAGAAGCCGAACCGCTCGCGCACTGCGGCCGGGTCGAGGCCGAAGTCGCCCTTGAGGTTGTACACGACCCGTCCGTGCTTCCCCCGCGGGTTAGCGGCCATGTACGCGTCGAGTTCTCCCCGCGCGGTCGCGGTCATCGGCAACCGGGCCCGCTCGTAGATGCGTTCGACCGTCCCCACGTCGTCGGCCATGAACGCGTCGAAGATCACATCGACCGTACGGTCGGGGGGAAGCAGATCGCGATCACGCACACACGCGCGCAGCAGCCGTTCGATCCGGTCGACCCAGTACGCGGCCAGCGCTTCGGGTTCGATACGGGGCCGCCGCATCCGGTCGCCGTAGGCAGCCATCGTCACGGTCGACTGGATCACCGACACCGGGTCGCGGTGCGTCACCGCGAACGTCGCGTCCGGGAACGTCGACACCAGCGCGCCGATCTGTTCCAGGTGCTGCGGCGACTTCAACACCCACCGGGACGGGCCGCGCTCGTGCGTACAGATCTGCAGCACCTTCTTCAGATACGCGTAGTGCGGGCGCTGGTCGAGTTCGAAGTAGAAGTCGCGCCAGCGCGGCACCCGCGCGTGCCATTCGAGCGTGTACGACGCGAAGTCGATGTCCTGGAGTTCGATTTCCTCTTCGATCGCGTCGGGATACTGGTCGTGCATGGCAACGACCAAAGGCGCCATCGCCGTCGCGGCCGCGTGGTTCTGCGCGCAGCGCTCGTAGCGCGTATCCGCGCCGGGACCGGGCAGCGGCTCGAGGCTCTCCCAGTACGGCAGCGCCCGCAGTCGCGAATCGGCCGCGATCAGGTTGACGAGGTGCGTCGTGCCCGATCGGGGCAGGCCGATGACGATGATCGGTTCGGCCAGTTCGATGTCGAGTATCTCGGGATGGCGGCGCACCTTGTCTTCGACAAGTAACCGGTTGGCCAGCAGCCGCACGGTGCGCTGCCGCAGGATCAGACGGCCGAGCGGGCCGAGACCCGTGTCGGCCTCGATCGCGTCGACCGTCGCGTCTAGGCGCACCATGAAGTCGTCGGGCCCGAAGTCGGACAGCCCGGTTCGGGTGCGCGCCTCGGCGAGCAGGGCATCGACGTCGAACGTGATGTCGAGCCCGGCCGCGTAGGCGAGCGCGCCCCGTTGCCCGTCGTCCAGCACCGGGTCCGCAAGGTCGCCGATCCGGATGTCAGTCACGCGGCAAATTCTGCTTCTGGTCGCGGGGGTTGTTTTGCAGGGACACAAAACCGCGACCACAAACGAGTGGGGAAGTTTTTTTATACAATTTTAATTTTAAAAAC
>JANNHK010000495.1:0-2694 GCA_031404355.1 Actinomycetes bacterium
CCGGGTCGAGAAAGCGACAAACGGGCTGCTCAACCCCGGCGCGCTCGGTCGCGGTAGTCGCGCGCGCCACCCTCCTCGGGCTCGACTTCGAGCATGACGCCCTCGACCGCGACGACCCGGACGGCATTGCCGGCCCCGATCGGTGTCGCCCGGTTCGTGTGCGCCCGCCACAGCGCGTCGCGGATGCGGACGACACCGTCAGGAGCGACGTCGACCTCTGCGGTTCCCATCTCACCGACCAGGTCTTCGCGTCCGACCGTCGGTGTCGAGAACCGCGACCGCACCATCGAACTCATGCCCGCAACCATGAACAAGATCGTGAGCCCGCACACGAGCACGATCACCCACCACGTCGGATCGAGACGTGACGATCCGTCGTACAACCATACGGACCCCACGATGAGCATCACGCCGCCGATGAAGGTCCACGCGCCGATTGCGCCCGCTTGGACGTCGACCGCCATTCCGATGATGCCAAGAAACAGAAGCGCCAGCGCCCACGGCGCGACGGGCAGATGCGAGAAACCGAAGCACGCGCCCGCGAGCGCGACGGCACCGATCGCACCCGCGATACCGACGCCGACCGTGAAGAACTCGAACACGATGAGCGAGAACCCGGCGACGAAGAGAAAGTACGCGACCCACGATGCGTTGAGCGTGTGGGCGACCTGTTGGCCGAGCCCGAGTTTGTGGAACCGCACGACTTGATTGGGTGCGAGGCGTTGCTGGTCGCCTTCGCCCACGATGTCGGCGACGTCCAGTGTGACATCGCCCGCGGCCGTCGTGACCGTGTCGCCGTCGAACGAGACGATGAAGTCGCCGAGCGTCGGTTGCGTTCCGTTGGTGAGGCCGGTCCGGTCGGCATCGCGCGCGGACACGCGCCGGGCAATGACATCGGCCACGTCGACCGAGCGGCCGTTGCGTTCCTGGAGCTCGACCAACGTCTCGGTGATCTCCTCGGTCGACCACGCGCTCGTGTCGTCGAGCTCGACCGGGTAGGCGGATCCGATGCCGGCGCCGGGCGCGACAGCGACAACGGGCGCCGCGAGCGCGAGCAGCACGGCCGCGCCGCGTGCGTCTGCGCCCGACGGTCCGACCCACACGCCGATCGGGATCTCGGCTTCGGTGATGACGTCGACGAGGTTGTCGACGTCGATGTCGACCGAGCCGGACGCGTCGAGTTGGAGCACGACCAACGACGACCCTTCGCGCTCCGACTCGCGCACGACGTCGCGTATCAGCGCCGCGTTCGACGGATCGAGGAGGCCGTCGACCTGGACGACGTCGATACCGCCCGGTTCGAGGTCTTCGTCATCCTCCTGGGCACCGGCGGCGCCCGACCAGAGGAGAGACGCGCCGACGAAGCACCCGAGGGCGCCGAGCAGGCGTCGAGAGGAGGCGAGCGTGCGGCAGGAGTAAGCGAGCGTGCGGCAGGAGTATGGGAGTCGCATCAGGGCTCTCGTAGCATGAGGGGATGGAGGTCGCGCAGTTCTGCTCCACCTCCCACGTCGTCATCGTCGCGGGCAAGGGTGGCGTCGGGAAGACCACGGTGACTGCTGCGCTCGCGGTTGCGGCTGCCCGCGCCGGTCTCAGGGTGCTGATCGTGGAGGTCGAAGGCAAATCGGGGCTCCACGCGATGTTCGGGGCGCCTCCGCTCGGCTACGACGAGATCGACCTCGACGAGCGCATCCGCGCCCGGTTCCTGACGCCGGACGCGGCGCTGGTCGAGTATCTCGAGGGCCACGGGATGAAGCGCATCTCGAAGCGCCTGGTGTCGTCGGGCGCGCTCGACGTTGTTTCCACCGCCGTGCCCGGGATGCGCGACATCCTCGTGCTGGGCAAGGTCAAGTCGCTCGAAGAGTCGGAGACCGCGGACCTGATCATCGTCGACGCGCCCGCGGCCGGGCATGCGATCACGTTCCTCCTGTCCGCTCGTGGTCTGCTCGACGCGGTCTCGGTCGGACCGGTGCGCAAGCAGGCGGCCGACGTCGTGGAATTGCTGTCAGACCCGGCGCGCTGCCAGGTCATGCTCGTGACTCTTCCCGAAGAGACGCCGGTCAGCGAGGCGATCGACACGGCGTTCGCGGTCGAAGACCGCGCCGGTGTCGCGCTCGGGCCCATGTTCGTGAACTCGTGCTTCGAGCCGATGCCGCTCCCGTCGATCCCGACCCCGGAGTCGATCGCCCACGACGCCGACGCCATCGACCGCTTCGTGTCGCCGCGTGAGGCAGTCGACCTCGCGCGCGCCGCCGAGTTCCGGACGCAGCGGCGAGCGATTCAGGAGCAGCAGATCGCGCGGCTCGGCGAACAGTTGCCGCTCGCGCAGATCCACCTGCCGTTCCTGTTCACACCCGACATCCGGCGCGGCGACCTCGACACGCTCGCCGACGCGCTCACGGTCGGGGTGAAGGCGCTGTGAGCTTCCAATCACTCGTCGCCGAGCGGCGCGTCGTCGTGTGCTGCGGCACCGGCGGCGTCGGCAAGACGACAACGGCGGCTGCCATCGCACTCGAAGGGGCGCGCATGGGCCGCAACGCATGCGTGGTGACGATCGACCCGGCCAAGCGGCTCGCCGACGCACTCGGGCTCGAAGAACTGTCGGATACGCCGAGCGAGATCGACCCGGCTCGCTGGCGAGAGGCCGACGGAACTGGCCGGCTGTCCGCATTGATGCTCGACACCAAGTCGACGTTC
>JANNHK010000496.1:0-3937 GCA_031404355.1 Actinomycetes bacterium
GCATTCTCGACCCCGACTATCCCGAGTCGTTGGTCTATACGGTGAACAGTTCGACCGGGCAGAAGGAGCTCGCGGCGGCCATGTTCATGCTTGAGCCGGGCGCGACCCTAGACACCGCCCCCAATGTCGGCGGCAATCTCATGCAGTGGCATATCCACAACAACTTGTGCTTTACGCCGCCACCGGACTCACGTGTCGCGGGGCTTACCAACGCCGACGGCACCTGCAACGCTCCGCTCGTCACCGGAATACAGCTGCCAATGGTGCACGTCTGGATCAAGCCACACCCCTGCGGCCCATTCTCCGCGCTCGAAGGCATCGGCGGAGGGCAAATCAAAGAGGGCGAAGAGCGTCTGTGCGACACCGCCCACGGCGCGCACTGAGCCGCTTGTAGGGCTACGCAGCCGCGCGGACGGGGACGGGTGTCGAACGCGCCCGCACGTCCGACTTCACGCTGAGTCGCATCGAAATCGGAATCGCCAGCGCGGCGAGGACCGCGGCGGCCACGAGCTGGGCGGCGTGCGGCGAGAGTGCCAACGTCGTGGGAACGAGCGCACCGGCCACCCAGGCGATTTGCAACACCGCTTCACCGCGCGCGAACGCGCGGTTCCGTTGGCTGGGTGCTGATTCGCGTTGCACGATGGTGTCGTACGCGTGACGGCCGACGCTCGACGCGAGGGCGACGACCGGAAGCGCGAGCACGATTCCGACGATGCCGCCGGCCGCGCCTCCCGCCACGACGAGCGCGCTCGCGGCCAGGCACGCGCCCAGCACCGTGCGTTCGTCTGTATAGGTGCGCCGTACCCGCGGGCTCACGAACGTGCCCGCGAAGCTCCCGACCGGAACCGTGATGGCGACAACTCCGAACGCGAATGCCGACGCGTCCGCACGTTGCAGCGTGAACGCAGCGGTGAACGCGAGGAGTCCCATCGCGACCCGCAGGCCACCCATTGCCGCGCGCGGACCGAACAGCGATGGCGCCCGATCACCGGTCGCCACCGCGACGGGTGTCAACGAAACCGGAGGCGCCGGTACGGGAATGCGGCGGGCAAGCAGGGCGGCCGTCACGTGTAAGACGGCCGCGAGTTGGAGCACGAGGCCCGGGCCGGTGAGGTACATGAGCACGGTTCCGGTGAGTCCGCCGAGCGCGGCGGCCGACGTGCCGGCGCGTGACAGTTGGGCGTTGGCCGCCATGAGTTCGGCCGGATTCTCGACGATCGACGGGACGAGTGCCCGCTTGGTGATCGCGTAGCCACGACCGAACACGAGTACCCCGAACGACGCCGGGTGCAGCAAGAGTCCGAGCGGGTTCATCGCGATGGCGAGTGCCAGCCCGGCACGCGCCCACCCGGTTCCGGCGATGGCGCGCATCGGAGCGCGGGCCAGGCGTTCGACCGCGGGGGCGAGAAATGGCGTGACGATCGCGAACGGCGCGAGCGTGAGGAGGAGGTAGAGCGTCACCTGCGAGCGCGCCGCGTCGGTGGGGAGGTCGAAGAAGAGCGTCCCGGCCAGGGAGATGGCAATGCACGCGTCCGCGGCCGTGCTCACCATGTGCAATCGAGTCAAGCGGGCGAGCGGCTCCGAGCCTCGGCAGTATGCGGTGGGTGACATCGCGCCCATTGATCGGCACGCGGTGCGTTTACCTGTGGCCGAATCCCGTGACAAACGGATGAAAATCCGCCCGGGTCCTGGTCAGGGCGGGGTTACCCCGGTGGGGCGACGGGCTCGGGTGCCTGGGTCAGCAGCTGGGAGAAATACGTCAGGGCGGTACTCGTCTTCGTCTGCTGCTCGCCGTCGAGGTCGATGCCCCGCTTGGTGAGGAAGGCGCGCGACTCGGCCGCGACATCGAAGGCATCCGCGGGCAGGCACTTGGTCGACAACTCGAGGATCCGGGTGTTGTCCGGGTAGTTCCACAGCTCCGCGACGATGCGCCGGCCTTTGAGTCCCTTGGGCGCGAACTTCACCTTGAAGACCGTGATGGGTCCGAGGATCGCAAGGTTGGCGAAGCCGACACCCTCCGGGGCGTGATCGGCGAAGAACGAGCGTTGCTCCTTCGAGAACAGCTTCTTGACCGTGCGGTTGCCCTGCGCGACTTCCCTGACCTCGGTGGTGCCGAGCGCACCCTTCATCGACGCGGAGCACACGAACCCGCCGGGCATCGCGTCGATCTCGATGCCGAGCGTCGGCGCCGCCCGGAATTCGGCCGCGAGCTCGCTCGGGACGACCGGCCGCAACTTCACTACCGAGTCGCTGGGGCGGCCCTGGATGCGGCGGGCCCTGACCACGAGCCCGTTCCTATTGAGATGAAGCGTCGGCGTATCGAAGAAGAAGACCTGGCGGATCTGGGCATCGAGCGGATCGATACCGAGCGCGGCGAGCGTTGCCGCCCGGTCTGTGTCGGGCACGGTCAGCTTCAGCTCGACGGTGTTCGCGTCGGGCAGGAGCGCCACCAGCTCGTCGAACTGCTCGGCCGAAAAGGACGGAAGTGTCGTGGTCACCCGCGCACGTTACGCCGCGCGCTTGCGGTCAGGCCATGGAGCCACCACTCTTTTCTGTCTATGGCTCACCTTTTGATCGGGACCCGCAAGGGTGCGTGGATCCTCACCGGTGACGGCGCTCGGAACCGCTGGAGTGTGTCGGAGCCGATGTTTCTCGGGCACATCGTCCAACACATGGTGCTCGACCCGCGCGATCGGCAGACGCTGCTCATCGGGTCGCGTACGGGTCATCTCGGACCTACCGTGTTGCGATCCGACGATCTCGGCCGGTCTTGGAAGGAAGCGAGCGGACCTCCGGCGTTTTCCGCGGGTGATCCGCACGAGCGCAGCTTGCGTGCGGTCGTGTGGCTGTCATCGGGCCACGCCGACGAACCCGGCGTCTGGTACGCGGGTGGGTCGCCGCAGGGACTGTTCCGCACCGAAGACGGCGGTGACACGTGGGAACCGGTGAAGGGATGGAACGACCATCCCGACTGGGAACGTTGGGCCGAGTGGCCCGAAGAAGGCACCCCCGACGGGTCGATGCTGCACTCGATCAACGTCGATCCGCGCGACCCCGCGCACATGTACATCGGCTTGTCGGGTGGCGGCGTCTTTGAGACGACCGACGGCGAGGACTGGCACCCGCTGAACGAGGGTTCGCTCGCGACGTTCTTCCCCGACCCCGAGCCGGAGTTCGGCCACGACCCGCACTGCCTGCGATTGCATCCGTTGCAACCCGACCGTCTGTACCAGCAGAACCACTGCGGCTTCTACCGCATGGACCGGCCCGCCGGCCGCTGGGTACGCGTCGGCGACAACATGCCGCGCACCGTCGGCGACATCGGGTTCCCCGTCGAACTACATCCGCGCGACCCCGACACTGTGTGGACATTCCCGATGGACGGTACCGACGTGTGGCCGCGCACGAGTCCGGACGGGAAGCCGGCCGCGTACGTCACGCGCGACGCGGGCGAGACGTGGACGCGACTCGACCGGGGTCTCCCGGAACGCGCGTGGTACACGGTCAAGCGCCAGGCGATGACGACCGACGACCGCGACCCCGTCGGCGTCTACTTCGGGACGACGAGCGGCGAGGTGTGGGCGAGCACCGACGAAGGCGAGCACTGGACGTGCATCGCCGAACATCTTCCGGAGATCTATTCGGTCGAGTTCGCCGACCCGCAGTTGTGAAGGTGCGCATTCCGACGCCGTTGCGTTCGTACACGGACCAACAGTCGGTCGTCGAGGTAGAGGCCGACGCGCTCGACGCGGTGTTCGCCGAACTCGACCGCCGTTACCCCGGTATCCGCTTCCGTGTCGTCGACGAACACGGCCGCCTCCGCCAACACATGAAAGTCTTCGTCAACGACGAATCAGTCCGCGACCTGACGCTCGCAGTGAAGCCGACCGACGAGGTCACGATCATGCAGGCGCTGTCGGGCGGCTAACCCGTTCTG
>JANNHK010000497.1:0-15274 GCA_031404355.1 Actinomycetes bacterium
GCGAACTCCGACGGCATCTGGAGCATCGATCCGAGTTCGCACACGGCCACACAGGTGCTCGAATTCCCTCGCGACTTGCCCGCAGTCAGCGATCTGGCGATTACCGACGACCGCGCCTGGGTGCTGGACGCAGAAGCAGCGACTCGGTCCGCTGAACGGCTTTGGCAGTTCGACCTGGCAGACGTGAACGCCGCACCGCAGGTCTATGAAGCCGTCGGCGCGACGAGCATCGCCGTCTCCGAAGACGCGGTGTGGGTGCACCCTGATGGGCGCCTCCTCCGCATCGACGTCGCGAACGGAACCGAACGCGAGATCGTCCTGGCCGATTGCCATGCAAATTCGATCTGGGCGACGGCCGATGACGTGTTCGTCGCGTTCGACTATCGCGTTCTTCGCATTGACGCATCGCACCACGACGCGCGTCGGCGCGTGGCCTACTCGACCCATCTCATCTCGGCGATTGCGGTCGCGCGGGACCGGCTCTACGCCGCGGCCGGAGACCCGTACTTCGGTCAAAGGCCGGGAGACTGGTCGCAGGAGCTAGCGAGTTATCCCGACAATCCGCCCGACCACGCGTGCGCGGAACCGAAGTGACCAGCACCGCTACGTCGATTCAGGACGCGCCGACACCGCCGCCGGTCAATGCTCCCGACTTGGGCTTACTCAGGACCCTCCGTCGCCTGGCGCAGCTCCTGCTGCTCGGCGCGGTGATCGTCGCTGGGATCGCCGGGATCGCGACGATCCGTGAACGGTCCGCGTACGCGAATGCGCGTGACTCGCGAGAAGCAGTTGTCAGCTTCGACCGGACGACAGAATTCAGCGAGCGCGTCGAGGCGCTGATAGCTCGCGACAACGCCGACGTGGTGTACGAGGATCGCCACGAGCGGGCCACCGCCTTGCGCGGGTACGCCCTGATCGCGGTGTTCACGGCGGCGCCGGCATTCATCGCGTGGATGGTGTTGCTGACACGTGTCGCGGGTCGTAGTAAAGGTCGACGAACCGGCGCGCTCACCGCCGCTGCGATCTGGGTTTGGTTCGTGCCGCCGGTCAGCCTGTTTGTACCGCCGCTTCTCCTTCACAACGCGGCTTCCGAAGGCTGGGACGACGATCCACGCTGGACCGGACGTGAAGTCGCCTTGTACGCGGCGTGGTGGTTTCCATGGATCATCTCGTCCTTCACGTTGTGGAGCCGGGTCGAGGATGCGCCACGCGGTAACTCGATTCGAGCGTTGATCCGTACGAGCACGTCGCACGACGCCACGGGTTCCACGTCGAGCATGGTCTGGACGATGGCGCTTCTCGTCATCGCTGGCATTGGAGCGGTCGCGGTTGTCGAAACAACCACACGCCACGTCGCTCGCCGGATCGCTCGCAGCCGCGCGATATCCCGCGCTACCTGACAACCCATAGGCCCACTCGGGCCTGGCGCTCGGCGGGGCGAGCGGGGCTCCGCGCGCGGGCCCGGCGGGCGGCCCGCGTCAGCGCGGCGTGATTCCGGCGGCTTCCCAGCGGCCGAGGTGACCCGCGACCGGCTCGAACGTGACCGCGGCGTTGAGTGCGATCGTGCGGGAGCCGTCGGCGATACGGGTCGAGTGGAACGGGTACTCGCGGCCGTCGTCGCCTCTGATGGTCCCGAGGCCGCGCCGTTCGTCGAACGCGGTAACGGTGCCGTTCATGGGTTACTGAACGATTTTCGAGATCGGCAGTTCGAGAATGCCGGTCGCGCCGTGGTCCTTCAACGCCGGGATGAGCACGTTGATGTCGCTCTTGGCGACGACGGTCTCGACGGCGTAGCTGTCCCCGCCGAACAGCTTCGAGACCGTCGGCGACTTGAGCGCAGGCAGCAGGTCGATGACCGCCTGGAGGTTCGCTTCATCGACGTTGAGCTTCACGAGCACCCGACCGCGTGCCTCGAGCGCACCCGCGAGCAGGGTCTGGAGTTGCTCCATCGCCTTGCGCTTGTCGGCGTCGGCGTACGCCGTGGGGTTGGCGATGAGTTCGGTGTGCGACACGAGGATCGTGTCGAGCACCCGCAGCCCCGCCGCGCGCAACGCGCGCCCGCTCTCGGTGAGATCGACGACGGCGTCGGCGATCTCGGGGATCTTGGCCTCGGTCGCGCCGTACGAGAGCGAGATGGCGGCGTCGACGCCGTGCTTCTCGAGGAACCGCCGAGTGAGCTCGGGGTACTCGGTGTGGACGCGGACGCCGGGCGGCAGGTCGGACACCGACTCCCAGGTCGAGTCGCCCGCGACCGCGAGCACGATGCTGGTCGGCCGGGCGGTGGCCTTCGAGTAGTGCAGCTGCGCGAGCGAGACGACTTCGACGCCCGTCTCCTCGATCCAGTCGCGTGCGGTGATGCCGAGGTCGAAGAGCCCGTCGGCGACGTAGCGCGGGATCTCCTGTGGGCGCAGGATGGTGACGTCGACGACACGCGGGTCGTCGATCGACGCGCGGTAGTCGACGTCGGAGGAACGCACGACCGCCAGGTCGGCGTCTTCGAAGAGCTGGAGGGTCGGTCGTTCGAGCGAACCCTTCGGCAGAACCAAGCGCAGCACGACGGTCCAGGCTAGCCGTCGGTGTCGGCACCGCCGACGAGTATTCGATACCCGCCGTCGAATTCCGAGAGGCTCCGAAGGTGCCCGTGACGGGCATCCCAGGCGCCCGAGTCGATGTCGGCGCGCAGGCGCTCGGTCACGTGGCGACGGGCGGCGGCGTCGAGTTGCGCGAACGACGAAATGCCCTCCTGCACGTCGGGGTCGAGGTACGCCTCGGGCCGGTTCCAGAAGCTCGCGCCGAACCCGTCGACACAGTCGGCCGGCACGGGCACCGGTTCCACCGATCGCACGGCGAGCACACCCGCGAAGTCGGCCGCGCCGGGCGCATTGCGTTCGGTTGCGAGCCGGTCGACGAGGTCGGGGAGGTAGTCGCTGATCAGCCAGTACTGCGGACCGAACGATGGCTCGAAGAAGAACACGACCTGGCGGCGCGCCACGCGGCCCATCTCGCGCAGACCGGCGTCGCGGTCGGACCAGTGGTGCACCGTGAGGACGGCGAGCGCGACATCGAACGCGCCGTCGGGGAACGGCAGGTGCTCGGCGACGCCCCGCACGCACGGCGCCGCTCCCGCGGGTCGCTGGGCGAGCATCGTCGCCGACGGATCGAGCGCGACAACTGCGCAGTCCGTCGGCTCGTACGATCCGGCCCCGGCACCCACGTTGACCACCGTTTGGACGTCGCCGAGTGCGGCGCGAATACGAGCCGCGATGCGCGGGTCGGCACGACGGGTGCGGGCGTAGGTCCTCCCGATCGTGTCGTACCGAGTCACCGACATCCCTCACGGAAGCGCGCGTAGCAGCGACACCATCTCAATTGCGGTCGTCGCGGCTTCCTCGCCCTTATGGCCTTCGGCGCCGCCGACGCGTTCGTCGGCCTGGGCGCGGTTGTCGACGGTGAGCACACCGAAGATCACCGGCGTGTTCTGGTCGAGCCCGACGCGGGTGAGGCCGCGCGCGCACTCCCCCGCCACGTACTCGAAGTGCGGCGTGTCACCGCGAATCACGGCACCGAGACAGATCACCGCGTCGTAGGTCGCCGCGAGTCGTTGCGCTACCAGCGGAAGCTCGAACGCGCCCGGCACCCACACGACGTCGGCCCGATCGGCGCCGTGCTTGTCGAGCACGCGCTGCGCACCGTCGAGCAGCGCGCCGGTGATGTCGTGGTTGAACCGGGCAACGGCGATCGCGAACCGCATCCCGGTCGCGTCGAGGTCGCCTTCGGAGGCTGCGTACTCGCCCATGACTACTTCTCGATACCGAGTAGGTGGCCGAGCTTGTCCTGCTTGGTGCGAAGGTACGCGATGTTCTCGTGATTCGGCTCGGTGTGCAGCGGAACCCGTTCGACGATCTCGAGTCCGTAGCCTTCGATGCCGCCGTACTTCGCGGGGTTGTTCGTCATGAGCCGCATCGTGGTGATGCCGAGGTCGACGAGGATCTGGGCGCCGATGCCGTACTCGCGCGAATCGACCGGGAACCCGAGTTCGAGGTTGGCCTCGACCGTGTCGCGGCCCGAGTCCTGGAGGCTGTACGCACGGAGTTTGTGGCCGAGCCCGATGCCGCGCCCTTCGTGACCCCGCAGGTAAACGACGACGCCTTCGCCCTCGCGTGCGACCAGTTCGAGTGCCGTCTCGAGTTGCGTGCCGCAGTCGCAGCGCATCGACCCGAAGACGTCGCCGGTCAGGCACTCGGAGTGCACGCGCACGAGCACGCTCTCCTTGCCCGCCACGTCGCCCCGCACGAACGCGAGGTGTTCGGTGTGGTCGACGAGCGACTCGAACACGTGCGCGGTGAAGTCGCCGTGGACGGTCGGGATGCGCGCGTCGGACACCCGCCGGACGAGCTTTTCGCGCCGCGAGCGGAACCGAATGAGGTCGGCGATCGAGATGAGCACGAGGTCGTGCTCTTCGGCGAACTTCTCGAGGTCCGGGAGCCGGCGCATGGTGCCGTCGTCGTTGACGATCTCGGCCAACACGCCGGCCGGTTGCATACCCGCGAGGCGGGCGAGGTCGACGCCCGCTTCGGTGTGGCCGGCCCGCTTCAACACGCCGCCGTCGCGGTAGCGCAACGGAAACACGTGGCCGGGCTTGGCCAGGTCGTCGGCCGTCGTGTGCGGGTCCATGAGCGCCAAGACCGTCGCAGAACGGTCGGCCGCCGAGATACCCGTCGTCGTGCCGTGCTTGGCGTCGACCGACACGGTGAACGCGGTGCGCTGCCCTTCGGTGTTCTCGGTCCCCGCGACCATGAGCGGCAGGCGCAGCTGGTCGAGGCGGTCGCCCTCCATAGGGAGGCAAATGACACCGCTCGTGTGGCGGATCATGAACGCCATTTTCTCAGGCGTCATCTTCTCGGCCGCGATGATCAGGTCGCCCTCGTTCTCGCGGTCCTCGTCGTCGACGACGAC
The DNA here is from genome assembly GCA_031404355.1 of Actinomycetes bacterium. Taxonomy (GTDB): domain Bacteria; phylum Actinomycetota; class Acidimicrobiia; order IMCC26256; family PALSA-610; genus JANNHK01. The sequence continues at coordinate 4,957 of JANNHK010000497.1, forward strand.
GACGAACTCACCGCGTCGGATCGCGTCGATCGCCTGCTCGATCTTCGTGAACGGCATCAGTCGTGCTTCCCCTGTTCCAACAGTCGTTCGACATATTTGGCCAGTACGTCGGCTTCGAGATTCACCCGGCCACCGATGGGTGTGGTGCCGAGAGTCGTCACGTCGAGTGTGTGCGGGATGACCGCGACGGCGAACCCGTCGGCGTAGACCGCGGCCAGGGTGAGGCTGATGCCGTCGACCGTGATCGACCCCTTGTGCACGACGTACCGCAGCACCTCGGCGGGCGCGCCGAACCGCACGAGCACAGAACCGTCGGGTTGCGCTTCGCGCGCGACGACGGTGCCGGTCGCGTCGACATGGCCCTGGACGATGTGACCGCCCAGGCGGTCGGTCACCCGGACCGGGCGTTCGAGATTCACAGGGTCACCGACGTGCAGGTCACCAAGATCGGTCCGCTGCAACGTCTCCGCCACGGCGTCAGCCGCCCAGGCACCGTCGAACAACTCCACCACGGTGAGGCAGCACCCGTTGACCGAGATCGAGGCGCCGATCTCGGCGTCGGCGAGGACGGTCGAGGCCTCGATGACGATGCGAGCACCGCCGGCGTTGGCGGTGACCGAACGGACGGTGCCGAGTTCTTCGACGATGCCGGTGAACATCAGGCGACCTCGTAGTCGAGCCGGACGTCGGGACCGAGCTGCTGCACCGACAAGAGATTGAACCGGCTCGCGGCCTCGATCGTGTCGGCGCCCGGCATCACGTACCCGGGTTTGCCCCGCGCGCCGAGCACGAGTGGCGCGACGTAGACGACGAGTCGTTGCGCGTGGCCGCCTTCGAGCACCGAACCGAGCACGCGCCCGCCCCCTTCGACGAGCACCTGCACGGCACCTTCACGACCGAGCAGCGCGAGCACGGCGTCGAGGTCGACGCCGCCGGCCGGTGCCGGGGCGACGACTTCGACCTTCGCGCCGGCGGCCAGCCACGCGTCGCGCGCCGCCGCGGGTGCCTGCTCGGTCGTGACGACGAGTGTGGGAGCGAGTTCGGAGTCGAACAGCGGGCCCGTCGCCGGGACCCGGCCCCGCGCGTCGAGCAGGACGCGCGTCGGCTGGCGGTTGGGCATGGGCGCGGCGTCGCGGACCGTCAACGCGGGCTGGTCGACGACGGCCGTCCCGGAGCCGACGAGGATGGCTTGCGAGTCGGCGCGCAGCCCATGGGAGTCGGCCCGGGCAACGGCGGATGTGATCCAGCGAGAGCTGCCGTCGGCGGCGGCGACACCACCGTCGAGACTGGTCGCGATCTTGGCTACGACGAACGGGCGCCCGGTGCGGCGGTGGTGCAGGTACGGCGCGAGTTGCTCGGACGCTTCTGCGGCACACACGCCGTCGGTGACGTCGACCCCGGCCTCGCGCAACCGCGCGAAGCCCTTGCCCGCCACGAGCGGGTCGGGGTCGCCGATCGCGACGACCACCCGGGCAACACCGGCTCCGAGCAGGGCTTCGGTGCACGGCGGCGTGTTGCCGTGATGGTCACACGGCTCGAGCGTGACGTACGCGGTGGCGCCGCGTGCCGCGTCGCCGGCCGCCGCGAGCGCCGCGACTTCGGCGTGGGGTCCGGCCCGGTACGCCCCGGTCGCGCCGGCGCCGACGATCTCGCCGTGGCGCACGAGCACGCAGCCGACCCAGGGCCACGGGGGCGCGTGGCGGCGGGCGGTCGCGGCGACATCGAGTGCCCGTCCCATCGCCAGATCGTCACGCACGAGGCCTCGCTCACCGCCACCGGGGCAAGGGCACAAGGCGTGCGCGCAACGAGCAGCCGCGTCGCGCGCGTCCACGTCATCCGCGTCGCCCTCTCCCATCCGGACTCTTACCGTCGGCCCAGGAGTTACACCTGGTCGGCGCACGACTGGCGGCCGTGCGTTCGCGGGCTTTCACCGCCGGTCGGGACTTTCACCCAACCCCGAGGGCTCAATTGTCATTGTTGACTAACGGGTCAAGATTACCGCGGCCGGCCAAAAATGCAACGTGTTTCATTTTTAGAGCACGCGAGACTGCGGGCCGTGTACGTCCTTGTGACTGGTTTGCCCGGGAGCGGAAAGTCGACGCTGGCGCCGCTCCTCGCGGCCGCCCTCTCCCTCCCCGTCCTTGCCCGCGACAGCATCAAGGAGACGCTGTGGGACGCCCTGGGCCGGGGTGATTTGGCGTGGTCCCGCAAGCTGGGCGCGGCGTCGGCCGAGGTGTTCTGGCGGCTCGCGGCCGAGGCCAACAGTGCGGTGCTCGACAACTTCTTCCACCGCGCGTTCGCGCACCGCATCGTTGCGCTGCCGGGACCGATCTTCGAAGTGCACTGCGAATGCCCGCCCCGGCTCGCACGGGAGCGTTACCTCGGGCGCCGCCGGCACCCGTGCCACTTCGACCTGACGTACGGCGCCGACATGTTCGACGAATGGGTGCGCATGGACGCCGACGCGCTGTCGATCCCCGGGAGTCACGTGCGCAGCGTCGACACTACGCTCGCCATCGACGTCGACGAGATCGCCGCGTGGGTTCGCTCGACGGCGACATGAACGACGCGCTGCTCGCGACGCTGCGCGGGCTGACCGGCGACGAAGACCTCACGTACGACCGTTCACCCATACCGCTTTCGGGCGGCTACTCCGCGCAACTCGTGCGGTTCTCGCTCGTCGACGCGCCCGACATCGTGCGGGGCGAACTCGTCGCCCGCATCCTCGTCGACGACGCCGGCGCCGCGTGCGAGTGCGCGATCCAGACCGCCGTCGAGCGCGCCGGGTTCCCCGCGCCCCGCATCCGATTCGCAGCCAACAATTCGTCGCCGCTCGGTAAGCCCGTGATCGTGATGGACCACGTCGACGGGAAGACGCCACTCGCCGCCGCCGGTGTCGTTGGCCTCCCCCGCTTGTTCCGCACGATCCCGGCGCTGCTCGCCGGACTCATGGCCGACCTCCATGCGTTGGACCCGCCCGAACTCGACGCCCGGCTGGACATCGACACGATGCTCGCCTCGGTGCAGCACCCGTCGGCGGTCGCGTGGCTCGCCGCCCACCGTCCCCCGTTCGCAACCGACGTCATTTGTCACGGCGACCTGCACGGCAAGAACGTGTTGGTGGCGAACGGTGCCGTTGTCGCGGTCGTCGACTGGGAACTCGCGACCGTGGGTCCGCCCGAACTCGATGTCGCGCGCACCGCGCTCATCCTCGGTCTGCTTCCGGGGGTCAGCGGCTTCGCCCGCCGGGTGCTCGGTCGCGCCGCGGCGAAGACGGAGCGTTCGTTCGTCGACGCATACGCGGCGCTCCGTCCCGTCGACCGCGACGCGCTTCGATGGTGCGACGCGCTGCACTGCGCGCGACTTCTCGCGGTTGCGCAGCGCTCGGGACCGGTGGCCGACGTCTGGCGGCCGCTCGCACGCGCGCTCGAACGGCGGTTAGTGCGGGTGACCGCCGGCCAGTAGGTCGAGCGCGTGCGGTGCGATCGGGAGCAGCACGTCGAGGCCTTCGAGCGCGCCGCTCGCGGAACCCGGCAGGTTGCAGATCAGGGCCTCGCCCCGTGTCCCCGCAACCGCGCGCGACAGCATGCCGAACCCGCGCCCGCCCGCGTCGCTCGCACGGCGAATGGCCTCCACGATGCCGGGCGCCTCGCGCTCGATCGCGAGCCGCGTCCCTTCGGGAGTGAGGTCGCGCGGACCGAACCCGGTACCGCCGGTCGACACGATGAGCCCGGCGAAGTCGTCGCTCATCGCGATGATCGCCTCGGCGACGGTGTCGACCCCGTCGGCAACGACGCGGTGGTCGACGATGTCGTAGCCCCCGGCGCCGAGCCGTTCGACCAGCGCGGCTCCGCTCTTGTCGTCGCGCGTGCCGTGCACCACGCCGTCGGAGACGGTGAGCACCTTGGCCCGGGGCTGGGTCATACGCGCGCGGCCTCGGCCGCCTCGCGTATCTCGCGCACCGCCTGGGCCGGGTCGGGCCGGCCGAACACGCCGGTGCCGGACACGAGGATGTCGACGCCGGCCGCGCCGGCGAGGTGCGCGTTGTCGATCTTGATGCCGCCGTCGATCTCGATCTCGACGGCCAGGCCCCGCTCGTCGATGACGCGACGCGCGGCCCGCACCTTGTCGAGCACTTCGGGAATGAATGCCTGCCCGCCGAACCCGGTCTTGACGCTCATCACGAGCAGCAGGCCGATCTGGTCGAGGTAGGGCTCGACCGCCTCGAACGGTGTCGCCGGTTCGAACGTCAGGCCGGGGCGCATGCCGAGCGTACGGATCTCGTCGAGCAACGCAGTCGGGTCGCCCAGTTCGACGTGCACCGTGCAGCCGTCGGCGCCCGCGTCGGCGAACGCGCCGATGAGCACACCCGGATTGTCGACCATGAGGTGACAGTCGAGGAACAGGTCGGTGGCGCGGCGGAGCGACGCGACAACGGGTGGACCTATCGACAGGTTCGGCACGTAGTGGCCGTCCATGCAGTCGACGTGCAGGAGGTCGCATTCGGGGGCGACGCGCGCGACATCGTCGGCGAGGTGCGCGAAGTCGGCGGCGAGAATCGAGGGCGCGACCTTCATGATTCCGCCTCCATGAATCGACACGCTATCGGGAGCGTCCCATGACGAGGACGAACATGCCGTCGGTCTGCGCGTCCGAAGGCAGGAGGAGTGCACCGGCTCCGTGCGAGCGCCAGGGCGCGCCGGGCGGATCGAGCGCGACGAACCCGGGCGGGACCTCGACCGCTCGCGTCTCCTCGGGCGCGAGCGTGCACACCGCGTAGACAAGCCGGCCGCCGGGGCGCACGGCCGCGGCTGCGGCCGCGAGCAGTTCGCGTTGGAGGCCCGCGAGTTGGCGCACGTCGTCGGGTTCGATGCGCCAGCGGGCGTCGGGGCGGCGGCGCAACACGCCGAGCCCGGAACAGGGCGCGTCGAGCAGCACGCGGTCGAACGACGCGGGCGGCACCGGGAGTCGGCGACCGTCGGCCACGATCGGGACGACGGAGGTGAGCCCGATGCGGTTGCGGGCGCGCGCGACGGTGCGGACGCGTCCGGGGTGCAGATCGCCGGCGACGACGATGCCCGTGTCGCGCATGCGCTCGGCGGCGGCGGTTGCCTTCCCGCCGGGTGCGGCGGCGACGTCGAGGATGCGTTCACCGGGCTGCGGGTCGAGAAACGCGACGACGGCCTGGCTCGACTGGTCTTGGGGCGTGGCGCGACCGTCGCGCACGCACGCGTACCCGCCCACGTCGCCCGCGTGGCGCAACACCAGCGCGTCCGGCATCAGCGTTCCCCGCTCGACCTCGACGCCCAGATCGAGCAGTTCGCGTTCGATGTCGGGGGGCGCGGCGCGCATCGGGTTGACGCGCAGGGTCACGGGGGGCGGTTCGTCGTTCAGCGCGAGCGTGACGAGCGCGTCGGCGCGCCCGAACTCGCTGACGAACAACTCGGCGATCCAGTCGGGGTGCGAGGTGCGCACCGCGATGCCGGTGATGCTGTCGGCCGGCGGCCAGCTGAACGGCGGACCGGTACGCGCCAGCGCGCGCAACACGCCGTTCGCAAACCCGCGGGCGTGCGGCGGGACGACCTCGACGCTTTCCCCCACCGCGGCGTGGGCCGCGACGCCGGTGAGGAGTTGATACGCGCCGATGCGCAGCGCGGCCCGCACCGGCGGGTCGAGCGACGCGAGCGGGCGGGCCGACACCGGCACGAGGAGATGATCAACCGCGCGCTGCATCCGGATCGTGCCGTACACGAGGTCGGTGACGAACCCGCGGTCGCGCAACGAGAGGTCGGACTTCGTGAGCAGCTGCGGTACGAGGATGTGCGCGTACGCGCCATCCTCGACGCGGACGAGCGCGTCGACGGCGATGCTGCGCGCACTCACGTGTCGAGCCGGGCGTCGCCGCGTACGCCGCGCCGCCAGTCGAGACCGGCCATGACGTGCTTGCCCTCGGGCTGCACTTCCTCGAGGGCGAGGAGACCGGTCGCGGTTGCGAGATTCGCATCGGCGTCGATGGTGCCGGGGTCGGCGTGGCCGTCGCGATCGCGTGCGCGCAAGACCTTGAGCCGCTGCCCGTTCACGCGCATCCACGCGCCGGGCCGCGGGTTCCCGGCGCGCACGAGCCGGGCGAGGTCGGCGGAAGGACACCGCGCGTCGAGCCGGAACTCGTCGACCGTCAGCTTGTCGGCGTACGTCGGCTCGCCTTCCTGGGGCACCGGCGTCGCACCGGAGATCGTGGGCAAATGCGCGACGAGCAGTTGGGTTCCGAGCGCGCCGAGCCGTTCGCGCAACTCACCCGCCGTCTCGTTCGGCCCGATCGGTGTGACGGCGCGGGCGTAGACCGGGCCCGTATCGAGCCCGGCCTCCATGCCCATCAGGCACACCCCGGTTTCGAAATCACCCGCGAGGAGCGCCCGTTCGACGGGTGCCGCGCCCCGCCAGCGCGGCAGCAACGAGAAGTGGACGTTGACGAAGCCGTGCGGTGTGGCTCCGAGCAGCGACACGGGAAGGAGCTGACCGAAGGCGACGACGACTCCGATCTCGGCGCCGCCGGCCTGCACGTTATCGACGACCTCGCGCGCCTTGGCCGGTGTCCGCACCGAGAGCCCGAGCCGTTCCGCGGCCTGTTTCACGGGCGAAGGATCGGTGCCCGCTCCGCGCGACCGGCGCTTGTCGGGCTGCGTGACCACGAGCACGACGTCGTGGCCGGCCGCGACGACCGCTTCGAGGGGCGCCACCGCGTCGTCCGGTGTTCCGAAGTAGGCAACTCTCACGGGCTTGACTTCACGCGCTACAGGGCGTGGCGCCGGCCCCCGGGGGTCGGCACCCCCATGCCTTGCTCGCGCAGATCCCGCATCGCCCGCTTGCGATCACGCTTCTCGAGCCGGTCGAGCATCAACACGCCGTCGAGGTGGTCGATCTCGTGCAGGAACACGCGGCCGAGCAACTCGTCGCCCTCGATGACGACGACGTTCCCGTCGAGGTCCTGCGCCTTCACCGTCACGAGCTTCGGACGCACGATGTCGAACGCGAGCCCGGGCAACGACAAACAGCCCTCTTCGTACTCCCACTCCCCCGTCGCCGCGACGACCTCGGGGTTCACGAGCACATGCGGACCATCACCGATGTCGTAGACGAAGAACCGTTGCTGCACGCCGATCTGCGTCGCCGCGAGCCCCACCCCGGGTGCTTCGTACATCGTCTCGTACATCGCGTCGACGACCTGCACGAACGCGCCGTCGACGTCGGTGACGGGCGCGGCCGGGCGCTTCAGCACCGGGTCCCCGAAGATCCGAATCGTGTGCGTCGCCATATCTCCCGCCATTCTACCCAGCCGAAATTGCGAACTGAGACGTCGAAAACCGGCGTCGCATTTCGCAATTTCGGATCGTCGGGGGTCAGATGCGGGGTGGGTCCACTGCTACTCGGACGCGGGCGCCGGGGGCGCTCGCGCGGGCGGCGCGGACGGCGGCAGCCAGGGGGTCGGCGAGGGTGTCCCAGTCGGGGGCACGGACGAGGGCGCGGCCGTCGGTCGGGCCGTGCACGGTGACCGAGAGCGAGCGGAGCGCGTCGGCCGCGACGGTGAGCGCGGCGTCGGGGCCGGCGAGTTCGGCGATCGCTCCGAACGGCGGGTAGCCGAGCGCGCGGCGCCGCTCGGTCTCGGCGTCGGCCACGAGCTGCGGGTTCCCGGTGGCGACCGCACGCGCGACCTCGTGGCCGGGGACGCGGGTCTGTAGCAGCAGTTGCGTCTCCGCGCGCGGCCGACCGGAGAGCAGCTGCGCACCGCGGGTCACGAGCCAGTGCGCTTGGCTCGCGGCGCGGTAGCGAGGGGCGAATAGTTCCTGGTCGAGGTCCAAGAACGCGACGAGCACGGGGCGGGCCCGGCGCACGTCGGAGCGGTGCAGCACAGCTTCGGTTCCGATGAGGATGTCGGCGGGGGCGAGATCCCCGGTGTCGGTGTCGACGTCGAATACCCGCCGGCCCGGGATGAGTGCTTCGAGCTCTTCGCGGATGCGGGTCACGCCCGCGCGCAGCACCCGGAGTCTCTGGCCGCCGCACTGGTCGCAGATGCGCGGGCGCTCCTCGTCCCACCGCAGCAGCGCGTGGCATGCGGCGCACGCGAGCAGGCGGAACCGGCCCCGCCGGTTCACCACGCACACGGCGAGGCCCCGGGCGTCGCGCAGCGCGGCCGCGAGTGGCTCGGTCAGCAACCGGGCGCCGGGCGGCTCTTCGCGCCGGTCAACGACGCGCGCGCGGGGCCAGCCCGATACCTCGACGTCGTGCGGCGGTGCGTCGACGGTGCCCCCGACGAGGGCGGCCGCCTCGACCGTGGGCGCGGGTGAGAGCACGGTGAACGACGCCTGCGCGCGCCGGGCCCGTTCGAACAGCACGTCGCGTGCGTGCCAGGTGGGGACGCGTTCCTCCTGGAGGGCTTCGTCGGCGTCGTCGACCACGATCGCGGCGGCCAGGTCGGGTACGGGTGCGAGCGCGGCGACACGCCCACCCACGACGACACACGCGCCCAGTGCGGCCCGCCGCCACGCGTCGGTGCGCCGGGCGTCGGACTCGTCGGAGTGCACCAACGCGACGTTGTGGCCGGCGGTGCGCAGCGTGCGGGCCAACCCGCCGGCGCGGGCACCGTCGGCGACGACCACGATCGTCGAACCGGTCGGAGCGAGCATGCCCTCGACGAGCGCGCGCCGGTCGCGCAGCGGCGGATGGCGAACCACGGTCGCCGTGAAGCCCGGGCCGGTCGCGACCTCGGCGATCGCCCCGCCCGGCGCGACCCGATTGGGCGGCGACGCCGACCGCAACACGGCAACGCGCGTCCCGCACCACCGGCGCGCGATCCACTCGGTCAGCGCCACGACGTCGGGACTCGGCCCATCGGACGCGACCGCGAGGATCGCGAGCAACCCCTCGACGTCGGACGCGACATGGTCCGCGACAACCCACCCGCGCACCCGGCGGCCGTGCAACGGGACGCGCACGATCGACCCGACGCGTACGAGCGCGCCGAACTCAGCGGGAACCGTGTAGTCGAAGACCCGCTCGACGGCAGTGACGTCGGGTGCGACGCGGCAAACGCGCGTGGGAGTTACTACCCCGCCGCGCGTCGCAGCTCTTCGGCGTACGTGTCGATGTTCTCCCACGTGAAGCCTTCACCGTCGGTGCGACCGAAGTGGCCGTACGCGGCGGTGCGCCGGTAGATGGGGCGCCGCAGGTCGAGTCGCTCGATGAGCGCCGCGGGCCGCATGTCGAAGATGTCGCGCACCATCGCCTCGAGCTTGTCCGACGCGATCTCCGACGTACCGAACGTGTCGACCATGATCGACATCGGGTGCGCGACACCGATCGCGTACGCGACCTGCGCTTCACACCGCTGCGCGATACCCGACGCGACGACCGCCTTGGCGATCTGGCGCACCGCGTACGCCGCGGACCGGTCGACCTTGGTCGGGTCCTTGCCGGAGAACGCGCCGCCGCCGTGGCGGGCCATGCCGCCGTAGGTGTCGACGATGATCTTGCGGCCCGTGAGGCCGCAGTCGGCGTGCGGGCCGCCCAACTCGAAGTTGCCGGTCGGGTTGACGAAGATCTCGAAGTCGTCGTCGGCGAACTGCTCGGGCAGCGACGGCCGAATGACGTGCTCGATCAACGCGGGCCGCAGGTCGTCGAGGATGCTGATGCCGGGGTCGTGCTGCGTCGAGATCAACACCGTCTGCAAGCGCTTCGGCACACCGTTCTCGTAGTCGATCGACACCTGCGTCTTGCCGTCGGGCCGCAGGAAGTCGACGATCTTCTGCTTGCGCACCTCGGTGAGCCGGTACGCGAGTTTGTGGGCGAGCCAGATCGGCATCGGCATGAGCGCGTCGGTTTCGTTGCACGCGTAGCCGAACATCATGCCCTGGTCGCCGGCGCCGACCTCGTCGTACGGGTCCCCCGCGCCGGCGCGCTGTTCGAGCGCCTTGTCGACACCCATCGCGATGTCGGGCGACTGCTCGTCGACCGAGACGATGACGCCGCACGTCTTGCCGTCGATGCCGTACTTCGCGTCGGTGTAGCCGATCTCGCAGATCGTGTCGCGCGCCAGCCGGGAGATGTCGATGTGCGCCTTGGTGCTGATCTCGCCGGCGACGACACACAGGCCGGTCGTGACCATCGTCTCGCACGCGACGCGCCCGTACGGATCTTCGGCGAGCACGGCATCGAGTACCGAGTCGCTGATCTGGTCGGCCATCTTGTCGGGGTGGCCCTCGGTGACGGATTCCGAGGTAAAGGGAAAAGCTGCCGCCCGACTTGTAGTACAGGTAGAGCAGCG
>JANNHK010000498.1:0-3088 GCA_031404355.1 Actinomycetes bacterium
AGGTCAGCCATGGGTCGCAGTCTCGCGCACGGGCGCCTTCAGGGCCCCGTCCCCATGCCGAGGAAGAGCCATGCAGTTGGGTTTCCCCGGGCTCCGGCCCCGGAGCGGTTCGGACGCGCCGCGCCGCAACCGGTGGCGGCCGCTGATCATGGGCGCGATGGTCGCCGGCCTGGGGGTCGCCGCGCTCGGTTCGGGATTCGTCGCGACCAAGTTCGACGAACCCGGCGCGGCGAAACGCGCGGCCGACCCCTTCGTCGAGCTGGTCCTCGCGCACGAGTACGAATCCGCGACCGCATCCATGTGCGCCGAGGTGGTGGCCGGCGACGCTCCGAGCAACTGGACCGGCTTCGACGAGTACTTCCGCGAGCGCGAGGGTGAGGAGACGCTCTCGCACATCTGGCGGAACACGAAGCGCCATTCTGACGGCGACCGCTTCATGCGGGTGCGCTACACGGTGCGCGGGCCTGATTCCGAGTTCACGCTCGAGATCCGGATGCTCGAAGAGGGCGGGACGTGGAAGCCGTGTGGCATCGACGTCGTCGACCTTTCGGCGGTCGAGTAATACCTGGTCACTGTCGAACCTTGACGTGCGTGTCAGGTACGGGCGACCCTGAGGGGCATGCCCGAACTTCCCGCCACGATGCCCGCTGCCGTGTTCATGGGCTTGCGCGCCGTCGAGGTCAAAGACGTCCCGCTCCCCGAACTCGACTCCGACGAGGTGCTCGTCGAGGTCAGTCACTGCGGCATCTGCGGGTCCGACCTGCACTTCCTCGTTGAATGGGGCGGCCGAGAAGGTGCGATCGAAGGCCACGAGTGGAGCGGCACGGTGGCCGCGGTCGGAAGTGACGTCACCGAGTGGAAGGTCGGCGACGAGATCGTCGGCGGGCCGTCACCCAAGTGCGGGCGCTGCGAGTACTGCCTGGCCGACCGCACGTCGCTCTGCATCGAGCGCGGGCGCGTCGGCGACGACCCCGACGACGATGATGGGGGCTGGCAGGGCGCGTTCGCGGGCTACAAGAAGATGCGCGCGTCACAAATGCTGCGCGTTCCCGACGGCCTCGCGCTGAAGCACGCCGCGCTCACCGAGCCGATGGCGGTCGCGCTGCACGGCATCACCCAAGGCGGAGGCGCCCGGCCCGGGACCCGATGGCTCGTCACCGGCGGCGGCCCGATCGGGTTCCTGTCGGTGGCGGCGCTGAAGGCGCAGGGCATCGACGACATCGTCGTGAGTGAGCCGCACGAGCGCCGCCGCGCCTTGTGCGAACGGCTCGGCGCGCGGGCGGTGCACCCCGACGAACTCCAGGCGCCCGCCATGCCGCACGACATGGTCGACGAACCGTTCGACGTGGTGCTCGAGTGCTCGGGCAGCAACCTGGCGATGGAAGTCGGGTTGGCCCAGCTCAAGCGGGCCGGAACGCTGGTGCTCGTCGGTGCCGGCATCCGGCGCCCGAAGTTCGACAACAACCGCATTTTGTTGAACGAACTCGTCATCACCGGCGCGTTCGTGTACGACCACGACGGGTTCCCGCGCGCGCTCGCGCTGCTCGCGTCGGGGAAGGTGCCGCTCGACGTGCTCGTCGAAGCCGACGATGTGCCGCTCGACGGATTGCTCGACGCCGCGATCAGCCTGCACGAAGGCGGGCTCGCGGCGAAGGTGATGGTGGTTCCGCGAACAGGGGTGTCGACATGACGTCAGCCAACACGCTTCCGACATCGGGTGGTCCGCAGTTCGGCTCGCGCAAGCCGCGTATCAACCACGTGGCGATGAGTCTGCCGCCCGAGTTGCTCGACGAAAAGAACCGTGCGGATCTCGTCGCGTTCTACGACGACGTGTTCGGGTTCATCGAGCTTCCGACGATGACGCAGGACCGGTACCGGCTCGTGTTCCAGGTGCACGCGCTCGAACAGTTCTTGTTCCTCATTGCCGACGATCCGCCGATGACGTGTGCCCGGCTCGACCACTGGGGTATCTCGGTCGGTGAGGAAGCCGAACTCGACGAGATCTTGCGGCGGGCGCAGGCGTGGAAGGAACGCGACGACCGGGTCGAGATCATCGACAAGAAGGTCGACGACCACGGCATGCTCGCGATCACGAGCATCTACATCCGCTACCTGCTCCCCATGATGGTCGAAGTCCAATGGTGGGATATGAAAGAACTCGATAGATGACGGAACTTCGGTTCGGGGCGTTCGCGCCGCAGGGGTGGAAGCTCGAGTACACCGGTTGGGGTGCGGCCGACGCGTGGACGCGCACGAAAGAGATCGCGCAGATTGCCGAGCGCGTCGGCTACCACCACCTCTGGGTGTACGACCACGTCGAGACGGTGCCGCGGCGCGAAGCAACGCACATGTTCGAGGCGTTCACGCTGTTGTCGGCGCTCGCGCAGCACACCGAGACGATCAAGTTGGGTCAGCTCGTCACGTGCGCGGCGTACCGCAACGCGGGGTTGCTCGCCAAGGAGGCCGCGTGCGTCGACGTGTACTCCGGCGGCCGGTTGATCCTCGGGCTCGGCGCGGGGTGGTACGAGCGCGAGTACCAGGCGTACGGCTACCCGTTCCCGCGACCGGGTGTGCGCCTCCAGATCCTCGAAGAGACGCTCGAAGTCGTGAAACGCCTCTGGACCGAGGAGACCGTCACGTACCAGGGCAAGCACCTGACGTTCGACGGCGCGTACTGCGACCCGAAACCCATCCAGCAGTTGCCCGAAATCTGGGTCGGGGGCGGCGGCGAGAAAGTCACGCTGCGGATCGAGGCGAAGCACGCGGACAAGACGAACTGGCAGGCCAACCTCGACAGCTTCGTGCACAAGTCGAACCTGTTGCGCCAGTACTGCGACGAGATCGGCCGCGACTTCGACAGCGTCGTGCGCACCCACGGCCCCGACTGCCGCCTGTTCGACACCGAAGCCGACATGCAGGCCTGGCTCGACTCGCCGGGCGGCGGTTCGCTCTGGGGCGGGGACCCGCACGACGAGTACGTGCGCAACAACTTCGTGGGTACGGTCGAGATGGTCGCCGAGAAGGTTCAGGGCTACGTCGACGCCGGTGCGGGCGAGTTCGTCCTCTGGTTCCGCGACTACCCGTCGTC
>JANNHK010000499.1:0-3967 GCA_031404355.1 Actinomycetes bacterium
TCCATGCCCATGACCTCGGTCACGCTCGTGACTCGACGCGAACCGTCGCGCATGCGGCCGAGGTGCACGATCACGTCGAGCGCCGATGCCATCTGCTCCCGCACGGCGCGGATCGGAAGGTCCATGCCCGCCATCAGCGTCATGGTCTCGATACGGGAAAGCGTGTCGCGAGGCGCGTTCGAGTGAATCGTGGTCAGCGAACCGTCGTGGCCCGTGTTCATGGCCTGGAGCATGTCGAGCGCTTCGCCGCCTCGGGCCTCACCGACGATGATCCGGTCGGGCCGCATACGCAGCGAGTTGCGGACCAGGTCGCGGATCTTCACCTCGCCGACGCCTTCGATGTTCGGCGGGCGCGACTCCATCGAGCACACGTGCTCCTGGTGCAGTCGAAGCTCCTTCGCGTCCTCGATGGTGATGATCCGCTCCTCGTCGGGGATGAACTGCGAGACCACGTTGAGCAACGTCGTCTTCCCGGTACCGGTACCACCTGAGATGACGGTGTTCAGCCGGCCACGTACACACGCGTCGAGGAAGTGCGCGACTTGCGGCGACAGCGTCTGGAACGAGATGAGGTCGCCGACCGTGTACGGGTCCTTCGCGAACTTACGGATGGTGAGGAACGGTCCGCCGAGCGCAACCGGGTGGACGACGGCGTTGACACGAGAACCGTCAGGGAGGCGGGCGTCGACCATCGGCGTGCTTTCATCGATCCGCCGTCCGACCTGCGAGACGATCTTGTCGATCGTGCGGCGCAGGTGCCCTTCGTCGACGAATTCGACGTCAGTGCGCTCGATGCGGCCGCGCCGCTCGATGAAGATGTGCTTCGGGCCGTTACACATGACTTCGGTGATGCCCGGATCCTGAATGAGCCGGTCGATCGGGCCGTAACCGAGCGCGTCATCCGTGATGTCCTGGATGAGTTGCGCGCGCTCGGCACCCGACAGCGCGATGCCCTGCTCGGTGAGCGACGTGTGCACCGCCTCATGTACAAGACGACGAAGTTCGTGCTCTTCGATCCCGTGGTCGGCGAGCATCGGCCCGATTTCGCCGATCACGAACTGGTGCACGCTCTGTCGCAGCTCCTCCAGCTGTGACGAACGTGTCGACGAGGGTGATCGCTGCAAGTCCTGCCAGCGCGAATATTGCTGCGACATCGTGTCTGCCTCCCCCTCTGCTATTCGCTACGACGCCAGGCGCGGCGACGCGGCTCGTTCTCGGTCTCGGCTCGCGCCGAGCGCCCGAGTGCATCAATCGTTTCCGCGAGCCGGCGAAGTGCCAGCGCCGCGGCCGACCGAGGTCGGTCGGCGACTACGGGCACTCCCCGGTTCACGGACTGCGGCACCGAGATGTCGGATGGAATCCGAAACTCGGCGGTGACCCCCAACGCACGCTCTACGTCGGCGATGTCGAGGTTGACGCGTGCATTCGCGCGGTTGAGCACGAGGCGCAACTTCGACCCGGCGATAGACAACAGGTCGAGCGTTTGCATCCCGACCTTCAAGTTCTTGATGCTGGGAATGTCCATGCTCGCGACGAGGAGGACATCGTCGGCCTCCTCGAGCAGCGCGAGCACGACGTCGTTGAACTGTGGCGGCATGTCGACGATGACGAAGTCGAACATCGAGCGCAGCAGGCGGATGATCGAAACCATGGTTTCGGGTCGGATCGCTTCACCGGCCGACGGTTCGACGGGCGCGCACAGTACGCGCAGCGAGGTCGATTCGTGGGTGCCGAGCAGTGCATCCATCAGGTCGGGGTCGGCGGAGTCGATGGTCTGGGCCGCGTCGACGGTCGTGTGGAGTGGCGGAACCCCGAGCAAGACGGCAACGTCGCCGAACTGGAGGTCGCAGTCGACGAGCACGACGCGACCCGGGTGTTCCATCGCGAGCGCGACGGCCAGGTTGGTCGCGACGACGCTCTTGCCGACGCCGCCCTTGGTCGAGAAGGCCACGACCGCGCGGCCGCGCGTCTCCGGTTCGGAAACCGCGGCGCGGTTCGCAATCGCGGCGAGGGCATCGCCGACCCGCGCGATCGCCTGGCGGATCGCAGATTCGCCGCTGTCGATCGTGACGGCATCGCGCACGCCGATGCGCAGCGCCTGCTGCAACAACGGGAGCGTGAGTTCGTCGGCGAGCAACACCAGGCCGACCTCGGGGAACCCCCGCGAGATGCGCTGCGCCTGACCCAAGCCGGTATCAGTCGCGAACGACGGGCCGAGGAGCACGACGGTGGGCTCATCGGGCGCAATCGACTGCACGACGTCTTCGATGCTGAGTAGTGGTGCCGGTGCGATACCCGCCAACTCGATGGTCATGCGCGTGCGGAACCGTTCGTCCGGTTCCACCGACACCACATGAAATCGATTCGGCGCCGTATCGGGAGTCCCCATCGGCTGCGCTCCGATCATTGGTTCGCCCTAGCCCTGCTGCTGCGCTTGGGCAAGGAGTTCGAGCGCCTCGCGAACCCTTGGGAGGTCCTGGTCGAACAGGTTGATCGCTTCGACGATCTCTTCGGGGTTCTGGAATGTCGCGGCGTCGAACCCGTCTGGGTTGAGGCTGAGGTACATCGTGCCTGCGACGTTTGCGTGCGCGATTTGCTCGGCCTGGCGAGGGTTGACCTCGAGCGTGAGGAGGCCCCTGCGTACGGTCTCGGCCGGCGTCTCGTCGGGGTCGTCCTCCGTGTTGACCTCGCCGTCGCCGTTCGTGTCCGTGCTGTAGGTCGGTGTCGACTCGTTGCCGAACTCGGTGGTCTGACCCACAGCCAGCACCTTCAGGCCGGGTACGAGGAACGCCGTGACCGTAGCGTCCTCACTCTGTGACGCGAGGTCCCCGACTTCGAGCGTGAGCAGCACGTTGACCGAGTCTCCCGGCAGCACGAAGCCGGCAACGCCGTGGCTCTCGTCGACACTGATCGTGATGGCCTGTTTGCCGTCGGCGACGATGCCGTCGAAGCCGTCGATGGTGCCGCGTTCGACGAACTGGTCGAGGACGATCGGTAGCCCCTTCGGGATGTCGGCCGATGCGACCAAACCTTCGAGCGTCTCCAAGTCGTCGGGCCGCAGCCAGTCGGGCTGGACGTCGTCGGCCGGGAACTCGACGGTCTCGAAGAGCGCCTCGTTGACCGAGCTGGTGTCGTCGTCGTCACCGTCGTCGTCGCTGTCTTCCGACGCGCTATCCGCCGTGGGCGACGTCTCAGTGCCGCGCGCGATGTCCGCCGCCGCGACCAAGACTTCTTCCGGTGCTTGTTCTTCCTCTGCCCGTTCGTCGGCTTCGTCGACGTACTGCCAGACGAGTACCCCGGCGAGCACCGCCAATACCACGGCCGCGATCGCGGTGACTACACGCCAGTTACGCACCTAGCTCCCCCTTGCCCGCACCAAAGACGCCCGCCCGGTGCGCTTCGGAACATGACTCCGCTTCCATGCAGAGCAGCCCGCTGAAAGCCCGAAATGTGCTTCCTGCGGGGCCTACGCCTACAACGTACAGAACACACTCCGTGCACAACAAGTGGGCCATTCGGCCCCGTAGCGCGCGATAAATGGTACTAGGTGGAATCTCAGGTGCAACAGGCCCAACAGGCCCGCCGGTGGCAACACCAGGCACTCGAGTTGCAACCGCGTTCCGCGAGGCGGATTTCGCGCGCCGCGCGAAATCCGTTCTCGCGTAGTTCGAGAGGCTCAGGCCTCGGGTGCGGCTTCCGCGTCGGGCGCCGCAACCTCGGCGGCGGGAGCCGGAGGTGCGGCAACCTCGGCGGCGGGGGCCGCGGTCGGCACCTCGGCGTCACTGCCTTCGGCTGCCACTTCCCCGGCCGCGTCGTCCCCACCCTCCGGCGGGGCCACCGGTGCACCCTCGGGGGCGCCAGGGGGCGCCTCGCCTTCCGCTCCGTGGTAGTCGGGGCCGATGTAGTTGCCCTGCTCGTCGTAGGCGTGCTCGCCGTAGAAGTCTCGGTACTCGGCGGCGACCTCGCC
>JANNHK010000500.1:0-14278 GCA_031404355.1 Actinomycetes bacterium
AGCTCACGAGGAAGATCACGAGCAAGCGGCGCGGCCGAGACATCTCGCTGCCGACCGCGGTCATCGGGGCTCCAAGGGCGTCGCGACCTCGGGCTGTGTACCGGTCGCAGGGCCCGGCATCGTAGCGGCTTGCATGCCACGGGAATCCGACGGCGCGCCCGAATGCAGGACGCTACTCGTCAGCACTGCCGGCGACGAGCGGGCGCACTTCGTTCCAGAAGCGGTGGAGCTGTTGCACCTCGTCGGCGACCGGCCAAATGAAGACGCGTTGCACGCCGGCCTTCGCGAATGCGGTCAACTTCTCGGCGAACATCTCGGCGGGACCGATCGGGAGACGTTCGCGGAGCATGTCCTCGGGCCGGTGCACCGTCGGAACGACCCGCTCCCTGATGATCCGGTCCGCTTCGGCGCGGTCGTCGGTGATGTAACACCACATCGTCGCCAGCGCGTTCGGGAACGTCTCCGCAACCTTGCCGTGATCGCGCAGCTTCGCACGCAGGGTCTGCCACGCGGCGCCGAACAGATCCGGGGTCGTGTTGTAGGCCGACGCCAGCCAGCCGTCGGCGAGACGCGCCACACGACGAAGCCCCGCGTCGGAACCCCAACTTCCAACCCAGATCGGCGGGCCGGACGGTTGTGCGGGCCGGGGCTCCAACGAAACACCCTCGGTCGAATAGAAGCGGCCGACGAACGGCGGACTGTCTTCGCGCCACAATGCGCGGAGCGCGCCGATCGACTCGTCGAACCGTGGCCAGCGGTCCGAGAAGTCGAGACCGACCGCGTCGTAGTCCGCCTGCGACGAACCCGGACCTACTCCGACAACGAGCCGTCCCCCGGACAGCCGGTCGATCGCGCCCAGCGCCTTCGCGACGGGTATGGGTCCGCGCACCACTGGAAGCGCGACCGTCGTCGCCAGCGTCATTTCCCCGGTGTGCTCCATCACCGCGGCGAGCGCGACCGGGCCGTCGAGCCACGGCACCGAGAAGACCATGTGGTCGTTCACCGACAGGGCGCCGAAGCCGAGTTCCGCCGCCGCCTTGGTGTACGCGACGAGATGATCGAGGCGGTACGGATGACCGCCGAAGTCCATCAGCGGGAGGTGAGCACCAAAGTCCACGCACCGGCAACCTAATGGGTGCGCCCGGCCGTAACCTCGCCCGATGGACGACAAACTGATCACGCCGGAACGCAGTGCGGCACTCAGCGGCGTCGGCTTCGTCGTCCTGTTCGTCGGCGGCGTCATACCCCTCGGCGACCTCCTCGGATCCTTCGCCGATTCGGACGCCACGTTCGCTGCCTACTTCGCGAGCTCCGCCAACCGTGTCGGCAATATCGTCGGCGGGGCTCTGCTCGCGGCGTCGGCGTTCGTCTTCGTCTGGTTCCTTCACCACCTGCGCCAATGGCTCCAACCGCACGACACACGTTCGCCAACCCTGCCCAACGTCATGTTCAGTTCGGGGATCGTGTTCGTCGCGCTGCTGCTCGTCGGCACTGCTGCTCTCGTCACGGTGCCCGTCACCTTGACCTTCGCCGAACTGACAGACGATGCACCGTTCGGGACGGGACAAGCGGTCCTCCCGCAACTCGGTTACGTCGTGCTCGCACTCTTCGGCATGTGGGCGGCAGGAGTCGTGGTCGCGGCCGCGACGGTTGCGGGGCGACGATCAGCTTCGTTCCCGCGGTGGCTCGGTTGGTTCGGCTTCGTCGTGACCGCATTTCTCTTCCTGTTCGGAGGAACCGGCGGGGGGGCGTTCTTCGCGCTCCCGGCATGGGTGCTGGCCGTGAGCGTGCACTGGTTCCGGCTCCGGGCGCGGGGTCTTGCGGCCGGTTCGTAAGGACGCGGCGACTGCGCCTGTGGGAACATTCCGGCGATGGCTGCCGACCCGCTCGATGCTTCGGCCGGTGTGCCCTACGACCTCTTCGCCGGCTTGCGCGATGCATGCCCGGTGTCGCGGACCGCGTCGGGCGCGTACTACCTCGCCCGTCACGACGACGTGCTGGCCGCGACAAAGGCCATCGACGTGTTCCAGGCGAATTTTCGGGTCGCGGGCGTCGTGGTGCCACCGGAGGAACAACTCATTAGCGAGATCCCCGAACCGCGCCACGGCAAGATCCGCCGGATCATCAACTCGGCGATCGCGCAGCATCGCATCAGCCGGGTGGAACCGTTCGTCCGTGGCCTCTGCAACGAGCTGCTCGACCCGCTCGTCGCGCGGGGCGGTGGCGACCTTGTCGCGGGTTACGTGACGCCGATCCCGGCCACCGTGATCGCGCACCTGCTCGGCGTCGATCCGGCCGATCACGCCCGCTTCGCCGAGTGGTCCGACGTGGTCGTGCAGTCGAGCTACGCGACGAAGAACCGCCGCGAGGACGGGGTCGACGGCGAGGGTCTGGCCGGTGTCGCGCCCGAGTTCACGGCGTACCTCGACGCGATGATCGCCGAACGCAAAGCCGCGGCCGATCCACCGGATGACTTCGTCACGCGGCTCATGGCCACCGAAGTCGACGGCGAGCGGCTCACCGATCTCGAGATGCGCACGCAACTCGCCTTCTTACTCATGTCGGGTAACGAGACGACGCGGCACCTGATCGCGAACATGCTCGAGACCGTGTGCAGCGACGCCGCCCTCCTTGCTCGACTGCGAGCCGAGCGCGACCTGGTGCCGATCGTGGTCGAGGAGTCGCTGCGCCACGATTCGCCGATCCACGTGCTGATGCGCGATTGCCTCCGGGAAGTGACGGTCGAGGGTGTCACGATCCCCGCCGGCGTCAAGGTTGCCTTCGGTCTCGCATCGGCCAACCGCGACGCGCGCGCCCACGACGCCCCCGACGAGTTCCGGCTCGACCGCCCGAGCGCGCGAGACCATCTTGCGTTCGGTGGCGGCCCGCACGTTTGCCCGGGCGCGTCGTTGGCACGCCTCGAAGGCCGAGTCGCGCTCGAGGTGTTCCTGGACCGCGTCGACCACGCGCTCGTCGACGAGCAGTACCGACGCGAACCGGTGCCGGTGTTCTGGGCCAACGGCCCGCGGCGACTCCCCGTCACGTTGACCGGCGCGACGCGGTGATCAGAAGTCGAGCAGAAACCGGAGTGCTCGAGCGGTCGCGAACAGAACCTCGTCGCCGGCCGCGCCGAGCCGGGCAACGAGACGCTGCTCCGAAACCGACTTGATGTCCTCGCATTTCGCGTAGCTGGTCTCGTCGAGCCCCGACCGTCCCGGCTCGATCTCGATGTGCGATGGAAGCCCGCGTCGTGTCGTGGTACAGGGCACGACGATGACGACGCCGGCGCGGCTCTCGTTCAGCCGGTCGGCGGAGACGACGACACCGGGGCGCCGGCCCCCCTGTTCGGACCCGACCGGTGCACCGAAGTCGATCAGCCAGACCTCGCCGCGGCGGGCGGTCACGCCGACCGATCAGGGAGCGCACGACTCTCGAGCGCGCGTTCGGCCTCGATCTCCCCCCACGCCTCGGGGTCGTCCCGGAGTTCGTCGTACCGTGCCGCGAGCTGGTCGAAGAACACGCGCCGTTCGAGCGCATCCACGGCCTCGTCGAGAAGCTGGGTCATCGGCCGCCCGGTCGCCTCGGCCAGCCGCGAGAACCGCTCTCGAGTTTGCTCACTCACCCGTATTGTCGTGCTCATACATATCAGTCTACACCAGAGTAGACTGATATGTAGACGTCGACCTCGTGCGTTAGGTCAGCAGGTTGCCGCGATCGTTGGCCTCGAACTCGGCGCGCAGCGCCACCGCGTCTTCGGCCGTGAAGCGCGCGTACCTCTCGGAGCGCGATGCGCGCCGGAACAGTGGGTCGGTCGTCTCCCAGCGTTCGGCCCGCAGCGGCCGCTTGTCGATCTTGTTCGTCGCGCCGACCGGGAGCTCGTCGACCACCCGCACGTAGCGCGGCGCCCACTTGGTGCCGAGGTCGCGCTGTCCACCGAGGAAGGTCGCGAACGCGTCGGGCTCGAACGTGTGCCCCGCGAGCATCTCGATCGCAACCATCACCTGGTCGCCGGTGCGGCTGTCGGGAACGGCGTACACGGCGACACCGTCGGCACCCGGGAACCGGGCCAGGATGCGTTCGACGGGCGCCGCCGCGAAGTTCTCGCCGTCGACGCGAATCCAGTCGGCGTTGCGGCCCGCGAACCAGAACACGTCGTTCTCGTCGCGGTAGCCGAGGTCGCCCGACCAGTACCAGCCGTTGCGGGTGCGCTCGGCGTCGGCCTCGGGATTGTTGTAGTACCCCTCGAAGCGCGACGTCGCGTTGCGGCTGACAAGTTCGCCGATCGCATCGCTCGCGTTCAGCAGCTTTCCGTGCTCGTCGTAACGCGCACGCGGTTTCTCTGCGGTCGTCTCCGAGTCGAGGACAACGACGTCGATGCCATCAAGCGGGCGCCCGAGCGAGCCCTTCGGCAGCGACGGATCGGGATACATCTGGATCGCGTTCTCGCTCGATCCGTAGCCCTCGAACACCGGCACCCCGAAACGTTCGCGGAACGCACGCACGTCGGCGGGCGCCGACTCCGGTCCCAGCACATACTTGATCGAATGATGTCGATCGTCGTCGCTCTCCGGCGTCGAGAGGACGTGGTTGAGCGCACGGCCGACGGTATTGAAGAACGTCACGCCGTAACGCCGCGCGTCGGGTAGAAACCCCGACGCCGAGAACTTGCGGCGGAGCGCGATCGCCGACCCCGACCGCAACGCGGGGAACAGGTTCGCGTTCAGCGCATTGCCGTGATACAGCGGCATCGCGCAGTAGAGCACGTCGCCGGATGCGAACATCGGGTTGGCAACCGCGCGCGCCGCGCGTCCTTGCGTCATCCGCACCGCCTTGGGCGCGCCCGTCGAGCCCGACGTGAACAGCAGCGCGAACAGCGTTTCGGGATCCGGTGCCGCGGGGACGACCGCTTCACCGCGCGCGACAGCGTCGGTCGCGTTCGCGAGCAGCCCGGCGTACGCCGGGCTCTCGATGTCGAGGATGCGTTCGGCCGGGAGATCGAGCGGGATTCCGTCGAGCAGGGGCCGCATGGAACCGTCGGTGATGATCAGCCGGCAGTCGGTGTGGTTGATATCGCGCGCCAGTTCGGCGCCGCGGCGGGTCGGATTGATCCCGACGACGGTGGCGCCCGCCAACCCGGCGCCCGTCAACAGGAAGACGAACTCGGGGACGTTCTCGAGGAGCACGCCGACGTGAAACGGTCCCGGGCTCCGCAGTCGGGCGAGGAGTTCGGCGCGCACGCGCGCTTCTGCAACGACCTCACGCCACGACCAGTGCCGGTCCTCGTAGAAGAGCCCGTCGCTGTCGTCGTCGGCGCGCCGCAACACCAACTCGGAAAACGTCTGCGGCGGGCTGTCCATTACATGAACGATGATTGTTCGTCGAGGCCGAGATCCGGATGCGGCCCCGCGACGATGCTCTGGAGGTTGCCGACGCCGACGCCACCGCCGACCGGATCGTCGACCCGCACGATGCAATCGCGCAGTTGATGCAGACGCCGCGCCTCTTCGTACGTGGTGCAGTCGGCGATGTACTCGCCATCCACGTGCTCCCGACCGCGCCACTCGCCGTGCCAATGCCCGTCGAAACCGAAGTACAACCCGGCACCGAGATGAAAGCCGGTAGCCGAAAGCGCGGTCAGGGTGAGGTGGCGAGCCGTACCGTCGCTCATTGTCGCGCGCAACACGCCGCCGCGCAGGCGCCGGTTCACGGGGTCGACGTCGAGTTCGGGAACAAGCGCGGCGTACGGCTCGCGTCGTCCGTCGGCATGTTCGAAGCCGCCCTGGAGCTCGATGCGATGCCAGTCGCCGACGGCGTGCCGTTGGTAGTACGTGTGGAGCCCGTAATGCGTACCGTCCGCCCGGGTCATGAGTATCGGCGACCAGATCACGGTCGTGGCGACACTCGTCGGCGCCGGTGCGGGCGCGATGTCGGCGACCGGAACACCAACTTGGTAGCGAACACCCCACGAATGGTCGCGGGTGGAGACCCACGTCTCGTCGGTGAACTCTGTACGCGCGCCGTCGACGTCGATCCAACCGTGCGCGGTGCCGATGTGGTGATAACGCGCGATGTCCGCGTCGACCCGGCGCCCGTCGCGCGCGCGGTGCACTTCGTGGTGTTCGAGCACCGCCGGGACCGCGCCCTCGAAGATCCACTCGAACGAGACGGGCTGCGCGTCGTTGGGGCCGAGCGCAAACCGAACGCGCTGCATGGGTTCGAGCACTTCGTATCGGATCGGCCCAACCGTGGTCGTGTCGCCGGCGCCCAGCTCGCGGCTGGCGCGCACCGTCCACTGTCGCGTACCGCTCGACACGCCCGCATACGCATCCATCACACCGCGGTTCGGGTACTTGCCAAGTCCGAAACCCAGGGACAGCGAGCCGTCGCGCGCGGCGGCCATCGCACAGATTTTCTCGGTCCACGAGCGATCCGATTGCGAGACCGTCGCGAAGGTGTCGACGATCTGGTGGGCGAGCAACTCGTCGAGCGGACCGAGCGGTCCGAGCTCACTCATGGCTCGGGTTTACATCTGAGGTCACGGCGCAATGTACCCAAGCCGTAACCTCGCGCTGTGCATGACATCCTGATTGCCCTGGCTGCGCAACACGCCGAACTCGCCGAACTGGTCGACCGGTGCACCGGCGACGACTGGGAACGTCCCACCCCGTGTGAGGGCTGGGACGTCGCCTCCGTGCTCGTACACCTCGCCGTGACCGACGAACTCGCGACCGCAACCACCGTCGGAGAATTCGAGGGGTACAGCCACGGGTTCCTCAGCGACGGCGAACGCCAGACCGTCACGGTCGACGACGCGGCCGCCGCGCAAGTCGATGCCGACCGGGCTGCGGGCGGCGAGGCGATACGACAGCGGTGGCACGCCGCGTCGAAGGCGATGCGAGCCGCGTTCGACGCCGGTGATCCTCATCAGCGCGTCACGTGGGTCTCGGGCCAACTCTCGCTGCACACCCTCGCCGCGACCCGGCTCTCCGAATGTTGGATCCACACGGGCGACATCGCCTCGGCCCTCGGCGTCGACCTCGCGCCGACTGATCGGCTGCGCCACATCGCGCGGCTCGCCTGGCGGACGCTCCCCTACGCGTTCAAGCGCGACGGCGCAGTGATGCACGGCGCGGTCGCGCTCGACTTGGTCGGGCCGAGCGGCGAACAGTGGCGCTTCGACCCCGACCCGCCCGCGGTCACGACCATTCGAGGCTCCGCCGCCGAGTTCTGCGACGTCGCCGCCCGGCGCGTCGACCCCAGCGCGACCGCCTTGGTCGGCACCGGCCCCGACGCAGCGGCGGTACTCCGCCTCGTACGGACATACGCGCTGTAGCGAACCGCCACCCACGAACCGAAGTGCTTCTGTGCATTCTCTGTGACGGATTGCCACTCGAGTTGCAAGGCCGCACCGCGCGCCGCTCACACCGTGGGTTGGTTCCGAGGATGGTCTTCGGAGAGTCCGCGGTCGCGCAAGGTTGGGTCATGTTCGACGACGCGTGGCGACGAAGACCGTGCTCGAGTCGGTGTCACGGGAGACGCGGTCGGGTCGTCGAGGAGTCCTCCACGCCTCCACTCGTCCCCGACTCCCGCACCCGGTTTACGGTAGGTCAGCGAGCGCTCACGGACTCACGCCCCGACTTCGGGCGCGGGCTTGGAGATCCGCGACAGAATCACCACCGGCCGCCGGCCTTTGGATCGGGAGCGTGTTCTGGTGGATTTCGGTGTCGCACTCGGGAGACTCAACCCCGCGTTCTACCTGGAGGTGACGCGCGAAGCCGACCGGCTCGGCTTCGAGTCGGTGTGGCTCCCCGAGCACCTCGTGTTGCCGCGGCAGATGTCGGGCTCGCCCCTCGCGGGCGAAACCCATCCGCCGGTACCGCCCGAGACGCCCGTCTTCGACGCCTTCACCTACCTGGGATTCCTGGCCGGCGCGACGGAACGGATCCGGCTCGCGACGCACGTCTACAACATCGGGCTGCGTCACCCGTTCGTCGCGGCGCGTGCGGTGCAGACCCTCGACATCGTAAGCGCCGGCCGCGCCGTGTTCGGGATCGGCGCGTCCTGGCTCGAGGAGGAGTGGGACGCGACGCAGCTCGACTTCTCGACGCGAGGTCGCCGGGTCGACGAGTGCATCGCCGTGTGCAAACGACTCTGGACCGAGGCCGAGGTGACACACCACGGCGAATACTTCTCGTTCGAGAACGTCGTGTTCGAGCCGAAGCCGGTGCAGCGGCCGTGGCCGCCGATCCTCGTCGGCGGCGAGTCGCCCGCCGCGCTGCGGCGCGCGGCCGGACTCGGCGACGGCTGGGTGGGCATCACCCACACGGTCGAGTCTGTCCCCGCACCCATCGCGACGTTGCGCGGCCTGCTCGAAGAACGCGGTCGCACGCTCGACGGATTCGAGATCGTGGTGGGCGGTCCGGTCGAGTCGCGGGCCGACGCCGATCGTTGGGCCGAAGCCGGGGTGACACGCCTGATCGTGGCGCCGTGGCGCCGTTCGAGGGACGCCGTCGCAGGCCTTGCGGACTTCGCGCAGAGGATGGGACTGCACTCGTAGTACGGCGCGTTCAGCGCGCTCAGCGCACGCGGTGTTCGATCCGCGACCCCGACGCGAAGACCCGCTGACCCTGGAGCACCGACTCGGAATCGGTGCCCGCGCGGATGAGGATCTTCCCCGCGTCGAGCGCCTGGCGGCGCGAAAGCTCGCGGGCCAGCCACACCGCGCGCACCGAGGATTGGACGGCAATCGGTGGTTGCGACGCGATCGCGGTTGCCGCCCACGCCGCCGCGCCGCGTAGCGCGTCCTTCGGTACGACCTCCGACACCAGGCCGATCTCGTAGGCCCGCCGCGCCGACATTCGCTCGTGCGCGCCGAGGACCGTGAGCCGCATGATCTCGTGGAAGGGCATCTTCTGGAGCATGTGCATCGGCTCGAAGCATGCGGTCATCCCGTACGTGACGTGCGGGTCGAAGAACGTGGCGTGCTCGGCCGCGATGACGAACTCCACCTCGCCGAGCATGTAGAACGCGCCGCCGCAGGCCATGCCGTTCACGGCCGCGATGACGGGCGTCCAGAGGTCATTGGTCTTGGGCCCGAGGAACTCGGCCGGGTCGTCGAAGTCCCACGACATCGCCGAGTCGTCGTCCCCCAGCGCGCCGAGGGCCTCGGTGCGGTCGACGCCGACGCAGAAGGCCTTGTCCCCACGGCCGGTGAGCACGACACAGCGGACGTCGTCGTGGCGGCGCAGCCCGCGCCACAACGCTTTCAGCTCGGTCTGCATCTGCGCATTGAACGCGTTGTGCACGTCGGGCCGGTCGAGCGTGACCCACGCGACCCCGTCAACTTCTTCGTAGTGCAATGTCTCGAACTCGAACATGGTGCGCAACCTCGGTTCAGGGCCCCACGTCGACGAGAAGCGCGCCCGCTCGCGTGGCGGTGGCGATGTCGCCGGGTCGGAGCAGCAGCGTGCTGAAGGGGAGCTCGATCAGTGCGGGCCCGACGACCGGCGCGCCGCCCGGCACGACCACGGCGGCGTCGACCACGGCGGCGTCGACCCAGCTGCCGGCGACGTGAACACGTCGGCGCGCGTCCGAGGACCGCGGGCCGAGTTCCCCGGGCAGTGGCGCCGAAGGTGGTGCGAGAGCCGGGTGGTCGGTGCGGCCGACGGCAACCAGACGAAGTCCCCGCACCAGTGGCTCCTCGGAGCGCGACTCGATAAGACGGGCTTCGGCGTTGCGGCGGTGGAACTCGTCGACGGCGCCGTGCAGGGCAGTCGCGGAGACCGGGCGGCCCGCGGCGCGTTCCAGCGGGATCGCCACGTCGAACGTCTGGCCGGGGAACACGAGATTGAGGAACCAGCGGCGCTCGATGCGCGCCTCGGCCACACCCGCGTCCGCGAGCTCGGCCGAAGCGTCGGCATCGAGCCGATCGGCGACCGCGGTGAGCTCGGCGAGGTCGACCTCCTTCCACGGCGCGAGGTAGGAGCGGGTCTCGTCGACGACGTGGTCGGCGAGAAGCAGACCGAGCGCCGAGAAACCCGATGCGGCCAGGGGCACGAGGCAGCGGCGCATGCCGAGCGCGGCGGCCTGCGTGGTCGCGTGTACGGGCCCCATCCCACCGAACGCCACGAGCGCGAGCTCGCGCGGGTCGGCGCCCGCGACCGCGAGCAGGCGGCGCACCGCATCGGTCATGTACGCGTCGATCACCGCGACAACGGCCGCCGCGGCCTCGTCCGCGTCGAGTCCGAGTGGGGCGCCGACACGCGCGAGCGCGTCGCGCGCGGCATCGAGATCGAGGCGCCGGCGACCGGCGGCGAAACGCGTCGGGTCGATACGACCGAGCACGGCGTCGGCATCGGTGACCGTCGCCGCGGTGCCGCCGAACCCGTAACACGCGGGGCCCGGAACCGCGCCGGCCGACTCGGGGCCCACGAGGATCCGCCCGCCGGCGACGCGTGCGATCGATCCTCCACCCGCGCCGACCGACTGGACGTCGACCATCGGTAGCTGGATGAGCTGGCGATGGCGCCAGTTCCATTCGGTTTTCACCTCGGGCCGCCCGTCGCGGATCAAGCAGACGTCATACGACGTGCCGCCCATGTCGACGCTCACCAGGTCGGGCAGGTCCGCGGGGCCGCCGAACGCGGCGGCGGCCACCGCGCCGCCGGTGGGCCCCGACCCGACCGTCGCCACCGCGCGGCGCTCGATCGCGGCGGGGGTGCACACACCGCCGTTGGACCGGGCGATCAGGAGGTCACCCGCGAAGCCCGCGTCGCGCAGCCGACGGTCGAGGGTCCGCACATACCGGCTGATCACAGGACCGACGTACGCGTTGACGACCGTGGTGGAGGTTCGTTCGAACTCGGGCGCGCGCGGAAGCACTTCGTGGGAGAGCGACACCATCTCGACGTCGGGATACTCCTCGCGCACGATCTCGGCCCCGCGCAGTTCGTGGTCGGGCCGTAGGTAGGAGTGGAGGAACGCGATCGCGATCGAACGGACCCCGAACGCACGCAGCCGGTGAGCGGCAGCCCGGATCGCGTCCTCGTCGAGGGCGACGACGACCTTCCCGTCGGCGTCGATGCGCTCGGGCACACCGATGCGCACACGACGGCGCGCGATCGACGGCGGCTGCGGGAGCGCCGCGTCCCAGATGTCCTCCTTGTAGCCGCGGCGGAGATCCATCTCGTCGCGAAAGCCGTCGGAACAGATCACGCCGGTCGGCGTGCCGTTCATCTGGATCATCGTGTTGTCGCCGGTGGTCGTACCGTGCACGATCGCGGCCGTCGCGCCGAGCAGCTCCGCGAGCGATGTGCCTTCGGAGTCCGCAAGCAGCGTCAGTCCGGCCAGCACTCCCTCGGACTGATCGCCGGGCGTCGTGGGCGACTTCTCCAAGTGTACGGATCCGTCGGCCCGCGCGAGCACCAGGTCGGTGAACGTGCCGCCGACGTCGACCCCGATCCGGTAGGTGTTCATGCGGCTCGCATGGCGGCGCGTACGGCCGTGGTCGCCTCGGCGTCGAGGGCCAAGTCCATCGCGTCGACGGAGCCCGTGATCACCACGCCGTAGTCGCGGCGCGCGCCCGCGATCGACACCAACTCGTCCCACACGTCTTCGAGTACCGCGGCCGGGTCGCGGTCGAGTGCGTCACCCCAACCGCCACCCCCGCCGAACTCGTACACGAGGCACTCCCCCGGCTCGAGCAACACGCCCTGGCACGCGACCTTCACGTCGATCACTTCCTCGGGCGCGCCGCCGACCTTCAGGTAGCACCGGTCGCCCGTCCCCGACCGGCCGCCGTTGACACCCGGATGCACGTGGCGGCGGTTCACCATGTATTGGTTCACGCGCGTCGGGGCCAGCACCTGCTTGATCATGCGGCTGCCGGGCAGGCCCCGCCACTGGCCCGGGCCGCCGCCGTCGCAGATGTACTCGCGCCCGCGCAGCAGGTACGGAAAGATGGTCTCGTTGATCTCCGCGGTCGCCTTGACCAGGTTTCCGAACGACGCGTTCTGTGCACCCCAGCCGTCGACGCCGCGCACCGCGCCGCACCACCCGGCGTACAACTCCCCACCGTGGTCGAAGAACGGCCGTCCCGTGCGCGGGTTGTGGTCGCCCCACATCTGGCGGGGGCTGCCCAGCTTGTACGACTGCGGCGCGCAGCGGTCGGGGATGATCTGCGCGAGCGCGAGCGCGATCGCGTCGCCCACCTCGACGCCCGGGTGATGCGTGCCCGACGACACCGGCTTGCCGACCGTCGGGTTCAGACAACATCCCTCCGGGACGACCAGCGTCACGGAATCGAAGAAGCCTTCGTTCTTGGGGATCGACGCGTCGACGAGGCTGGCGAGCTGGGCGATGACATAACCCCGCGTGTTCCCGAACGTCGACCACGCGCGCAGCTCCGGTCGCGTGTCGGAACCCGTGAAGTCGACCGTCACATGGTCGCCGGCGACAGTCAACGCGACATGCACGCGGATGTCGAGGTTCCCGACCGGGTCGTTGTCGACCCACGCGTCGGCCTCGTAGGTGCCGTCGGGCCACGCCGTGAACTCCTCGCGCAGCCGGCGGGCCGTCTCGGCGATGTTCGCGTCGACGCACGCGCGCACCACGTCCGGTCCGTAGCGATCGACGATCTCGCCCAGGCGCCGCACGCCGATCTGCGCGGCACCGACCTGGGAGCGCAAATCGCCGACGAAGCCGGGCAGCCGGTTGTTGGTCCGCATCAACAGCACCACGTCGCGCCGTTCCCGGCCCGCCTCGAAGATCTTCAGCGCCGGGTAGCGCACGCCCTCGCCCCAGATGTCGTCGGCGTGCACGTTGTAGCCGCCGGCCACCGCGCCGCCGGTGTCGCCGTGGTGGCACTGGATCGAGGCGATCAGGATCAACTCGTCACCGGCGAACACGGGTGCGAACACGTTCACGTCGGGCAGGTGGCCGCCGCCGTGGTACGGGTCGTTCGCGACGATCACGTCGCCCGGGTAGATCTCGTCGCCGAAGAACTCGAGCGCGAATCGCACCGGAAGCGTCGAGGTGAGCATGAACTGCGGCACGCCCACCGACAGGGCCGCCAGCCGGCCGGTCGCGTCGAGGATCGTGGCGTTGCGCTCGTTGGACTGGTTGAGGATCGGGGTCGTCGCGTGGCGCGAGACGTAGGTCGCCATCTCGAAGCAGACGGTTTCCATGGCCGAGCGCACGACCTCGGCGGTGACGCCGTCGGCGAGCGCGGACGCCCGGGCCGGCGTGGCAGTGTCGTCGATTGCCATTCGTTCCCTCCCTGACCTCGGTCGCGACCCTAACGCTCCCGGTACGCTCCGCGATCGTGGACCTCGCGATCGATGGTCGGGTGGCGGTCGTGACCGGCGGGAGCCAGGGCATCGGCCGGGAGATCGCGCTGACCCTCGCCGCGGAAGGTGCCGACCTGCTACTCGCGGCCCGCCGCATCGACCGGCTCGAGGCCACGGCGACCGAGGTGCGCGCGCTGCATTCCAACGGTTCGGGCCGCCGCGTCGAGGTCGTCGTTGCCGACGTCTCGACGCCCGACGGTACTCGCGCGGTCGCGCGCGACGCGCTCGAACGGTTCGGGCACGTCGACATCCTCGTGAACAACGCGGGCAAGGGCGCGCCGAAGCCGCTGCTCGACTGTACCGACGACGACTGGCAGGCGAGCCTGGACCTCAATTTCATGAGCGCGGTGCGGATCTCGCTCGCCTTGGTTCCCTCGATGCGCGAACGCGGCTACGGGCGCATCGTGAACATCTCAACCCGCGTCGCGCGCGAACCGGACCCGTACTTCGGTCCTTACGGTGCCGCGAAGGCCGCGCTGGTCAACTTCTCGAAGAACCTCGCGAACGCGTACTCGGCGGACGGGGTGCTCACCAACTGCATCGTGCCGGGCCTCATCCGCGGCGAAGGCGTACAGGAAGCGGCGGAACGCTCCGCGGCCGCGACCGGTACAACCGTCGAGGAGGTGTACGAGGCAACCTTGCGCAAGCGCCCGATCCCGGCGGGACGCATCGGCGAGCCGCGTGACGTCGCCGGCCTGGTCGCGCTCCTCGTTTCGGACTGGGGCTCGTGGATCACCGGAAGCTGCTTCACCGTCGACGGCGGCATCGTCCGCGCCGACCGCTAGCCATTGAGGAGCGACACCGTGCGGACGCAGCGCAGGCCCCACTCGCCGCAGGCCCCGGCGGCCGGCGCGAGGGAGCCATAGATATGGACTTCAGTTTTTCCGAGGCGGAGGAGGAGTTCCGGGCCGAGCTACGTCTGTTCCTCGACG
>JANNHK010000501.1:0-2096 GCA_031404355.1 Actinomycetes bacterium
CATGCCGGTGCCGCCACCGGTCACGACCGCCAAACGCCCTGCGAACGAGTCCACGCCTGCCTCCCTGGTGAGGCGCGGACCCTATCGCTGGTCGGCTCAGAGGGGCCACGTGGCGTTGGCCGGGTCGCGCCGGCCGCTCGAGTTCCCCAACACGCATACGCCTGCCGATGCCGTGCCTGGGAAACTCACCGTGCTCGTCGCGTACGACGAGCACGGTGTAGTCGTCGGGGACATCGTGGGACAGGTCCATCCCGACGGCGAGGGCTACATCGACTACATCGTGGTCGACGATTCGGCGCGCCGGACGGGAGTCGCACGATCGCTCGTCATGACCTTGTCGCGTGAGCTCGTCGCCCACGCAAGTCAAGCGCGAGTGGCGTTGACCGTCTCCGACGAACGGGCTCCGGCTCGCGCCTTGTACGCGTCGCTCGGCTTCACGACCGTCACGTCGTTCGTCGCATACCGCGGCTAAGCGGCCGGCGGCCGAGACAGGACCTCACGGGCATGGACGAACCCACGACCTTGCCGTTCACGACCATGGCAGCGATTTGCTCGCATAGCGATCACATCCCTGCCATGGTCAAGGATTGGGTGGTGTCCAGCAAAGCGGGTCAACTCCACGAATACTCTCGGCGCGGGCTGGTACAACGCCGTCCGACTTCACGGCGAGATCGGCGACATCCCGCCGACCGAGCACGAAGCGAATTGGAACCCGGCCGCAATGGCGGCTCTCACCACCTAATCCGCGCTGCACGCGACCCGGGGTGGCTCACCATGTAGACGTGGCGCAAAGTGAATCAGTCCGGAGGTGCAAGCATAATGCTTAACATCTCGATCGATTCCTCGTCACTCGCGTACTGCGCGTGAATAATCGGTCCACTGGACGGGCTCCAACGATCCCATGCGTTCGTTCGGCCAAAGGGGTGGATGTTCGTCGGTTCCCCCGATGCGACGGGCGCGCCAAGGAGCTGGCGACTCGCCAATCGTCCGAACGAAAACTCAAGTCCGCCCGGAAGCGCGCCCGCAAATACGGAGTACCCCTCGTGTCCAGCGGCGTGCATCTGCACCGTATGTACAACCGCACCGTCGTCCGCAACCAGCGAGAGGCCCTTCGACGGAACCTCGAGATAAAACTGACCCTCAATCTTCTCGACGATCGGCGGCTCGCCGAGGCCGACCTGTTCCCAATCGATTGCCTCAAACCGCAGACCCAGGAGACCCTCAGCTATCACTAATACCTGCCATCTGCTCGATTCAAGAGGTCCAGTTGATCAAAGGCGTCGTCGATGTCCTCCGGCGAGAATCCACGCCCGAGGAAGTCTTGCCGCAGGACGGCAAGGTCAGCGTTCGCCGCAGATCCGAGATCGTCGGCATCGGCGGCGATCTGGGCGCGGGTGTTTCTGCCACCGTAGGTCCGCGAGACCGCCGCATGGCGCTTCGAACACACCACGACGCAATTCGTGCTGTTCTTGAGTTTTCTGACTTCGGTAGGTGACAGCGAGCGTCCGAGCTTTCGTTCGACGTCAAGTCGAACAGCGGCGAACGAGGGCACATGGTCGGGTGTCAGACCGTCACGGACACTTCTCTTCGCGAGGTCCCCGTAGGTTCCGACTTCAAGTTCCGATACGCCATTCGCCACCTTGCTCGGAACGACGCCGGCCGCTTCGTCGAGCGACTTCGTTGCGCCGGCGGTGTCTTCGAGGCGGTCGATGGTGCGGCTGGTGTCGAGGGCGGCGTCGAGGCGGTTCGTGGTGCGGGCGATGTCGATGACGTTGTCGGCACCCTCGAGCGCATTGAACGCGTGGCGGGTGTCGACGAGGTTGTCGACCATCCGCAACGAGTCGTAGAGCTTGGACCCGTACTTCCAGCTCTTCGCCATCGGGGTCCCGATAATCGGGATGATCGCCAGACACGAGAACTTCGCATTGCCCGAATCACCGAACGTCAGGTCATAACCACACAGACCCGCGTCGATGACCTCACCAATAACCGGCAACGCCCCCGCCAACTCCAACAGGTCCCGCCAACCGAACAGGCCACCGCCACCCTGGTTCTGGATATCCCACGTCGTGTTCGGCAACACCACAACCGCGGTC
>JANNHK010000502.1:0-2284 GCA_031404355.1 Actinomycetes bacterium
TTCCCCTAACCTGACGGCGATGTCATCTGCCTTCGACCTCGGCGCCGACTGCTACCGGCGGCGCATCCGGGTGACGACGATCGAGCCGGGCGTGGTGGTCTCCGCGCTCGAGGACGACTTTCATCACTTCGTCGTCACGCTGCGCCACGACGGCTCGAAGGTGCTCTCGTGCGAGGCCGATTCGTTGCGCTGGCCGTGGTCGACATGCCCCGATGCGGCCGAGCCGCTGCGGGCGCTGGCCGGCATGCCGCTCTCCCCGCGGTTCACCGCCGCGGCGAAGTGGACCGACCCGAAGCAGAACTGCACCCATCAGTACGACACCGCGTGCCACGCCATCACGCACGCGGCGTCGGGCCGAGAGGCGCGGCAGTACGACGTGGAGATCCCGTTGCGCGATCCGGCGACCGGCGCGACCGGTGTCCGCCTCTGGGTCGACGGCGCGCTGGCGTTGTCGTGGACGTTGCGGTGGGACGGCATCGTCGACGCCGCGCCGCCGTTCGACGCGGCACCGTGGCGCGGCGGCTTCATGCGCTGGGCCGACGCGACGCTCCCCGCGGACGACGCGGAACGCGCCATCGTCCTGCGGCGCGCGTGTGACATCGGCATGGGGCGCGGGATGGATCTCGACGGCGTTCCCGTCGCGTCGAAGTTGCCCGGACAGATGATCGGCATCTGCCACACCATGCAGCCGGGCGTCGTCGAGGTCGCGTTGCGTCACGTCGGCTCGATCCGCGACTTCGCGGCGCGACCGGATGAAATGCTTCGGCGCTAGCCGATCACCTCGGCGAGGTCTTCCATGAGGTGGCGCTTGCCGCGGGCGCCGATCAGACGGAGCACCGGCTCGCCCTCGCGGAAGAGGATGAGGGTCGGCATCGACATCACGTCGTAGCGGATCGTCGTCGCCGGGTTGTTGTCGACGTCGATCTTGACGATCTGCAGCCGGTCGGCCTGCTCGACCGCGAGTTCGTCGAGCACGGGTGCGAGCTGCTTGCACGGCCCGCACCACTCGGCGGTGAACTCGACCAGCACGGCGCGGTCGGCGCCGAACACGGTCTCGTCGAAGGTCGCGTCAAAAAGCTCCTGTACGTGGCTCATGGGCCGGTGAACCCCGCCGGTTCGCCCGGTATTCCCTATTCCTCGACCGGGTCGCCGGTGGTGACGTAGCCGCCCTGGCTGCTGCGGCCCCAGCCCCCGGCTGCGAGGTTGCCCCCGTCGACGTGCACGGTCGTGCCGGTCACAAACTGCGAGAGGTCGGACGCCAGGTACAGGGCCGCGCCCGCGACGTCGTCGACGTGGCCCTTGCGTGGGAGCGGCGTCTTGATCGGGACGTCGCCAATCCCGGGCGTCGGGATGACATCGGGCGCGATGCAGTTGATGCGAATGTTGTGGTCGCCGAGTTCGAGCGCCAGCGTCTGCGTGAGGTTCGCGACGCCGGCCTTCATGGCCGAGTACACCGCGAAGCCGGGTGCGGCCCGGTGCGCCTCGATCGACGTGATGTTCACGATCGATCCACCGTTCGTCATCTTGGGCACGCACGCGCGGACGAAGTTCGTGACGCTCGTGAAGTTCTCGCGGATCAGGGAGTCCTGGCCCTTGTCGTTGACGTCGGTGAACGCGGCGAAGAACCCGCCGCCCGCGTTGTTGACGAGGATGTCGACGCGGGGCAGGGCGTCGATCCACTCGCGCACGGCGTCGCCGTCGCGCACGTCGAGGATCGCCATGTGCGCCCGGCGGCCGGCCGCCTCGATCTCGGTTGCGGTGGCCTGCAGGCCGTCGGCGTCGCGGTCGCAGATGGCGAGGTCGGCGCCGAAGCGGGCGAAGGTCGTGGCAATGCCGGCACCGATACCGGAAGCCGCGCCGGTGACGACGGCGAGGCGGTCGGTGAGCAGGATCGAGTCGGGCGTGATGGGCATGCGGGCCGGAGGCTACTTTCACCCCATGGGATACGACCTGAATGGCAAGAACGTCCTCGTGACCGGTGCGTCGACGGGCATCGGCGCCGCGCTCGCCGAAGGCTTCGCCCGGCGGGGCGCGACCGTCGGCATCTGCGCGCGGCGAGCCGACATGCTCGAGGAGGTACTCGGGCGCTGCCAGAAGCACGCGCCCAAGTCGAAGGCATGGACGATCGACCTGGGCGACCTCGACGGCCTCGAAGCGTTCGCGCACAAGGCGTCGGCCGAGCTGGGTGGCATCGACGTGCTCGTCAACAACGCCGGCATGCCAAAGCGCCGCTCGGTGCTCGCGCTCGACGTCGCCACGATCGAGAACGTCATGCACCTCAACT
>JANNHK010000503.1:0-12723 GCA_031404355.1 Actinomycetes bacterium
CCGAAGTGAAATTCCTGCACGGCCGCGGCAACGGCGTACTCCGCCAAGTGGTGCGCGATTACCTGCGCCGCCAGCGCACGGTAGCCAGCGTAGCCGATGAGCACGCCGAAGCCGAGTTCGGCCTGCCGACCGTGCTCGTCAACAACGCGGCGGCGAACTTCCCGGTGCCGGCGGAGGACATGTCACCCAACGCGTGGCGCACGGTCGTCGACATCACGCTGAACGGCACATACTTCTGTGCGCGAGAGTTCGGGCGCCGGCACATCGCCGCGGGTACACCCGCGTCGATCGTGAACGTG
Organism: Actinomycetes bacterium; assembly: GCA_031404355.1. Lineage (GTDB taxonomy): Bacteria > Actinomycetota > Acidimicrobiia > IMCC26256 > PALSA-610 > JANNHK01. The sequence goes on from JANNHK010000503.1 coordinate 300, forward strand.
GGCGCGACGTACGCGTGGACGGGCGGGCCCGGCTTCGTGCACTCCGCCGCGGCCAAGGCCGGCGTCAAGAACCTCACCGAGTCGCTGGCGGTGGAGTGGGGCCCGTACGGCATCCAGGTCAACGGCCTCGTGCCCGGCCTGTTCCCGCACGAGGACATGACGGACGACATCCAGGGCAACCTGGCTCGCACGAGCGACAAGGACGCGTGCCAGCCCGCGCTGCGCGTCGGTCAACGCCAAGAACTCGGGTGGGCGGCGACGTTCCTGGCGTCGCCGTACGCCCGTTTCATCTCGGGGCACACGCTCGTCGTCGACGGGCCAACTGGCAGCGGCGCACGCTTACAAATCCGCCGGTCGTGACCGTGCGCGAACAAATGGGAAAGGGGCCCTTCGCACCATGAACCCGGAACAGCTCAAGGGTCTGTTCGACTTGACCGGCCGCGTTGCGATCGTCACCGGCGGCACGCGCGGCATCGGCCGAGCCATCGCCGAAGGTTTCGTCAGCGCGGGCGCGAAGGTCGCCGTTGGCAGCCGCAAGGCCGACGCGTGCGCGGAGACCGAGAAGCACCTCATCGGCCTCGGCGGCGACGCGATCGGCGTTCCCACGCACATGGGCGAGCTCGACGCGTTGCGCAACCTCGTGACGCGAACCGTCGACCGCTTCGGCGGCATCGACATCGTCGTCAACAACGCGGCGAACGCGCTGACCCAGCCGTTCGGCGAGTTCACGCCCGAGGCGTGGCAGAAGTCGTTCGACGTGAATTTGCGCGGCCCCGTGTTCCTCGTGCAGGAAGCCCTGTCCCACCTCGAGCGCAGCGAGCACGCGGCGGTCGTGAACGTGATCTCGGCGGGTGCCTTTCTGTTTGCATCGAACGTCGCCATGTACGCCGCGGCGAAGGCCGCGCTGATGTCGTTCACGCGGTCGATGGCGGCCGACTTCGCGCCCCGCGGCATCCGGGTGAACGCACTCGCACCCGGCACCGTCGACACTGACATGGTGCGGGCCAACACCCCGGAGGCCCGGCAGTCGATGGCCCTCGCCGGTCACCTGCGCCGGGCCGCGCACCCCGACGAGATGGTCGGCCCTGCCCTGTTCCTGGCATCCGACGCGTCGAGCTTCGTGACCGGCCAGGTCGTCCTCGCCGACGGGGGGCTTGTCCCGCACTAGCTCGGCGACGAACCTGGCCGCTATCCAGGATTCGTGAACGTCGCGAGGAGGCGCGCGAACTCGGCTTCCTCGCGCGCGCGAGCGGCGACGATTGCGGGCAACTCGGCGGCGCGCATCGTGTGCTTGATCGCGCGGAGGGCCGGAAGGGGTGCGGCGGCGATCTCGGTCGCGACCGCGAGCGCGCGCGGCAGCAGGTCGACGGGGATGTGCCGGCTGAACGCGAGTCCGTATTCGACCGCTTGTTCCGCGTTCAGCCACTCGCCGGTGAGCAACACGAAGGCCGCGCGCTGCGCGCCCATCCGGGCGGGAAAGAGGTAGCTGCTGCCGGCTTCGGGCGCGACCCCCATCTCCGCGAACGGCGTGCGAAAGCGCGCGTCGTTCGAGACGAAGACAATGTCGCAGTGGGGGAGCAGCGTCATGCCGATCCCGACCGCCACTCCGTTCACCGCCGCGATGAGCGGCTTGTCGAAGGCCTGGAGTGCTTCGAGCAACACGGGGAATCCGGATTCGAGCCCGGGTTCTCCGGCCGCGAGGCGCGCCATCTCCTTCAGGTCCTGGCCGGCCGAGAACGCGCGCCCGGCACCGGTGAGGACCACGGCGTGGATGTCGTCGTCGGCGCGAGCATGGTCGAGCGCCTCGCCCGTCGCCCGGTACAGCGGCGAATCAAAGGCGTTGAGTGCTTCCGGGCGGTGCAACGTGAGCAGCCGCACCCGGCCGCGGTCTTCGACGAGGATCACCTGCGCACCACGGGGCGCGTTTCTAGCGCACGCGGTTCGGGTACGGGGTGTTGTCACCCCGCCGGGGTGAGCGGGCGGATGGGCGAAGGCGCGGGTGAATCGCACACTTTGTGAAGATGTCGGCACGTTCAGTGCTGAGCGCGATGGTCTCTCACCCCGGGGGGTGACGCCGGGTTGCGCATTCCGTGCTCGGATGAGCCCGGCGGCAGGAAGGGATCTCCGGTGAACACGGGAGTCGAGGCGCGTGGGGTCGATGCGCGCGTACCCGAGGCCCCGCGCCACGCCGTGCCCCGATCGCGGGTGTCCGATGCACTCGATCGCTGCGCCGGCGCACGCATCGTGGTCGTTTCGGGCTACGCGGGCACCGGAAAGACGGTCGCGGTCGCCGATTGGGTTCGTGCCCGGCGCCCGAGTGCGACGTGGATCACGATCGGCCGCGCGCAGAACGACGTCACCGCGTTCCGTCGCGACGTCGTCACCTGGTTGGACCGCGCCGAACCGACGACCACGGTCGTCCTCGACGACCTCGACCTTCTGACTGATCCCCTGGTGCTCGAAACGCTCGACGCGGTACTCGAACGCGTGCCCGCGGCCGGGCAGGTCGTGCTCGTCAGTCGCGGGCGGCCGCGCCTGTCATGTATCGCTCGTCTGCGCGCGCGAGACGACGTGCGTTGGCTCGACGACGGCGCATTGCGCTTCGATATCTCCGAGGCGGCCGCGCTCATGGCGCAACTCGGGGTCTCGCTCCCACCGTCTGACATCGAGGCCATCGTCGCGACGAACGACGGATGGGCGACCGGCGTCGAACTCGCGGGTGCCGCGGCGCGAGACGGTCGATCGGCAACCGACGACGCGCACGAGTACCTCCGCACCGAGGTGCTCGAACGTGTCCCGCGTTCGACCCGCGCCTTCATGCTCGAGTGTTCGATCGCCGACTCGTTGGCGCCCGAACTGTGCGAATTGCTCACGGGCCGGCGCGACAGCGCGGCCCTGCTCGACGAATTGCACCGCAGCGGAGCGTTCGTGAGCGGACCCGAAGCGAACGGCGCGTATCGGTTCCACCCCGCCCTGCGGGCCCTCCTCCAATTCGAAATGCGCCAATGGCAACCGATGGCGTTTCGCGCCCGACACCGCGCGGCCGCCGCCTGGTGCATCCGAACCCACGATGACGCGGGCGCCCACCGCCACCTGCTGGCGGCGGGTGACGACGCGGCGGCGTGGACGCGGCTCGGCGACGCGCTCCTCGGTCAATTGTTCGGAGCGCGCCCACCCGAGGTTCCCGGGTGGGCCGCGACGCTTCCGCCCCGAGCTGACGGGCTCGACACGCGCGCGAAGCTGGGCGTGGCGGTTGCGCTTGCCTACGCCGGGCGCATGAGCGAAGCGAGCACATGGCTGGCCCATGTCAAGCAGGGGATGGGAAACGACGCGCCGGACGAACTCCTCACGGCGCGGATTGCGTTTGTCGAGTACGCCGTGACGTACGGACGCGGCGATCTGCTCGGTGCCGCCCGGCTCGGCCGCGCCGCCCGAGCGTTACTCGACGAGGTCGCACCCGGTGAGTGGGAACGACGGCGCGGGCCGATCGGTCGAATACAGCTCCTCACCCTGCTGGGTCGTTGCGAACGGGCGAGACGCGCGCACTTCGAATGCGGCGCGGCGCTCGAATACCGCTCGGTCGCGGACGACACCACCCTCGCCGCCTTGCGTGCCGACATCGAACTGGCCGAGGGCAACCTCACGCGCGCGTGGGAGTTTGCGACCGAAGCCGCTGCGGTCGAGGCGTCGGTTGGCTTGGTTGGCATCGAGTCGGCGTACGTGTTGGGTTCGGTGCTCGCGGAACGCAACGAACTCGACGCGGCGGCGCGACACCTCGCGGCGGCGGTGGCGCGCGCCGATGCCACCGGCTGCGCGCCACGGCGGGTGGTGCCGCTCCTTGCCCTCGCTCGCGTGCAACACGCGCTCGGTGACGTCGCGCAGTCCGAACGGTCGGTCTCGCTCGCGATGGAGTGCTTCGACGACGCCGTCGTTCTCGACCAGCGCGTGACCGAGACCCAGGCGCTGCTCGCGATCGACGCGGGCGACACGGCCGCAGCCCGACGCGCGATCTTCCGCTTGGCCGAACCGTGTCGCTCGCGATGTCAGGCGCGTCTGCACGCACGCGCGGGCGACACCGACCTCGCCCTTGCTGCGCTGGATCGGGTGTCGAGCGGAACCACCCGGGAACGGATCCAGAGCCTCCTCGTGCGCGCGCGTGTTTCGGCCTCCGAGAGTGCACGCGCAGCGTTGCTGCGAGAGGCACTGCAGCTCGCCGAGGTCGACGGGTACCTGCGCGTGTTCGTCAACGAGGGCTTGTGGGTGGTGGACGCGCTCGAGAACCTGACCGCCGACTGGCCGAATGAGTTCCCGGCCCGGATCCTCGCCGCCATCGCGGCCGCCATCGCCGCCGACGGTAAGCGCGCCCGGGGCGACGAGGGCGAGGGCCTGACACCTCGCGAGGCCGAGGTCCTGAGATATCTCGCGACGAGTCTTGCGATGCGCGACATTGCGGGCACACTGTTCATATCCCGGAACACCTTGAAGTCACACGTCCGTAGCATCTATTCGAAGCTCGGTGTCCGGAGCCGGCAGGAGGCGGTGGCGTGGCCGCAACAGAGGAACTCACTCAAAGCCCACGCCTAGCGCCGAAGTCGCGCGGCCGCCTTCCGATTCGCCCGCGGCGAGCATCGACCCGGATCCCGGCCCCGGCCCGCATCGAGCTGACGGGGGCGCGCCTTGTTGGCGTGATGGTCGGGCTCGGGGCGCTGTACGCATTGGGCGCACTGCTCCCCTTCTGGTTTCTCGACTCGCCGGAATCCGGCGCGCTGTTCTTTCCGGCGGCCGGGCTCACACTCGCGGCGCTCGCGTTCACGCAGCCACGCGTCTGGCCGTTCTTGCTGGTCGCGATTGCGGTCGCGGAGATCGCCGTCGACATGACGCACGGTCTGAAGTTTTCGTTGGCGGTCGGGTTCGCGCTCGCGAACACGATCGAGCCGGCGGTGGGTGCGCTGGGCCTGCGATGGTCGAGTCGCCGGCGGATGACGCAGTCCGAGAGCCTGATCAAGTATGTCTGCTCTGCCATGGTGCTGGGGCCGATCGTCGGCGGCATCATCGGTGCGACGACCGCCGCTGTGTTCGGCTCGGGTGCCGTCGGTTGGTTCGAGATCGCGTGGCACTGGGCGTTAGGGGACGCGATCGGTGTGCTCGTCGTCGCGACGCCGATCTTCGCTTGGATGTACCCCCGTCTCTTCGACGCGCGTCTCGGTCTGCTCGGAAATCTCGCGATCGCGATCGTCGCCATCGGAGTGACAGTGCTTCCGCCGCTGCTTTGGGACCGCCCGCTGCTCTATGCGGTGCTGCCGGTACTGATGTTCGCCGCGTTGCGGGGCGGAACGCGCACGGTCACACTGGCCGGCCTGGGTGTCGCGTTCGCCGCGAACTGGGTCGCGGTACACGGCCGGGCGCACGACCTCATGGGGACCGCCGACGCCACCGCCGCACTGGTGTGGGTGCAGGTCTTCCTCGCCGTGACGTTGCTGGCCGCGCTCGCGTTCGCGGTCGAGGTGGGCGAACGCCTACGCGGCGAGCAAGTGCTGCGCGAGACCGAAGCTAGTCGTGTCCAAGCGGAGTTTGCAGCCATCGCCGCGGCCGAAGGTGAGCGGCGGCGTATCGCGCGCGAGACGCACGACGTCGTCGGCCATGCCCTGAACGTCATGCTGCTGCAGACCGGCGCCGCCCGCCGGGTGCTCGACACCGACCCGGAAAAGGCGCGCGACCTGCTCGAGTCGATCGAATCGACGGGGCGCAGCGCGTTCGGTGACCTCGATGTCGCGCTCGGTCTCGTCGACCGATCGCCCGACCTCGACCCCGGCCGCGGACTCGCGATGGTGCCGGAGCTCATCGAGGTGATGCGGCGGGCGGGTGTCACCGTGGGCCTGCGCATCGAGGGCGAGCCGCGCGAACTCTCGACGCTTGTCGACTGGTCTGCCTACCGCATCATCCAGGAGGCATTGACCAACGTCGTGAAGCATGCCGCCGGCGCGCGGGCCGACGTCACGATTGCGTTCACCCCCGACGAAGTGCGCCTGTCCGTGATCGACACCGGGTCGGGTGTGACTCGGAACGGCACGAATGGTCGCAACGGCTCGCCGCGGAACGGCCGGGGTTTTGTCGGCATGCGCGAACGGGTCGCCGTACTCGGCGGCGACGTCGTCACCGGTCCCGAGCCGGGTGCCGGATTCGCGGTGCGAGTGCGTCTGCCCGATCGAGGTCGTCGATGAGCGGTGTGATTCGTGTCGTCGTCGTCGACGACGACGTTCCGACGCGGGTCGGGCTGAACACGATCCTGTCGGCCGAGCCCGACATCGAGGTTGTCGGCGAGGGCGCCAACGGCTTGGAAGCGTGCGAACTCGTCGAAGCCTTGAAGCCCGACATCGTGCTGATGGACGTGCAGCTCCCGGAACTCGACGGCATCGAGGCGACCCGGCGCATCATCGACATGCACCGGGGTGACGAGTCGCCGCCGCGGGTGATCGTCCTGACCACGTACGACCTGGACGAGTACGCGTACCGGTCCCTGCGCGTCGGAGCGAGCGGGTTCCTGCTGAAACGGACGCGCGCCGAGGAACTCGTCGAAGCCGTCCGCGTCGTCGCGGAGGGCGAAGCGCTTCCGCTCCCGACGAACACGCGCCGCTTGATTGCCTACCTCGCGGGGACGGTTCCCGTCGATTCGGGCGACTGGTCCGCGATCAACTCGCTGACGGAGCGCGAGGGGCAGGTGCTCGCCCTGCTGGCGCGGGGAATGTCGAACATCGAGATTGCGGCTGACCTCGGACTGTCGATCGACACCGTCAAGACCCACCTCAAACACATCTACGCCAAGCTCGGCGCTCGCGGACGCGCGCAAGCGGTCATCGCCGCGTACGAGAGCGGTGTCGTGGCGCGCCGAGGCGACGAGCGCTAGGCCGCTTCGTCACCGAGCGGCGGCCGCGCCTCTCGCGTCGCGGGCCAGGCTTCGGGATCGACGAGCGCATACAACAGCGCACCTATGACGGCGCCCAGGATCGGTGCCAGCCAGAACAGCCAGAGTTGTTCCATGGCCCACCCGCCCTCGAACACGGCCGGGCCGGTCGATCGGGCCGGGTTCACCGAGGTGTTCGTCACCGGGATGGTCACGAGGTGGATCAACGTGAGCGTCAGCCCGATCGTCAGCGGCGCGAATCCGACGGACGCGGTGCGCGCGGTCGCACCGAGGATGACGAGGATGAAGATCGCCGTCATCACGATTTCGGCCACGAGCGCAGCCGAGAAGTTGTACAAGCCGGGCGAGTGGTCGGCCCACCCGTTCGCGGCGAGGCCGTTGACATCGAGGTCGTAGCTTTCGGTTCCGTTCGCGATGACGAGGAGCACTCCACTCGCGGTGATCGCGGCGACGACCTGGACGACGATGTACGGCAGGACCGCGGCCGACTCGACCCGGCGGGCCAGCCACAGTCCGATCGTCACGGCCGGGTTGAAGTGACCACCGGAAACCACGCCGAGCGCGTACGCGCCGGCGACGACGGTGAGGCCGAACGCAAGGGAGACGCCGACCAACCCGATGCCGAGATTGGTTTCGGGTTGGAAGTTGGCCGCGAGTACCGCGCTGCCGGTCCCGCCGAGTACCAGTAGGAACGTGCCGATGAACTCGGCCGCCAGTCTCCGACCCATGGCAATCACAGGAGCCTCACCTTCATTCGCCGCGGTGGTTCGCCGTCTCTATCATCCGGATGCTCGCACGCGGAGACAAGTTTCCGCCTCTCCTCGGAGCGCGCGCAGGGGTTCGCGTTACGTGAGTGGGCTCTCACCCTCGGGCAAATCACCCCGGGTGGGGTGAGGCGCGCATCTCACCCTTCGTCCAGGCTCCCGGCTCCAAACACCTGACCCGAACACCTGACCCGAACACCAACCCGAACACGTGCAGAGGTGGATCACATGTCGGTAGTCGCGCCTTCACCGGTAGGGACGAAGGGTTTCGTTCCCCGGCTCGCGCAGCCGTGGATACGGAGGCTGCGACTGTTGGAGCGCCTCGACGCCGCCCCGCAGGTCGTGGTCGTGTCCGGCCCTCCCGGTGGCGGGAAGACCGCGCTGCTGGCGGAATGGTTCAGCCGCGAACCGCGCGGCACCGCCTGGTTGTCGCTCGACTCCCGCGACAACGACCCGGGCCGTTTCGGCGCGATGGTCGCGTACGCGCTGGGTGCGAGTGACGAGCTGTTCGGGCGGCGCGACTCCGACATCACGCTGATCGACGACGCGCTCACCCGGGTGTCGGTGGCGGGGGACGACGTCGTGCTGGTCCTCGACGACGTGCACGAGTTGACCGAACGCACTGCCTTCGAGGCGCTGGACCACTTGCTCCTGCGCGCTCCGGCGTGTTTGTCGATCGCGCTGGCGACGCGTGCCGACCCGTGCGTGAGCCTGTCCCGCCTCAAGGTCGAGGGGCGGCTGCTCGAGGTGCGGGCGGGCGAGCTCGCGTTCACTGCCGACGAGACGGCGGAATTTTTCCGAACGTGCGGCTTCGCCCTGGCCGAGGGTGATACCGCGACGCTCTGGGAACGCACCGAGGGTTGGGCCGCGGGCCTGCGGCTGGCGGCGATCGCGCTCACCTCGGAGCCGGATCCGGCCCGGTTCATTTCCGACGCGGCGCGGACCGAGGCCGTGGTGTCTGACTACCTGGTCCGTGAAGTGATCGAGCGTCAACTACCCGAGCTCCAAGAATTTCTGCTGCGCACGAGTGTCGCCGACCGGCTCACGGCGGAGCTCGCGGAGACGCTCTCGGGTGATCGAGACGCGCGGGACCGTCTGGAGTTGCTCGAACGGGGCGGCGTGTTCCTGACCGCGGTCGACGACACCCGAACGATGTTTCGGTACCACGCGCTGTTCGGCGCGCTGCTCCGCGCCCGGCTTCGCGCCCAGCGCCCCGTGGAGGCACAGGACCTTGCCCGCCGGGCGGCGACCTGGTTCGCCGACCACGACATGCCTCTCGAGGCCGAAGTGCACGCGCGCCGCGCCGGCGACTGGGAACTCCTCGGCGCCTTGCTGTGCAGCCGCTGGCTGCGCTCGGTCATCGACGGAGGCGGCGATCGCCCGCTCCCGTTCGACCTCCCGCTCGACGCCGCGCCCGACGAACCGGCACTGGCCCTGCTCGCGTACGCCGAAGCCGTCTCAGTTCGCCATCGGGCCGACGCCGACCGTTGGCGCTCGCACTGGGCCGCCATGGCGGTACCCGACGACGACGAGCAAGCGCTCGTTGCACGGCTCGTCGACGTTATGTACGGCCGAATCTTCGGTGCCACAGAGGAGTCCGTCTCGGCCGGCGCCCGGGTGCGCGCCGCGTGCCTCGCCGGCGGTCGTGAGCTCGACGGGTTGCGCGTCGTCGCGCTCGTGCGCGAGGCCGAGCTGCGGCTCGACTCCGGCGACGTCGACGAGGCGGTCGCGCTGTTGCACGAATCGCGACGCGAGGCGCTCGAGACGAACACGCCGTGGATCGGCTGCGAGGCCGAAGCGTGGCTGGCGTTCGTCGCGGTGTGTCGCGGCGACCTGCGCGATGGTGAGAGCTGGCTGCATGATGCGCTCGAAAGTGAACACTCGACGCGCGCGATGGGTTCGATACGCGACGTCACGGCGGTGACGAGCGCATTGCTGCACGCCGCGCGCGGGCGCAACGCCCACGCGCTCTCGGACGTTGCCAACCTCGACGGCGCAGGAATCTCGTCGGCGCTGTTGCGAGAAGCGGCGGCGCTCGTCGTCGAAGTCCTCGACCCGAGATCGTCCCGCCGCGCCGCGGCCCGCAGCCCGATCCTGGCCGAGGTGCTCGTCTCGCTCGGCGACCTCGAGCGCGTCAGCGAGAACGGCGGCACTCCCGGCCGCTACGACGGTGAGCGCGCGGTGGCGCGGGCGCGACGTCTCGTCGACACCGGTCGCGACGACGCCCTTGTGCTCGACGTCCTCACCGCCGCGCTCCTCGACGCGAAGGCCGGCCACCCGCGTACCCGGGTCGAGATGATGGTGCTCGGAGCCCTCGCCGCCGAGCGGCTCGGCGACGAGTTCGGAGCCCGCGAGTGGGTGCAGCGCTCGCTCGACGCCGCCGAACCCGAAGACCTCCGGGCGCCCTTCCTCGACTACGGGCGCGATGTCGCCGGTCTGCTCGAGCGCTACGCGTGGCAATCGGGCGCGCGTCACGGATACGCGGTGGAGATCCTCGAAGATGTTCGCCGTTCCGACCCGCCCGTATTCGTCGAGCCGCTCACCGCGCGCGAGCACGCGGTACTCCAGTACCTGCCGACGATGATGTCGAACGTCGAGATCGCCCGTGAGTTGTTCGTCTCCGTCAACACGGTGAAGACCCACCTGAAAGCCGTGTACCGGAAGCTGGGAGTCGACCGGCGTCGCGACGCGGTGTTGCGCGCCCGCCAGCTGGAGATCCTCTGACCGCCCGCCCGAACTCTCTCGCCGCCGGGTACGGTTGTCGCCATCGTGGTGATACCTCCCGAAGCAGCGGCGACCGGCAATGCGTTGGCGAGAGGGGCGGGCCGAGTGCTCGCGCCCGCCGGTGATGCCGCGCTCGCCGTCGTCGGGCGGGTCGTGAACGGAGTGATCGCCCAGGTCGACCTGAACGCGTTACTCGCCCGGGTCGATATCGACGCGCTTCTCGAGCAGATCGACGTCGACGCGCTCATGACCCGCATCGACATCGACGGCATTCTCGCCCGGACCGAAATGGGCTCCCTGATCGTGCGGTCGACGAGCGGTGTCGCGTCCGAGGCCCTCGACGTCGTCCGCAGCGGCGCGGTCGGCATCGACGGCGCCATCGGCCGGGCCGTCGACCGGGTCATGGGCCGCAGCAATGGTCGCTGAGACGGTCGTCGCACCGACCAGCCTCGCCGGTCACTACGCGGGCATCGCGTCGCGGACCGGGGCCTACGTCATCGACGGGTTCGTCTCGGTGGCCGTATACACGCTCGGTGTCGCCGGGCTCCGTTTCCTGCTGGAACTCGTCCTCGACGTGAAACCGCCCGGCAAGGGCTCGACGATCTGGCTGGCCGGCTTCGTCGTGTGGCAGTTCTTCTACCTGGCCGGGTGCTGGGGTACGTCGGGGAAGACGCCCGGCGACGCAATGCTCGGCATCAGGGTCGTGCGGGGCGACGGCCACGAACTCGGGCTACGACGCGCGGTGGTACGCACGATCGTGTACCCGTTCTCGTTCCTGTTCTGCGGCATCGGCCTGATCGGCGTCGTGATCGGCAAGCACCGGCGAGCGTTCCACGACGTCGTCGCCGGGAGCATCGTCGTGTACGACTGGGACGCGCGTGCGGCGCGGCTGCGATTCCTCGCCCGCCGCGCCGACGCGGACGTCCCTGCTGATTAGGCCGAGTGACTAGGCCGCCGTCTCGAACTCGTCGGCGTGCTTCAGTAACGCCCAGAGAATCGCGACTTCGACGATCAGCCCTGTGAACGCTGCGATCGGGTAGGCGAAGATCGTGAACACGCTGAGCGTCGCGGCGATCGTCGCCCACGCGACGCCGAACATCAGTCCGGACGGGTGGCGCTGCACGATCATCACACCGGTCACGACCTGCACGACGCCGATGATGAGCCAGATCCAACCCCAGACGGTGACGTCGACGCCGAACAAGACCTCATTGGCATAGGCCTTGATGCCGTCGTCCTCGGTCAGGGCGGCCAGTCCCGCGATCGCGTTGAATGCGCCGATCATGACGGCGAGGATCCCCGCGAACGTGACCATGCCGCTGAGCTTGATTGGAGATTCCACGATTACTCCCTCGTTCGGGCCCAGGTGCTCGGGCGGCGCAGGCATGCGCGACCACGGCGTCACAGGCGCGTCGGGAACACTACGTGGACTTGTCAGTCCAGCAGTGGACCGATGCCCTGGCCGAAGAGCACGGCGCCGAATACGAGGAACAGCACGGCCATGACGGCCGCGTTGTTCTGGGTGAGCCACGCCTTCGCCGAGTCGAGCTTCGGTTGCGCCCGTTCGCCCATGACCCGATACATCACGACCGGCGCGGCGACGGTCGAGCACGCGATGAGCACGAAGACGACCACGACGACGACGTTGTCGCCGCCCGAGAGGTTGGCCCGCGCGATCGTGATCGCGGCCGCTACCGCGAGCACGAGGACCTTCACATTCACGACCGGCAGGACGGCGCCGAGGCCGAGGGCCTTGGCCGGGGTGAGCCCGTCAACCTTCTCGAGCCAGGCCGGGAGCGACGCTTCCTCGCCCGGCGCCGGGCGCGACCTGAACTGTTTGACCGCGGCGAACAGCAACAACACGCCCAGTGCCAGTTTGAGCACCGATACCCACGTCGCCGGTTCTCCGCTCGACGCGTCCAAGTCCTGCGACTGTGCCAGCAACATCGTGACGACGACGACGCCCGTGACCCCGGCGAACCAGCCGACGACGAACGCGGTGCTCTTCGCGGCC
>JANNHK010000504.1:0-2633 GCA_031404355.1 Actinomycetes bacterium
CCCCCCCGTCCCGTTGGAAGACCTACGCCGTTTTCTCTGATTCTTGCGCCGAATGTGCGCCCTGAGGGCGCACATCGGACGCATGTATGTGGGCGCGGACTGCCTTGAGGAGACGTGGAGCTCCGTTTCGCACGTCGCGCTTGCGCGCAGTCAGGATCGTCCAGCCAGTGCCCGCGGCATCGAGCCGCCGATCATTGTCCCTCGCGACCGAGAATTCGTCGGAGTGGAACTCGTCGCTGTCGTACTCGATCCCGAGCTTGCATTTCCGGATCCCCAGATCGACACGGGCGACGAATCGTCCGTCGGCGTCGAATATCTCCACTTGCGGTTCGAGGTCGCGAATCCCCGCGTCGCGAAGGATCTGCAGGAGCCGAATTTCGGGGTCGCTTTCAGTGCCCTTCAGCGCCGGGTCCCAACGTTCGAGCGCGGCCCTCGTAACGCGAATCCCGGGCACCCCGCGTCGCGCGTGCCGCTGCAACATCGCCTGGGTCGACTCGAACGTGATGAGCCGCTTGCGCCGCATCGCTTGAAGGACGCGTTCGATGAAGTCCACCCCGCGATAGATCGACGCCAACTGGATGCCAACCAGCTCGGCCCGCGTCACCGGTATCCCGTCGATCAACTGCGTGTCCTCCGGGAGAATCAGCTTTCGTTCGTGCACGATGAGCCCCGGCCGTTTCGTTCGAAGCCAACGCGGCGTCGTGACCTCGACCAGCGACTGGCTGCCGCCAGGTACCTCGTATAGCGCCGCCCCGGAACGGTGCGACACTGCAGCATGCGGTGCGCCGGCAAGACACGCTGCTCGCAGCTGACCCTTCCAGGTGATCGGGCACCCAGCCACGGCGTAGACATTCTCGTACAGCGTTTGCCACTCGAACGTCACGCGATGGCGGATCTCGTCATCAGTCAGGTCGCACACACGTGCCTGATCAATCGAGAAGATGCCGTCGGACTCCGCGGCGAGTTCGTACAGTGCGCGCAGGCGAGAATTCATCCCGGCAGCATTGCCGCGGGGTGAGACACAAACGTTCTGGCGCCGAGTATGCGCCCTGAGGGCGCATATCTGGCGCACGTTCGCACCTGGGGTTAGCGGCTGCGTTGGCCTTTGAAGTGTTCGAGGGTCCGCGCGACGCCTTCTTCGAGCGACGTCCAGGGCTTCCATCCGAGGTGGATGTCGGCGCGGCCGGGGTCGAGGGCGCTGCGCATGACTTCACCGGCGCGCACCGCCTCGTAGCGGGCCGGTTCCTTGAATCCGGTGAGGCGCGCCATCGTGTCGTAGAGCTGCTGCACGCTCGTCTCGACGCCTGTGCCGATGTTGCAGATCAGCCCGCCGGCCTTGTCGGTGGCGCGCACGAACGCGTCGACGACGTCGTCGACGTACACGAAGTCGCGGGTCTGCGAACCGTCGCCGTAGATGACGGGCCGCTCGCGGTTGAGCAACATGCCCGCGAAGATCGACACGACACCGGCCTCGCCGTGCGGGTCCTGGCGGGGGCCGTACACATTCGCGAGCGCCAGCGCGCTGTATTCCAGCCCGCGCACTTCGCGGTAGTAGTGCAGGTAGTCGCCGGCCGCCTTCTTGGCGACGCCGTACGGCGACTCGGGGCGTTGCGGGGCCGCCTCGCGCACCGGGTACTCGTCGGGCGTTCCGTAGAGCGTGCCGCCCGACGCGGCGAACACGATCTTCGTGACACCGGCCGCGAGCGCGCCCTCACACACCTGCAACGTGCCGAGGATGTTCACCGTTGCGTCGACCACCGGCCGGGCGACCGACACGCGCACGTCGGCCTGCGCGGCCAGGTGGAACACGACGTCGGGCCGCCGGTGCGCGATGAGGTCGATCACCGCAGGCGACGAGACGTCGAGCCGGTGGAACGAAAAGCGGCGGTCCGGGAGCGAGCGGGCCTCGGCGAGGTTCGTCAGCGAGCCGGTCGACAGGTCGTCGACGACGTCGACCCGCCACCCTTCGGCCAGCAGGCGGTCGACCAATGTCGAGCCGATGAATCCGGCACCACCGGTGACCAATGCGTTCACAGGGCCACCCTAGGCTCGATCGGCAGGAACCCGCCCCGCGCTGATCTGCGTCCCCGAAGCCACTGTCACACCGGCACCGACGATCGTGTAGTCGCCCACCGTGACCTCGGGCTTCAGGACCGCGTCGGGCCCGATCGCCGACTGGCGGACGATGCTCCCGTTCGAGACGCGGGCACCGGCGTGCAGCACCGCGCCGTCGAGTTCGGCACCGCGTTCGACGACGGTGCGCGGTCCGAGTACTGAACCACGCACGCGCGCGCCCGCTTCGACGCGCGCGCCGTCGCCCACGAGCATCGGCGCGGATACGTCGGCGTCGGGTTCGAGGGTTGCGTCGCCCTGGAGCCAAATACCTTCGGCGACTTCGCGCGCGTTGGGCGCAGGCGGCAGGCCGGTGCGGCCGACGAGAACGTCGATGTTCCCGCGCACGTAGTTCTCGGGAGTGCCGATGTCGAGCCAGTACGCATCGCTCTTGTATCCGTACAGCAGTCCCGGCTGTTCGAGCATGCGGGGAAACGTCTCGCGCTCGACGGAGACGTTGAGCCGCGGCGGAATGCGCTCGAGAAACGACGGCTCCAGTACGTACGTGCCGGCGTTGATCC
>JANNHK010000505.1:0-2149 GCA_031404355.1 Actinomycetes bacterium
TTCTTCCCGATCGTCGTGAGCACCGTCGACGGTCTGGTCGGGGCCGATCGGGAACGCATGGAACTCGTGCAGAGCTTCGGCGCGTCACGCGCCCAGGTGCTACGTCTGGTGCAGGTGCCGTCTGCGTTGCCCGGGTTCTTCGCCGGGCTCAAGATCGCGGCCACGTACTCGGTCGTCGCCGCTGTCATCGGCGAGTGGATGGGTGGGTCGCACGGGCTGGGGCTGGTCATGACGCGCGCGCAGAACACGTTCCGCAACGACCGCGTGTTCGTCGCGGTGATCGTCGTGGCATTCGTGAGCCTCGCGTTGTTCGCCATCGTGAGCGTGCTCGCACGTCTCGCGACACCCTGGGTAGCTGCCGAAGGAGACAGGTTGTGAAACGGTTCGCGCTCGTGCTGGGTGTGGCGCTCGCGCTGGCGGCCTGCGGCGGTGACGACGACGACACGAGCGCGCCGGCCGAGACCGACACGCAGAGCGCGACGCTCGTGCTCAACTGGACACCGAACGCGCACCACCTGGGTGTGTACGCCGCCGAGGAGTCGGGCTGGTACGACGACGCGGGGATCGACCTCACGATCGTCGAACCCACCCAGGGCGGCGTCGAGCAGGCCATCGGCAGCGGCGCCGCCGAGTTCGGTATCAGCGCGGCCGAGTACGTGCTGCCGGCGCGCGCCGAGGGCATTCCGATCGTGTCGATCGCGACGATCCTGCCCGTCAACGACTCCGCACTCATGGCCCTGGGCGACTCCGGAATTTCCGAGCCCGCCGACCTCGCGGGCACGACTTACGGCGGTTACGGCGGCGCGCTCGAAACCGAGCTCATCAACCGGCTCGCCGAATGCGGTGGCGTCGACCCGGGAGAGATACGACACGTCGAGGTCGGCAACGTCGACTATCTCGCCGGACTCGACGCGGGCCGCTTCGACTTCGCGTGGATCTTCTCCGGCTGGGACGCGCTCCGTGCCACCGAGGTGGAAGAGCGCGACATCTCGCTGGTGAAGTTCGAGGACTACACCGACTGCATCCCCAACTGGTACACGCCGTTGTTCATCGCGGGTGAGGACCTGATCGCCGACGACCCCGACCTCGTCCGGTCCTTCCTCGACGCGACGGCGCGCGGTTACCAGCTCGTCATCGACGATCCGCAGCGGGCGGCCGACCTCATGCTCGTAGCCGTGCCCGAGGCCGACGAGTCGCTGCTGCGCGCGGCGGCCGACTACCACGCCCCCCGCTACACCGCGGGTACGACGCCGTGGGGTACGCAGGACACGGAGACGTGGACCGAGTTCGAGCAGTTCCTCGTCGACGCGGGAATCCTGGACGCTCCGGTCGGTGTCGACGACACGTTCACGAACGACTTCCTGGCGCAGTGACCGGTGGTGCCGCGGTTGTGCTGCGGGGCGTGACCCACACGTTCCCCGGCCCTCCCGCAGTCGACGCGTTGGTCGACGTCGACATCGAGGTGGAGCCCGGCGCGTTCGTCGCGATCGTCGGACCGAGCGGATGCGGCAAGTCCACGCTGCTGCGCGTCCTCGCCGGGCTCACCACACCAATCGCCGGCACCGCGACTGTCGATGGGACGTCGACGATCGCCACGCCGGGGCTCGTCGCGTTCCAAGCGCAACGCGACCTCCTCATGCCCTGGCGGCGGGTACTCGCGAACGCGACGCTCGGCGCCGAGGTCGCAGGCGTACGCAGTGCCGACGCCCGGGCGCAAGCACACACGTTGTTGGCGCGCTTCGGCCTCGACGGCTTCGAGGAGGCGTGGCCCGCGACGCTGTCGGGCGGGATGCGTCAGCGCGTCGCGCTGCTGCGCACGTTTCTCGTCCCGCGCCCGGTGTTGCTGCTCGACGAACCGCTCGGTGCGCTCGACGCCATCACGCGTCGGACGATGCACTCGTGGCTCCAGGAGGTGTGGCACGCCGACGGTCGTACCGTGTTGCTCGTCACCCACGACGTCGACGAAGCGCTGGTGCTGGCCGACCGGGTCCTGGTGATGTCGCCGCGCCCGGGCCGCATCGTGCTCGACGAAGCCGTCTCCCTCGCCCGCCCGCGCACGGTCGAAACGCTCACCGACCCGGAGTTCGTCGAGATGAAGCGACGGCTGCTCGAGGCCCTCGCCGCCTAGTCTCCGGCCCCGTGCCGCGCA
>JANNHK010000506.1:0-16788 GCA_031404355.1 Actinomycetes bacterium
GGCACGCGGCGGCACGAGGCGATCGACATGCTGGCGCCGCGTAATACGCCGGTGGTCGCCGTCGAAGCCGGCACGATCGGTAGCCTTCGATCGCGGTGCCGAACACTTCCCAAACCGACTCGGGCGCCCAACACGCGGCCCACTGCTCGGCGTCGCGCCGGCACACCGCATCCGCGTAACGGTGTACGAGGTCGCGCACCGCGTCGAGGTCGCTCATGGTCGGGAGTCTCCTTCGGCGCGTTGTGCGAGCCACCAGGGCGCGATTGCGGGTGGAAACGCGGCGGCGTAGCGGCGGGTGCGGTCGTCGGTGACCGGCAACGGGTGAGACGGTTCCTCGCTAGGTGGCAGCGGCGAGGCGCCCGCGATCGGGTCGACCCACTCGATCTGCATCGCCGCGATCACCGGCCCGAGTTCCGAAGCGGCGCCCTCGTGGTGCGGGCTCGTCTGATGGGCGAGGAACGCGGCGTAGTCGGCGAAGGAGAGCAGCGTGTAGTAGGTGCGCGGTTCGGCGCCGCGCCAGTATTCGTAGCGGCGTACGCCGGGCTCCCGCTCGTTCGTGGCGGCGTACAGCGTGCGCGCCAGTTCCTCGAAGCGGTTCTCGCGCCCCGGGTTCACGGTGATGTGCGCGAGGATCGTCGCCACCCTGCTCCTCTTCTAACTGACCGGGCTCCTCTTCTAACTGACCGGTTAGTTAAGCTAGCGTCGATCAGGTGCCCGCGCCCGAACGCCTCGGCGGTGTCGACCTCTACGCGCCTGCC
Source organism: Actinomycetes bacterium (assembly GCA_031404355.1). Lineage (GTDB taxonomy): Bacteria > Actinomycetota > Acidimicrobiia > IMCC26256 > PALSA-610 > JANNHK01. Next base: position 759 of record JANNHK010000506.1, read on the forward strand.
ACCCAGGAAGACTGGTACCCGACCTACGACCTCCTGCGCGCCGAGGCCCCGGTGTATCGCGTTCCGGGGTCGAGCATCTTCGTCGTGACGCGGTACGACGACGTGCTGCATGTACTGCGCCACCAGGACGTCTTCGCCACCGGGTCGTTGACGTTCCGTCACGAGGCCGCGCGCCGCGTGTACGACGAGCGCGGGTGGCCGCGCACCGCCCCGCTCTCGGTGAATCCGCCGGAACACCGGCACTACCGGGCGCTCGTCGACCGGTTCTTCGACGCGTCCGGCGCGCAGCACTGGGAGGAACTCGTCGCGCGCACGATCACCGAACTGCTCGACGACATCGCGCCCCGCGGCCGCAGCGAGTTCGTCGCCGACTTCGCGCTCCCGCTGCCGGTGGTCGTGATCACTGCCGTCCTCGGTCTCCCGGCCGACGACATCCCCCAACTCAAGAAGTGGTCGGAGGCGTGGGTCTTGCCCTTTGCGGGCGGGCTGACCGAGGACCAGGAGGTCTGGGTCGCCGAGCAGGGAGTCGAGTTCCAGCAGTACATCCACGCGCACGCGCAGGAAAAGCGGCGCCACCCCTGCGACGACGTCCTCTCCGCGCTCGTGCAGGCGCGCTACGACGGAGCACGACCGCTCACCGACGCCGAGATCGTGACCATCGTCGACCATCTGTACATCGGCGGGAACGAGACGACCACGTTCGCGCTCGCCTCGGGGTTGTGGATCCTGCTGCGCGAACCCGGGCTGTACGAGCGCGTGCGCGCCGACCGGAACCTCCTGCCCGGGTTCATCGAGGAAAGTCTGCGGCTCGAATCGCCGACCCAGGGCCTGTTCCGGTTCGTGACGCGCGCCACCGAGGTCGGGGGAGTCCCCATCCCGGCGGGCGCAGTCGTGCACGTGCGCTACGGCGCCGCCAACCGCGACCCGGCCGTGTTCCCGGAACCTGCCGCCGTCGAACTCGACCGCGCCAACGTCGGCCGGCACATGGCCTTCTCGCTCGGCGAACATCACTGCCCCGGCGCCGGGCTGTCGCGGCTCGAGCAGCGGCTCGCGTTCGACGCGATCATCGATCGGCTCCCGGGGCTGCGCCTCGCGGCCGAGAACGACTTCACCCATCACCCCGGCTTCGTGTTGCGCGCCCTGCGCGAGCTGCACGTGGAGTACGACGTCACCACCAACGAGGAGCGCCTTGATGGCCCACGCTGATCTATTCGACCTGAGCGGCGAGGTCGCCGTCGTGACCGGAGGTGGTCGCGGCATCGGCGAGGGGATCGCGAGGACGCTCGCGGACGCGGGTGCGGCAGTCGTGGTCGCGGCGCGTCGAGGTGCCGAGATCGAGCGCGTCGCGGGCGAGATCGAGGCGGCGGGCGGAGAGGCGCTCGCCGTCGTCACCGACGTGACCGACACGGCCGCGGTCGACGCGCTCGCCGCGGCCGCGTCCGCGCGCTTCGGCCGTGTCACCGTGTGGGTCAACAATGCCGGAGGGTCGCCGGTGCGGTCACCGCTCGTCGAACTCGATCGCACCACCTGGGACCAGACCATGGCACTGAATCTCACCGCGGTGTGGCACGGCTGCACCACCGCCGCGCGCGTCATGGAACGCGGCTCGATCATCAACGTGTCGTCGTTGGCGGGCTTCGGTCCCGTGCCGGGCAGCGGCCACTACGCGGCCGCGAAGGCCGCCGTGCATTCGCTGACGCTGACACTGGCGCGCGAACTCGCGCCGCGCATCCGCGTCAACGCGATCGCGCCCGGCTCGGTCCCCACCGAGGTGATGATGGAGGCACTCGGTCTCGCCGACGCCGACCTCGAGCGCTACCGGGAGCGGGCGCGCATCCCGCTCGAACGGCTCGGCACGCCGACCGACATCGGCGCGGCGGCGCTGTACCTCAGTGCCCCCGCCGCGAACTGGGTGACCGGCCAGATTCTCGTGATCAGCGGCGGCCAGTGAGCCGGAATCGCCGTCAGATCCGCCATTAGATACGGCGGTCGAGTCCGGCCCAGTAGGGGTCGCGCAACTCGCGCTTTTGGATCTTGCCCGTGCTCGTACGCGGGATCTCGGCGACGAAGTCGACCGAGCGGGGACTCTTGTAACCGGCGAGGTGTTCCCGGCTGTACGCGATCAGCGCCGCCGCCAGCGCGTCGTCGACGACGGTGCCGTCGGCCACCTGCACGACCGCCTTCACGGCCTCGCCCCACTCTTCGTCGGGCACGCCGATGACCGCGACGTCGGCCACCGCGGGGTGGGCGGCGAGCACGCCTTCGATCTCGGCGGGGTAGATGTTGACGCCGCCCGAGATGATCATGTCGATGCGTCGGTCGGAGAGCCAGAGGAATCCCTCGTCGTCGACGTAGCCGACGTCGCCGGTGGTGAACACGCCCGGTTCGAGATGGGCGGCCGCAGTCTTCGCCGGGTCGTTGTGGTACTCGAAGTCCATGCCGAGCATGTTGCGGAAGTACAGCGTGCCCTCTTTGCCGTCAGGCACAGGATCTCCCGCGTCGTCGACCACGATGAGCGAGACACTGCCGAGCGGCCGGCCGACGCTGCCGCCTTTGCGCAGCCAGTCTTCGGCGGAGATGGTGGAGATGAACGCACCTTCCGTCGACCCGTAGTACTCCGAAACGACCGGACCCCACCAGTCGATCAGCGCGCGTTTCACGCTCGGCGGGCACGGTGCGGCGCCGTGCCACACGGCAACAAGGCTGCTCCCGTCGAACCCGCGGCGGGTGTCCTCGGGAAGATCGACGAGCCGCTTCATCTGCGTCGGAACGAGATGCAGGTTGGTGATCGCGTACTCGTCGATCAGCGCGCACACCCCGGCCGGATCGAACTGGTGCTGGCCCACGACCGCCGAACCGTTCACCAGGGGCAGCATCGAAAACGCCCACTGCGCCGAGTGGTAGACGGGCCCGCACAGCAACGACCGGCCGTGCTCGGGCACGTACTCGGTGAAGCTCCCCGCCACGAGCTGCATGACCTCGGAAGGCACGCCCGCGGCGCCGGTGATCGCGCTGCGCACTCCTTTGGGCCGCCCCGTCGTACCCGACGTGTAGAACATCGGGCCGCCCAGCCACTGTTCGTCGGGCGCGCCGGGCGCACCGCTCGCGACGACGTCCTCGTAGTCGACGAACCCGTCAGGTGTCCGTTCACCGCCGACGAGCAGCGCGTGGCGAACGCCGGCGCCGCGGGCATCGGCGCGGGCCTCGGCCACCGTGTCGGCGAAGCGCACGTCGGCCACCACCGCCTTGATCTGCGCGTCTTCGAATACGTAGGCGATCTCGTCGGCGACCCAGTGCCAGTTGACCGGGACGTAGGTGATGCCCGCGTGCGCGCACGCCATCATCACCTCGAAGTACTCGCGCTGGTTCCCGGCTACGACCGCGATCGTGTCGCCCGGGACGAGACCGAGCGTCGTGAACGCGTTGACGAGACGCGTGGTTCGTTCCGTGAGTTCCGAGAACGACCGGGTGCCGCGCTCGTCGGCCAGCGCGAGGTCGTCGCCCCGCGTCGCGGCGAGATCGGCGAGCAACTTCACGGTCATGGCGTCAGTCCGGGGCTACGGTGCATCGACTCAGTTTGTCAGTCTGTCGGTCTGTCAGTCTGTTGGAACGGGAGGGCACGATGTCGGGGCGGCTCGACGGCAAGGTCGCCTTGGTCACGGGCGGTGCGAGCGGGATCGGCGAGGGAACCGTGCGCCGGTTCGTCGCCGAGGGCGCTCGCTGCGTGGTGGCCGACATCCAACCCGAGGCCGGGGCCGCGCTGGTCGCGGAGATGGGCGAAGCCGCCCGGTTCGTGCGGACCGACGTGACCGACGAGGCCGACGTGGCCGGGGCCGTCGACCTCGCGGTCGCGGCGTTCGGTCGCCTCGACGTGATGTTCAACAACGCGGGGATCGTGGGTGCGGTCGGGACCCTGGCCGACACCTCGGTCGAAGCGTGGGACGCCACGATCGCGGTGCTGCTGCGGGGCGTGTTCCTGGGCATGAAGCACGCAGCGCGGGTGATGGTCCCGCAGGGTTCGGGTGCGATCCTCTCGATGTCGAGCACCGCGGGCGTCATGGGCGGGCTGGGCCCGCATGCGTACACGGCCGCCAAGCACGCCGTGATCGGCCTCACCCGGTCGGCCGCGTCGGAGCTGGCGCCGTTCGGCATTCGTGTCAACGCCATCGGTGCGGGCAACATCGTCACGCCGATGACCGCGGCGGTCATCACCGGCGATCCGGCGAACACGGCCGGCACGCACGACATGATCGAGGCGATGTCGCCGCTGCGCCGGGCCGGTGTACCCGACGACATCGCGGCCGCGGCCGTGTACCTCGCGAGCGACGATGCCGCGTACGTCTCCGGGCACTGCCTCATGGTCGACGCCGCGCAGACGACCGGACCCACACCGTCGATGTTCTCGCAGGGCGACGCGGGCATGCTGCGCGAAGCGGGCCGCCGCGACCTCTAAGCGTCGTCGGCAGTGCCGTCCGCGAACCAGGCGGTGACCGCGACGGGAATCGCGCTCTGCACGGCCATGCCCGTGATCGCGTCGTAGCCGGTCGCAGTGGTGACGAGCCGGTTCGTGGGCGCGCCGATGTCGCGGACCTTGGCGTCGTCGCCGCTGCCGTCACCCCATCCGTGCGCCATCGATACGACACCGCGCCGCACGTCGGGGGCCGCGGCCGCCACCGCGACGAGCGACGCGTGCGGTGAGGTGATCTCGACCAGGTCGTCGGTCGCGACGCCGATCTCGGCCAGGTCGTCGGGATGCATGTACGCGGCGTTCGTCGTCGCCTTGGCCAGGCCGGGAAGTTCCCGCCCCAACGAGTTGAGCGCGGTCTTGAGGCGGCGGGAGACGAGCCGGAAGGGATAGTCGGCGGCACGCGCGCCGGCCAGCACCTCGCCGGCGGTCGTCTCGGCCCGGACGGTTCGCATCTCGGCGACCATGTCGTCGTCGGCGAGCGCAAACCGCGCTTCGCAGCCGGGATCTGCGGGCGCGGCGACGAGCGCGCGGTCGGCGAGCACGACGCCGCGCGCGTCGCGCATCTCGGCGATCGGGAGACGGGACCGGGCGTAGGCGAGGGCGATGACATCGTGGTCGTCGGGTTCGGGAACCTCGGTCAGGTCGCCGCCGGGTAGGCGGATCGGGGTCTGCATGCGCCGGGCGAGACCGGCGAACACTTCCCACTCGGTGAGGACGTCGCCGGTCGGTTCGACAACCGCGTCGGTGTAGTTGCTGTACGGCGCGGAGAACCACATGTCCATGATGTTCGGTACGTCGGCGCGCTCCAGGGACAACCTCGGAGCGATGACGTAGTGCGCGGCTTCGGCGGTCGGGGTCATGCGGTGGTCGATCACGACCAGCAGTTCGAGGTCGTGCAGGGCGCGCATCGTGTGTTGCTGATCGGGCCACGCCAGGGCGGGGTTGCCGCCGCTGACGATCAACGCGCGCACCTGGCCTTCACCGGGAAGGAGGATCTCGTCGGCCAGCGCGCTCGTCGCCATCTCGCCCGCGTAGCCGCGCAGGCCGCGTACCCGGTGCGGGGGCCCGGTGCGCGCGTCGCGCGGCGCGACCACTTGCGCGCGCCGCGGCATGTCGGGCATCAGGAACCAGGGCGCCCCGATGTGATCGCCGGGTTGGTTGACCCGGCCGCACACGACGTTGCACGCGATCACCAGATGCTCGGTCAGGCTCGAATGCGGCGCCATGCTCGGCCCGGTGCCCGTGCCTGCACACCCGCGTGGGCCCGTCGCGAACAGCCGCGCCGCCGCCGCGACGTCGTCGGCATCCACGCCGCACCTCTGCGCGACCGTGTCGAGGTCGAACGGCCGCACCGCGGCGGCCAGGCCGTCGAGGTCGCCGACCCAGCGCGCGCAGAACTCGCGGTCGTGGAGGCCCTCGCTCAGGATCACGTTGAGGATCCCCGCGAGGAGCGCGGGGTCCTCGCCGGGGCGCAACTGGAGGAACACGTCGGCGAACTCGGCCAGTTCGGTCCGGCGGGGATCGATGACGACGAGGCGCATCCCGCGTTGTTTGGCCCGCCGCATCACCGTGAACGGGTTGGTGCCCTGCAGCCCGGTCGCGGGCCCGTAACTCGAGACCATCGGGTTGTACCCGACTGCCATCACCACGTCGGCGTCGGCGAAGCCGTGGAAGCCCGCTTCCCAGTCGCCGGCTCGGGCGGGTGCGGTCGCCTTGGCGGGCTGGTCGATGGTCAGCGACGTGTAGAAACCTCGCGAACCGATGCCGCGCAGCCAGGCCCGTGCCGTCGGTACCGACGTGGAGTTCTGGTAGGCGCCCGTGCCGGTATAGACGGCGACCGAACCAGGGCCGTGGCGTTCGATGGTGTCGGCCAGCCGCGCCGCGATCTCGTCGAGCGCGGTCGTGGACGCGACGGGCTCGAACTGGCCGCCGGCCGCGCGCCGCAACGCGAAGCGCAGCCGGTCCGGGTGGTGTATCTGGTCGGGCAGCTGGCGACCCTTGATGCAGGTGTAGCCCTCGAACAGCGGGTCGTCACGCACACCGCGGATCGCGACGGCGCGCCCCCCGTCGACATCGACGTCGATGGGGCACGCGGCGTGGCAGATACGGCAGAAGGAACGCTTCGTTTCCATTGCTGCCTGGAATCAGTAACCGTCGCTAGGCCGGGTCCGGGATCCAGCTTCCGTGGAAGCCGCTCGGGACGCGGCGGGGGAGCTGCACCTCGGCCACCGGATCGGCGGCCAAGTTCGACGCGTCGAGGATCGCGAGATGGCTCGTGTCGCGACCCGCGTCGTACACGTAGGTCATGAGCCAGCCGTCGTCGGGTTGGGTACCGTCGGCCGCGGCCACGAACGTCGACTCGGCCGGCGACTGGCCGTCGGCAAACGCGTGCACGCTCTTGGTGCCGTCGGCGAAGTCGTACTTGAAGATACGGCCTGCGCCGCCGGCGAACGCCGCCATGCCCATCGCGTACCCGTAGCGCGCGGGACGACCCGCGTCGCGCTCCGCGAGGCGCGGGAAGTCGGACGACTCGTCGTCGAGGTATCGCTCGGAGACGCGTCCCGTTGCCAGATCGAAGCGCCATTCGTGCATGCGCGGCATCGACGCCGGGTCGGGATCGCCCTCGCCGGGCTCCATCGCGCTGCCGTCGCGCCAGACCTCGGGCATGCGGCAGCCTCGGACCACGACCGTGTCGCCTTCGTCGTGGGCGTTGAGCGTGTGGAACACGTAGCACGGTTCGACGTCGAACCAGCGCACGTCGGCGTCGCTACCGGCACGGGGCATGATGCCGAAGCGGGCCGGGTAGTCGTCGCTCCACTTGATCGGCATCGTGCCCAACATGGCGAGTTCCATGTCGAACACCATCGGGAGATCCATGAACACGGTGTGGTTGCGGCTCACCGCGAAGTCGTGGTGCATGGTCGGGCCCCCGACCGTGATTTCGGTGCTCTGCACGAGCCGGCCCTGTGCGTCGGCCCGGTGGTAGGTGAGATACGGCTCGAGGAACCCGTAGCCGAAGAACAGCAACTCGCCGGTCTCGGGGCAGACCTTCGGGTGCGCGGTCATCGCGGTGGTGAGCTTGCCGTCGAAGTTCCACGGACCGACCGTGTCGAGCGTCGGGCTCAGCTCGTAGGGGAGCGCACCCTCTTCGAGCGCGAGGATGCGGCCCGCGTGCGCGATCAGGTGTGTGTTCGCGACCGAGACGTTGTAGTCGATCGCGAACGTCTCGGGGTCGAGCATCAGTTCCATGCGGCCCTTGCCCGGCTGCGCGTAGCAAGGAGTGCGGACGTACCGGTTGCGGTACCAGTTGGCGCGCCCGCCGGCCAGTTCGACACCGTGGATCATGCCGTCGCCGAGGAACCAGTGTTCCGAGACGCCGGTCTGCGGGTTGGCGCCGTTGCGGAAGTACCGGCCGTTCAACTCGGGCGGGATCGCACCACGGACTTCGAGTTCGGTGACGGTCGCTTCGTCGAAGACGGGCGCGTTGTTGCCGCTGAGATGCCAGGGCGTCGGCTCGGTCGAGTCTTTCTTCGCGTCGGTGGCGGTCATGGCTCCTCTTCGGTGCGTCCGGGCGGATGCACGAATACTAACCGGTCGGTTAGTTTCTGTCTGCGAGCGGGCCGTACGTGATCGCGAGGAGCGCCGATGATCGTGGTAGCAGGGTGGGTCGAGTTCGCGCCGGGTCGGCGCGACGAGGCGGTCGAGGGCGGCCGGGCGCTCCAGGAGGGGACCCGGCGCGACGAGCCCGGCTGCCTCGCGTACGTCTTCGCGGCCGATCCGCTGGTCCCCGATCGGGTCAGCGTCTACGAGTGCTGGACCGACGCGGACGCGCTGCAGGCGCATTTCGCGCACGACAACTACAAGGGGATGCTCGCCCACCTCGGCGGGTGCGACATCAAGGCGATGGACGTCGCCAAGCACGAGGTCGCGCGCTCGGCGCCGGTGTACACGCCCGAGATGGTGCCCGACGCGACGTGGTGGGGCTGACCGGGGCGCGGGTACCGATCTAGCCGACCGACTGATCGAACATCTCGCGGGCCGCTCGGTAGTCGGCCTTGCCGTTCGGCGCCCGCGGCACCGCGGCGACCGGCACCAACGCGCGCGGCACCTTGAACCCGGAAATATGGGCGCGGGTATGTTCGAGTATCTCCTCGGAGCTCGCGTCCGTTCCCGCGACCAGTGCCACGAGGCCGACCACGCGTTGGCCGAATCGCTCGTCGTCGACGCCGAACACCAAACAGTCTTCGACGGCGCGATGCGTTCTGACGGCGTCCTCGACTTCTTCGGGGTACACCTTCTCGCCGCCGGTGTTGATGCAGCCGCTGCCCCGGCCGAGCAACGTGATGGTGCCGTCGGCTTCGACGATCGCGTGGTCGCCGGGGAACGAGTAGCGGACGCCGTCGACCTCGCGGAAGGTGCGCGCGCTCTTCTCGGGGTCCTTGTAGTAGCCGGTCGGAACCATCGCCCCGGTGGCCGCGAGCATGCCGACGCGGCCGGACCCGGGCGCGACTTCGTGGTCGTCCTCGTCGAAGACCTTCGTGCCGGGCACGGCCGCGAAGCGTTGGGTGGCGAGATCGGTGTCCTTGGTGACGACGCGCTGGCCCATCGATCCCTCGCTCGATCCCAGTGCGTCGAGGATCATCGCCTGCGGCAGGTGTTCGAACAGCGCGGCCTTGGCCTCGTTCGACAGCACCATGCCCGACGAGATGATCACGAACAGCGACGACGTGTCGTACGGCCTGCCTTCGCGCGCGCGTTCTTCGAAGGCGCGGATGATCGGCCGGGCGAATGCGTCGCCGACGATCACGGTGCTGTTGGCGCGTTCCCGCTCGACGGTGGCGAGAAATTCGTGGGCGTCGAACGATCGCCCGGCGAGCAGCGCAACGGTCCCACCGAGGAGGTGGGGGAGCATCAGACCGAGCCAGATGCCGGTGCCGTGCATGAGCGGCGCGCAGGGGAGCGCGGTGAGCAGTGCCCCCGACTCGGCGCTCGCCCGCACAACTTCGAGGATCTCGTCGAGCGACGTGAACGGTGCGCGGCCGAGGTTCGCCGATGCGAACCCCGCGAACGCCTCGGTGAACGCGCCCATCGAGTACATGACGCCCTTGGGCATTCCGGTGGTGCCGCCCGTGTAGAGCATGTACACGTCGTCGGGATCGCGCGCGATGCGCGGCGCGGGATCGTGCGCGGCAAGGAAGGCCTCGTACTCGTACGCGCCGTCGATCCGGTGCGGGCCGCCGTCGTCGATCTCGACGAGGACGCGCAGGTTCGCGAGCCGATGGCGGACCCGTTCGACCCGTTCGCCGAGGCTCGAGTGGTACACGACTGCTTCGCAGTCGGCGTTGTCGAGCAGGTACGCGAGTTCGTCGTCGAGGTACCGGTAGTTGACGTTCACCGGAACGGCCCGCATCTTGAAGCCCGCGTAGTGCGCCTCGGCGTATTCGGGGCTGCTGTAGCAGAACAAACCGATCTTGGAATCGGGACCGAGACCGGCCGCCGCGAACGCGGCCGCGAGCCGGGCCGCTCGCTCGTCGTACGCGGCCCAGGTGATCCGCCGTTCCCCCTGCACGACCGCGGTCCGGTCGGGGATGGTGTCGGCCACCGCCTCCCAAAGGTCGGCGAACATCATCGTCACGGGTGTCTCCTCGGAAGGTGGGGCGGGCATCGGCGAACGAGGTCGGTCACGGATCCGGCGTCGACTGAGCGTCCGACCGCGAGCGCTGGATCCACTCGATCGTCGCGGCCATCATCTTCACGCCGTCGTAGTCGATGCGTTGCGTGGGTTCCACCTCGAGGATCACGCGCTCGGGCGAGTCGAGGAACCGCTCGAAGTGCTTCGCGAAGGCCTCGTCGCCCGGGATGAGGTGGCGGGCCAGCGCCGGGTAGAACCACGCCTTCGTCTCGGCGTCGTCGCGGACCGTACAGGTGCCTTTGTAGGTCACGGTTTTCAGCCCGCCGAGGCTCGTGCCCTTCGAGGTCACGCAGACCGAAACGCGCGGGTCGCGCCGCACGGCGTGGACACGGGCGCGGTGCTCGGCGGCGGTGAGCCAGAACCGGCCGTCGCGCCAGACGTAGGCCATGATCACGCCGACCGCCCAGCCCTCCTTCGTGGCCCACATGAACGTGCACTCGTCCTGTTCGGCCAAGAGCGCGGCCTCGTCGGCCTCGTCGAGCCCGTAGGCGGTGAGGTCTTCGTAAGCTCCGTTGGTCATAACGCGGTCTCCCCCATGTAGCTGACCTCGAGGAGGTCACGGCGGCCGACGAGTTCGGCGGCCGGTCCTTCCAATGCGATTTCGCCGTGCACCAACACGTAGGCGCGATCGGCGATCGTGAGGGCCATGTGGACGTGTTGCTCCACGAGCAGCACCCCGGCGCCGGTGTCGTGCGCGATCTCGCGGATCACGGGAAGCAGGCGCTCGACGACGATCGGGGCGAGGCCGAGGCTCAACTCGTCGACGAGCAGCAGTCGCGGTTCGCCGACGAGGGCGCGGGCGAGCGCGAGCATCTGCTGTTCGCCGCCGGAAAGGAGCCCGGCCCGGCGATCGAGCAACGGTTCGAGCGCGGGGAAGTAGGTAAGGACCGCGCGGAGGTCGGCGGCCCCGGTGCGGCGCCCGAGCCGGAGGTTCTCGCGCGCGGTGAGGCCGAAGAACAACCCGCGGTCTTCGAGCACATGCGCGAGACCGCGACGCGCGACGTGGTGGGCGCGGCGCGGGCGCACGTCGGCACCGAGGACGCGCACACTTCCCGCGATGCGAGGCAACAGTCCCGACACGGTGAGCAACGTGGTGGTCTTGCCCGCGCCGTTCGGTCCCAGGAGCGCGACGACTTCTCCGGGCTCGACGCGCAGGTCCAGGCCGCGTACGACCGGCACGCCGTCGTATCCGGCCTCGAGCCCTTCGAGTTCCAAGAGTGCGGTCATCGCTCGGCGGTCATCGCTCGGGGCCGGTCGTCGGGCGAGCCTGTTCGCCGAGGTACGCGTCGATCACCGCGGCGTCGCCGCGGATCTCGGCCGGGGTCCCCGCGGCGAGGATCTGGCCGAAGTCGAGCACGTAGACCATGTCGCAGACGTCGAGGACCAGGCCCATGTCGTGGTCGACGAGCAGCATGGCGCACCCCTCGCCGAGGAGCCCGCGGAGTCGGGTTCCGAGGTCCCGGCTCTCCGACGTGTCGAGACCGGAAGCGGGCTCGTCGAGCAACAGCAGCCGCGGCCGTCCGGCGAGCGCGCGCGCGACGCCGACCAGCTTGCGCTGGCCCTGCGAGATCTCGGCGGGGCTGCGGTCGGCGAGGCCGGCGATCCCGAGGACGTCGAAGACGTGGTCGACGACGGCGGCCGAGTCGGTGGCGCGGCCGGGGTGCACGAAGTCGGCGAAGACCGTCCACCATCGGGGCCGCTCCGCCGCCGCGAGCAGGTTGTCGCGGACCGAGAGGTCGTCGAACAGTTCGAGCGACTGGAAGGTGCGCGCCAACCCGAGGCGCGCCCGCCGGTGCGGAGGCGCATCGGACAGGTCGGTGCCGTCGAACACGACCCGGCCGTGCGCCGTCGGCGTGAAGCCCGAGATCGCGTCGATGAGGCTGGTCTTGCCCACGCCGTTCGGGCCGATGAGGCCGACGAGGGTGCCGGGCTCGACGCGCAGCGACACGCGGTCGACCGCGTGCACGCCGCCGTAGGCAACCGAGATCTCGTCGCATTCGAGCAGGGCGTTCACACGGCCACCTGCCGGGGCGCGGGCCGGGGCAGATCGACGCGGTGCCGGGGCGGGCGCCGGATGCCCGCCCGCATGACACCGGCGATCCCTTCGGGGTTGAGGATCGCGGTCACGACCAGTGCGACGCCGCCGATGAACAGCTCGAGGTTGCCGCCGCCGAGCGCGAATACATCGGAGCTCTGCTGTATCGCGTAGAAGAACACGCCGCCGGCGGTGACGGCGCCGGCGGTCAGCGCGCCGCCGACGGTGGTGATGCCGCCGAGGTACGCGAACGCGAGCACCGTCAACGACGCGAACAGCCCGTAGCTCGCGTCGGACACGGACCCGAACCGGTACGCGATCAGGGTCCCGCCGATACCGGCGACGAACGACGAGATCGCAAAGGCCAACAGTTTCGTCGCGGCCACGTTGATGCCGGCGGCGGCCGCGGCGCGTTCGTTGGCGCGTACCGCGAGCATCTGGCGCCCGACGGTGCCGCGGCGCAGGTTGGCGACGGCCACTGCGACGAGCATCACGACGGTCGTCACCAGCACGCCGAAGACCGGGCGGAACAGATCACCCTCGGTGGAGAGCCCGAGGTCGATCCCGAACAGTTCGGGGTTGGGGATACGCGCGCCGCCGTCGGCGATGCTGCCGGTGTAGGTCGGGTTCTTGAACACGAACTCCTGGATCGCCACACCGCCGGCGAGCGTCACGATCGCGAGGTTGATCCCGCGCACCCGCAACGCCGGGATGCCGACGAGTACCCCGAACACCGTGGCGACGAGGGCGGCGAGGAGCGGCGCGATCGGGAACGGCACGTCCCAGCGGTACGCGAAGCGTGACAGGGCGAAGCCCGCGACGCCGGCGAAGGCCATCTGCGCGAGCGAGATCTGGCCGACGTAGCCGGTGAGTACCACCAGCGACAGCGCGAGCACGGCGAAGATCAGCGTTGTCAGCAGCGCGACGCGCCAGCCGCCCGACAGCACGAAGAACGCCGCGACGGTGAGCGCGTAGGGCACGAGCACCTTCACGACCGTCGGCCTCGGTGCCGGTGCTTTCGGCAGGTGCGCGAGTTCCAGGGATCCGCGGGTCGGGAGGCGCTTACCCAAGATGACGAGCGCGATGACGATCAGCACGAACGGCAGGCCCTCGCGCGCGCCGATGTCGGGCCACCAGCCGACGTCGTTCTGCACTTGCAGGAAGACCGATTGCGCCATGCCGATCGCGAGGCCCGTCGCGCACGTGACGCCGAACGAGGTGAAGCGCCCGAGGAGCGCAGCTCCGAGCGCGGGGACGAAGTACAAGAACGGGAAGAGGGCCGGGGTGAGCTGGGTGAGGGGTGAGCCGAGGATCCCGATCAGACCCGCCAGGAGCGCGGCGAGCGTCCAGTTCATGGCGGCGAGCGCGTCGGGCGAGTAGCCGAGGATGATCGCGCCCTTCTCGTTCTCGGACGCCGCCCGGGTGGCCAGGCCGAAGCGCGTGAACCGGTACACCGCCCAGAGCACGCCCGCGAGCACGATCGCGATACCCGCGAGCCAGAGCCCGTCGCGGGGAACCGTGAGATCGTCGGCGATGGTGACCGGTTCGAACGGGAGGATCTTGGCGATTGACGGGGAGGTCTCCTCGAAGCGCAACTGCACGAGGGCGATGACCGCCAGCAGCACGCCGACCGACGCGACCACCTTCGCCAGCGCCGGCGCCGTGCGCAGCGGCCGGAACACCAGCACGTAGCACACGAACCCGAGCGCACCCGAGGTGGCGAGGGCGAGTACGAACGCCGGGGCGAACGCCATGGGTTCGGTGAACCGGATCCGGTCGGGCAAGCCCGGCACGGGCAACGGATACGCCCGATTCACGCGCAGTTCGACGAACACGAACGCCGACCACATCGCGATCGCACCGTGCGCGAAGTTGACGACCCCCGAGCCGCGGTACGTCAGCACGATGCCGAGGCCGAGGATGGCGATGACAGCCCCGGCCCCGCTCCCGAGTAGGAGATAGAAGGCGTAGTCGGTCAGGGCAGATACTCTCTTCCGTCGATGAACTCGCCGTCTGCGAGCAGCTCGAGTTCACCGCCGGGCAAGTACTCCGAGAACTGGATCCCGAACGTGCAGACCGACGGGTAGGCGGGTTCCTGGCCGCAGTCGTACGGCTGGCCACCCCCCCACAGTGTCCGGTCCGTGGAGTTCTTCATCTCGTCGTAGACCGCCGCGCCGGTCAGGGCGTCGGCACCGTCGGCTTCGGCTAGGTCGTTCGCCGCTTCGTACATCGTCATCAGTTGCAAGAAGCCGATGACGCTGAAGCCGCCGGTGTTCACCTCGTCGGGTTCGATGCCCTTGAAGTCGGCGATGGCCTGCGTGATGACGTCGAACTGGTCGCCGGAGTCGTCGCCGGTGGCGAAGATCCAGCCCACGGCCTCGTCGCCGACGACGTCGATGACGTCCTTGTTGCGGCACAGGCCGGTGGAGATCACCGGAGTGTCGATGCCGAGCGCGGTGCGGGCGCGGATCGTGCCGACGCAACCGGGCCCGGCGTACAGCGAGATCAGCGCGTCGGGGTCGCCTTCGTTGGCTTGGCGCATGAGGCCCTGGTATCCGGCGTCGGTTTCGTTGTCGCCGCCCTTCACGATGGTGTACTCGATCCCCGCGGTCGTGAGCGCTTCTTCGAGGATGTCGGATCCGGCGTTGCCCGCCGCGTTGTCGGAGCTGAGGATCCCCACCTTCGTCGCGCCGAGCTCGTCCTTGGCGACGGCGGTGATCGCGGTCATGACGCCGAGATTGCCGCCCGTGATGTAGACGGCCTCGGCCGCGTAGTCGGGGGCCAGGATCGGGATGCTGCCGACGACGGGGATCCCGGCCGCGGCATAGGTGGCGTAGTCGGTGAAGATGTCGAGGCCCACGAGGACGAGTTCGACATCTTTTTCGGCGAGTTCCTGCGCGCACTGCTGCGAGGACTCGGGTGTGCCCTGCGCGATGCACTCCTCGATCACGATCGGGCGCCCGCCGGCTCCGCCGAGTTGCTCGTTCACGTACTGCGCGGCGGAATCGAAGCCGTCGGTGAACTCGGGGAAGTCGAAGGTAGGTGAACCCTCGATGTTGACGACACCGATCGTGAACGGCTCGCCGGTGGCGGCTTCTCCCGCCACCGTGGTCTCGGTATCGGGTTCGTCGGCCGTCGCCTCGGTCGTGTCGGTCGTGGCGTCGTCGTCGTCGCCACTACAGGCCGCGGCGGTCAGGGCCAGCGCCGCGCCGAGCGCGGTCGCAGTGATCCATTTCGAGTGGTTGCGCACAAGTCCCCCTGGTCGTCGCGGCCGATTCAAGCATCGGCCTAACTGACCGATCAATAGGCGCACGCCTGGCGCGAAACTAACCGAGTGATTAGTTTCGTGGGAGTCGGCCGTTCGCGCCCACTGCCCGCGAGGTGCGCTGCATGTCTCAGTCAACCGGGGAATCACTCCCCGTCACACCACCCGGCCCCTCGGTACAAGACCTGCTCGACCGCGAGCAGCGTCCTGTACCTCCCGCACTGCGCGAGAGCTCCTACGTACCGCTCGGCACCGGCTCAGTCTCCCGGGAGCGGTACTACTCCTACGAATGGCACCGGCTCGAAGTCGAACGGCTGTGGCGCCGGGTCTGGCAGATGGCGTGCCGCGAGGAGGAGATCCGAGACCCCGGCGACCACATCGTCTACGACATCGTCGACGACTCGTTGATCGTCGTGCGCGCGCCCGACGGCGCGATTCGGGCGTACCACAACAGTTGCCTGCACCGGGGCACGAGGCTGCGGGTCGAAGACGGCAAGGTGGGCGGGTTCCGCTGTCCGTTTCACGGCTGGACCTGGGACCTCGACGGGAACCTGATCAACGTTCCGAGCG
>JANNHK010000507.1:0-3388 GCA_031404355.1 Actinomycetes bacterium
GCCGGCCGAGCTCGTCGAGTGCCAACGGCACGAAGAGCTGATCAATCTCGCGTTCGCCGGTGCGAACGAAGTCTGGATTCTTTGCCCGTACGACACCGAAGCGCTCGACGAATCCGTCATTTCCGAGGCGCACCGAAGCCATCCCTGGGTGTCCGGCCAGACGGTGTCGCAGCGCAGCGCCGAGTACGTCGACCCCACCAGTGCCTACGACGCGCCGCTCGCGGAGCCGGCCGTGCCGACCGACACGTTTGCATTCGACCGCGTATCGCTCGGTGATCTCCGCCAGGTCGTTGCCGCCAGGGCGGTCGCAGACTTCGACCCGGTGCGGGTCGACGAGATCGTGCTCGCCGTCAGCGAGATCGCGACGAACAGCATTCGCCACGGAGGCGGGCGAGGTTCGCTCCGCATGTGGGCCGAAGGCACGGACTTCGTGTGTGAGATACGCGACGACGGGCGCATCACCGATCCGATGATCGGGCGGCGACGCCCGGCCGCCGAAGGAATCGGCGGCCGCGGCGTCTGGCTCGTCAATCACTTGTGTGACTTGGTGCAGATCCGCTCGACTGATTCCGGAACCGTCGTACGTTTGACCTTCTTCACTGTCGAGCCGGCTCGAGCCTGACCGGGCTCGCGCAGGCTGACATACAGGGCCCGAACGCGCGAGGCTGCGCCGTGGCCTGGACTCGCAACCGACCGATCGGGCTCACCTATCGCGACGAGTCAGCCGCACTCGCCGGCTACGTACTCTTCGCCTCGGCGCGCGGGCATCACGCCCTGCTCCTCGACGACGAGGGTCAGGTTGTGCACGCGTGGTTCCACCCCGAAGGGCTGATCCACGTTTCCCTCTTGGCGAACGGTCATCTGCTCGCCCATACCCTCCCTCCGGAACACGCAGATGGCGCCGAACAAATCGGCGGCTCCGCGGGCGCGCTCGTCGAGCTCGACTGGGACAGCAACGTCGTGTGGGAGTACCGCGACCCGTTCATGCACCACGACTACCAGCGCCTCGCGAACGGCAATTCTTTGGTCCTGGCATGGGACAAGCTGCCCGACGACTTGCGGCCGAACCTCGTCGGGGGTCACGCGCACGCCGACGATCCCGCATGGACCTGGGCCGACGTCATCAAGGAGATCGACCCCTACGGTGCGGTCGTGCGCGAGTGGCGCTCTTGGGAGCACCTCTCGTTCGAGGAGCACCGCATCTGTCCGTTGGAGAGCCACAAGGAGTGGACGCACTGCAACTCGATTGACTTCACCGCGACGGGCGATTGGCTCCTGAGTTTCCGGCTGACGAGCACGGTCGCGATCGTCGATCCCGAAGGCGGTGCAGTGAAGTGGAGCTGGGGGCCTGAGGAGCTTTCCCACCAACATCACGCCACCGCGCTCGATAGCGGCAACATCTTGTTGTTCGACAACGGCTGCCATCGACCGCGAATGCCCTCGTTTTCACGAGTGGTCGAACTCGATCCGGAGTCGGGAATGATCGTGTGGAGCTACCAGGCCGAGACGATCGTCGCGTTCTTCAGCTTCATGGTCAGCGGGTGCGAACGACTGCCGAACGGGAACACGTTCGTCACCGAAGGCGCGAGCGGTCGGCTCTTCGAGGTCACGCCGGGGCACGAAATCGTCTGGGAGTTCGTCAGCCCGTGGATCTTGCCGAGCCGTTTCGGTCCGACTCCTGTCGTGTTCCGGGCGCACAAGTTCGAGCGCGACGATTGCCGGCTCGCGGGTCGCGAGCTGGAGCCGAAGCGCTACGAAAGACTGAACCGGCGCATCGCCGAGGGCGTCGTGCTCCGCGAGGCCGACGACGTCGCGTCGCTCGCAGGCTGACACCCGCGGCCGCTACGACTCCTTTGCGTCCTTCTCGATCTGGTCGAGGTCGGCTTTCAGTTCCTTGGCCTCGCGCTTCTGCGCGCGGTTCATCGCGCCCTCGACCTTGGCGGACATGTCGGAGACGGCCACGACGATGAGGCCGGCCTGGCCCTCGTCGAGGTTTTCGCCGAGTTCCTTGAGGTCCTTGCGACTCATGCCCGCGGCCGCGTGGCCGGCCACCGCGCCGAGAACGGCGCCGCCGCCGGTCGTTGCCGCGAGGATGCCCGTGCCGATCGCCGCGGCCGGGAACAGCACGACGACGAGACCGGTCGCGAGCCCGAGCCCGCCGCCCAGCACCCCGCCGACGCGGGTCGGGGTCTCGTGCTTCTTGAGGATCTTGACCTTGCCGTCGCCCTTGCGCTCGATGACCGCCGCGTCGTAGGCGTCGATCAGCCCGACTTCGGTGTGCAGCGTCTTGACGGCGTCGTAGTCGGCGAGCGCGTCTTCCTTCGACGCGTATACGCCGATCATCGCGATGAACGTGTCGATAGCCATAGGGCGTCCTCTCACCATCCGTTTTGACCTGCGGCTCCGTATTCCAGCCGATCCACCGGCGCTCCGCATCACCCCGAAGGAGTGATGTCCGGCGAACGCGACCGCGTTGCACGCTGGGTGAAATATCCTTAGGGTCCACGCGGAGATTCGCGATTGCAGGAGGCCCGTCTGATGGAAGCCGCGCTCGAAGTCCCGGGAGCAGTTCGCGCAGCCGGGACGGGCGCGCAGACCGGCACCCTCGCACTGTCCGGGCTCGCCTCGCTCGGAGCGGGCGCGATCCACGCGGCCGCGATGGGCGTGCACAACGAGCACGACCAGGCCGTGCTCGCGTTCGGGATCGTCGCCGCGTTCCAACTCGGTTGGGGCGCCGCAGCGCTGACATCGAGCAAGCGGTGGGTGGGCGTTGTCGGCGCGGTCGGGAACGCGGCCATATTCGCCGGCTGGGTGCTCGCCAAGACCTCGGGCATCTCGTTCGTCGACGGGCTCGAGGAGAGCGAGTCGTTGCAGTGGGCCGACGGCGTCGCGGCCGCAATGGCCCTGCTCTCCGTCTTGGGTGTGACTGCCGTCGCTCTGCGGGGACGTCGGCTGCTCAGTTCGCCGACCGCGTTCGCGATCGCGACGGTCGCGATCGCGGCGGTCACGGTCAGTGCGATGGTGTCGACCGCGAACGGCCACGCGCACGCGGCGGGCGGCCACGATTCGACCGCCGCCGGCGGCGACCACAGCGGCGACCACGGCGACGCGACCGCGACCGGCGCAACTGCCGATCACCCGGACGACCATGTCGAGGCAGTTGCGAAGCCCTATGACCCCGCCGAGCCCATCGACCTGAGCGGCACCGAAGGTGTCACACCCGCGCAGCAAGCCGCGGCCGAGAACCTCATCGCGGCGACGCTGCTTGACTTGCCGCACTGGGCGGACCCCGCGACCGCCGCGGCCGAAGGTTGGCAATCGATTCGCGATGGCGCGACCGGCTACGAGCACTACATCAACAGATCGCTCATCGGCGACGGTCGCATTC
>JANNHK010000508.1:0-1533 GCA_031404355.1 Actinomycetes bacterium
GCGCGGCTTCGGGAACGGTGCGGCGCGGGTCGCAGAAGCTCATCGCGCCGTGGTCGCAGAACACGATGTCGAAACTGGCATCGGCGAAGGGGAGCTGCTCGCCGCCCGCCTGCACGAGCGGCACTTCGACATCCTGCGCCGTGCTGTGCTTGCAGGCGTGGTCGAGCTGGCGGGCGGAGAAGTCGAGGCCAACAGCCTGGGCGCCCTGGTGCACGAGTGCCGCCGACCACTGCGCCGCACCGCAGCCGAGTTCGAGGACGGTGCGCCCCGCGACCTCGTCGAGGACTCGAAGCTCGGACTCGGGCCGGCGCCAGACCCCCCAAGCTGTGGGCGTCCGCGACAGGTGCGCACCGTGGTCGGCCTGGTACGTGTCGGAGTCGGCGTCCCAGAATTTCCGGTTGTGGCGGGCGTGGTCCCGAGCCATGTGACCCATTGTCTCCCATTGGGGCAATCACTACGCTCCGAAGCTTGAACGTCGCGAAAAGTGGGAGCGAATTGTGAAGCGTGGGCTGCGAGTTGCGTTTGTTGCCAGTGTTGCATCTGCGGCGGTTCTGCTGACTGGTGGCATCGCCTCCGCGGGCTCGACGCCGCATGGCGCCGAAGATGACCTGTACGAGACGCCGTTCAACACCGCGATCGTGCTCAGCGCACCTGCTCCGTCCGACAACGACACGCCGCTCGTTGAGTCCGACTTCGAAGGCACCGAGATTGTGACGCTCCCGGCCAGCGGGACGCTGTCGGCGGCGATCGGCGACGAGGCCGACGGTGTCACCTACACGCCCAACCCCGGATTCACGGGTTCGGACTCGTTCGTCTACGACTTCGTCTACGGGTACGACTTCAGCGAGAACGAGTCGTTCGACGTGGCTGCGTTCCACCCGGGCGTGTGTGACGAGTTCGGCAGCGCCTTCGTGTGCGTCGCCCGGGCGACCGTGTTCATCGAGGTCGGCGCACCGCCGGTCACCACCACCACGACGACCGTCGCGCCGACGACCACCACCACCACGACGGTGGCAGTAGCGGCCGCAACCGTGCCGCCGACGACCACGACAACCGTGGCCGCGCAGGCGCAGCTTCCGGTGACGGGTAGCAACGGCGCGCTCGCGGTGATCGGCTTCAGCGCCGCGGCCGCGGGTGCCGCGCTCGTGACGTTGGCTCGCCGGCGCCACGCTCGCGTCTGATCGACTTCACAGACAACGAGGGAGCTGGGAATGAAGGGTTTACGAGTCGCGATCGCGACCGGAATTGGTGCCGCGCTCGTCGTCGTGTCCGCAGGGAGCGCGATGGCCGGGGACATCGTCGTCACGGTCGACGACTTCTACGAGACGCCGCACAACACGGCGATCGAAACCGACCCGCTGGCAAACGACAACCTGCCGCCCTTCCCCGACAACGAGGAGTTCGGCATCGTGTCGGACCCCACGAACGGCACCCTCAGCCCGGGTGGCGACGAGACCAAGCGGGTGTACACGCCCGACGCCGGCTTCGTCGGTACCGACTCGTACGAGTACTTCTACGGGTACGACTCGATCC
>JANNHK010000509.1:0-15723 GCA_031404355.1 Actinomycetes bacterium
GCGACGAAGCGATCGACACGCGCATCGTCTTCGGGCTCATGCTCGGCGGAGTCATCGTGGCACCGTTCGCGGCGTGGCTCGTCAGCCGCCTCGAAGCCGCAGTGCTCGGCACGCTCGTCGGAACACTGATCGTCGTCGTCAACCTCCGCACGCTGCTCGTCGTCAACGACGTGCCCGGCCCGGCCCGGCTCGCGGTGTTACTCGGCGTCACTTCCCTCGGTGCGCTCGCGCTACTGCGCGTCCACCACGCCCTGAGGACGCAAGATCGCGTACCCGTCCCCGCCTGACCACCGGTCTAGCGGTCGCGTTCCTCTACTACTACCGACTCCATCACGTCGCCGACCTTGGTTGCCTGCGCGACGTCGATGCCTTCGACGGTGTGGCCGAAGAGGTTGTAGCTCTTGGCGAGTTTGCTCTGGCAGTCTTCGATGCAGATGAAGAACTGCGAGCCGTTGGTGTTCGGGCCGGAGTTCGCCATCGCGACGGCGCCGAGGACGTACTCGTCGGTCACCTTCTCGTCCGCGAACTTGTAGCCGGGGCCGCCGGTGCCGCTGCCCTCCGGGCAACCGCCCTGGATGACGAACTCGGGTACGACCCGGTGGAAGGTCAGGCCGTCGTAGTAGCCGTCGCGTGCGAGGCCGATGAAGTTGTTGACCGTGTTCGGCGCGAGTTGCGGGTCGAGGTCCATCACGATCTTCCCGCGGTTCGTCGTGATCGTCGTGCGGTAGATCTTCGACGCGTCGGTCTGGGGTTCGGGCTGCTTCGGCACTACGGGCCTCCGGTTGTTGGGCTGGTCTCAGATGCAGAGATAGCACGCGCGAGCGTGTCGAGCACGGTCTCGCGCATGGGGTGATCGTCGGGTGCGAGGGCGAGGAACGCCTGGAAGTCGGGCACCGAGCCGGCGGCGTCGCCCACGACGTTGAACTCGATGATGCCACGGAAGACGAACGCGTCGGCATAGTTCGGGTCGAGCACGGTGGCCGCGTCGAGGCGTTCGAGCGCCCTCGTCACGAGCAAGTCGCGGTCGGGGCCGGGTTCGGAGCCCTGCGCGGCGAGGCCGATGATCCAGCCTGCGTACGTGATCGGTTCGGGCTGCGTCGGGTCGAGGTCGGCGGCCGCGTCGTACTCCTCGAGTGCCGCGACGCGATCCTGGCTCAGGAGCACCCGGGCGTATGCCATGCGGGCTTCGTAGTCGTCGGGGCGCGCAACGGCGGCCGCGCGCAGCGTTTCGGTCGGGTCCTCGGCCGCCTGGCTGTTCCCGGTCGCCGTCTGGCCGGCGCCGCGCGTTCCCACCGCGCGCGTGAGCAGGAACGCGGCCGACAGTGCGAACGCGATCACCCCCATGACGGTCGCGATCTGCATCCACCGCACGGGTGGCGCGGGCTTGGGTACCGCCGGTTCGGACGCGCTCTCGATGGCGCGGATCACGGCGGCGGCGCGCGCCGTGTAGTCGCCGTGCAACGTGCTGTACGTGTCGTCGTCCATGTTGCCGGCGTCGTGTTCGGCATCGAGATCGTCGAGCGACCGCAGCAGGAACTCGCGCTCCGATTCGAGTTCGGCCTGATCAGGCATCGTCGTGCTCCCGCGCCTCGCGCACGACGTCTTCGTCGCCGGCGCCGGCCGTGAGGCGCGGTTGGTTGCTCCAGCGGCGGAGCGCGACGATGATGCCCGCCGCGCCGGCGACGAGGACGACGACGGGCAGTCCCCATGCGACCAGCCCGATCCCCGAGTCCTCGGGGTTGAGGAGGATCCGTTCGCCGTAGCGGTCGACCTGGATCTGTGTGATCTCCGCGTCGGAACGACCGTCGGCGATGAGTTCGCGGATATCGGTCTTCATCGCCCGCGCTTCGGGCGCGTTGCTCTCGGCCAGCGCCTCGCCGGTGCACACCGGGCACGCGAGTTCGCGCTCGAGACGCCGGGCGCGGGCCTCGGGACTGTCCGACGGGCCGGAGCGCGCGATCAGCGCGCCGAGCGCGACCACGACGACCGCCAGTAGCGCCAACCACGGCGCCCAATGCTTCACGAAGGATCGCCGCCCGCGGCTTGCACCATCGCTTCGAGGTCGTCGACCGACACCTCGAACCGTTGTTCGGCGGCGACGATGCCGTCGGGTCCGACGACGAACGTTTCGGGCTGGCCCGTGACACCGAACGCGAGCGCGGTACGGCTCTCGGGGTCCATTGCGATCTGCCACCCGATGTCGTGCTCGGTCACATATTCCTGCACCGCGGATTCGGTGTCGTCGCGCACGACGCCCAGGAACACGAGGTCAGGGTCGTCCTTGTGCGCTTCGTAGAACGCGTCGAGCGCCGGCGCTTCCGCCTCGCACGGGAGACACCACGTGTTCCAGAAGTTCACGACGACGGTCTTGCCGACGAGTTCGTCCGAGGCCAAGAGATCGCCGTCGAGTGTGCGCACGCTGTACTCGGGTCGTTGACCCACGAAACCGCCGTCGGTGGTGGGTGACCCGCTGTCGACGTTGAGCGCGAGCACCACCCCGAACGCGACGACGAGCGCCCCGACGCCGAGTGCGACAACACGAATGCGGCTCACGTCGTCGCCTCGACGACCTCGACGCGTTCGGGCTCCGGCGCATCGACTATGACCGGCCGCGCCGGGCGGCGCCGGGCCGGCAGCAACGCGACGACGGTGCCGAGCACCATGACCCCGCCGCCGATCCAGAGCCAGACGATCATCGGGTTCACCTGCACCCCGAGCGTCACGGTGCCGGTTTCGTTCGGCGACGAGATGAGCGTGAGATACAGGTCCTCACGGAACCCGGTGTGCACCGACGGCGTACCGATCCCGCCGCGCGAGTTGGGAAACGTCGAGATCGCCGGCGCGTACTCGCCGAGCCCTTCGACATCGACGCGCGCCTTCACCGTCGTCTTCTGCGGCGAGCGGTCGATCTCGGTGCCGAGGTACGTGATCGTGTACCCGCGTACGATCGCCGATTCGCCCTGCGCCAGCGTGACCTCGCGTTTGACGACGTAACCCTGCGACGCGGCCAGGGCGACCGCCACCAGGACGACGCCGACGTGCACGATCAGCCCTCCGTACAACCGCGTATTGCCGCGCACCATGCGGACCGCCGCGACGGGCACGGACTCCGCGTGCGCACGGCGGCGAGCCCGGATCCCGATGACGACGGTGCGGCCGATACTCGTCAACGCGAACGCGCCGAGCGAGAACGCGACGACCTGCGCGACACCGTCCGCTCCGGCGACGACCAACACGACCAGCGTGATCGCACCGACCCAGGCCGGAACGAGGAGCCGCTGCCGCAGCACCTCGGCGCTCGTCGCCCGCCACGGCAACAAGGGGCCGACGGCCATGAAGAACAGCAGCGCGATGCCGATCGGCACGCCCATGCGCTCGAAGTACGGCTCGCCGACGGTGAGGCGCCGGTCCTGGAAGGCTTCCGCGAGGAGCGGGAACACGGTCCCGGTGAGCACCACGAGCGCGAGCCCGGCGAACAGCAAGTTGTTGACGAGGAACGCGGCCTCGCGCGACACCGGTGAGTCGATCCGCCCGGGCGAGCGCAGCTTGTCGGCGCGCCAGGCGATAAGCGCGACCCCGCCCAACGCGACGAACCCGAGGAACCCGAGCAGCCACGGCCCGATCGACGACTCGCTGAACGAGTGCACCGATTCGACGATGCCCGAACGCGTGAGGAACGTACCGAGGATCGTGAGGCAGAACGTCGCGATCACGAGCGAGATGTTCCACACCCGCAACATTCCCCGCCGCTCCTGCACCATCACCGAATGGATGAACGCGGTGCCGGTGAGCCACGGCAGCAGTGACGCGTTCTCGACCGGGTCCCACCCCCAGTAGCCGCCCCACCCGAGCACTTCGTAGCTCCACCACGCGCCGAGGATGATGCCGACGGTGAGGAACCCCCACGCGACGAGCGTCGTTCGGCGCACGTCGGCCAGCCAGCCCTCGCCGAACCGGCCCGTGATCAACGCCGCGACCGCAAACGAGAACGGGATCGTGAATCCGACGTAGCCGAGATACAGCATCGGCGGGTGGAACGCGACGAGGGGATGGTTCTGGAGCAGCGGGTTCGGGCCGGTGCCGTCGACCGGTACCCGTGAGAGCTCCTCGAACGGGTTCGCGGGACCGAGCATGAGCGCGAAGAAGAACAGGGTGACGCCGAGCGCGACGATCGTGGCCCACACGACGAGCGGATCTGTCGCACGGGCGCGGAAGTGCCAGGTCGTCACCGCGAGGTACCCGGTCAGAGCGAGGACCCACAGGATGATCGAGCCTTCGAGCGCGGCCCATGCGGCGGTGAACGTGTAGAGACCAGGCGTAGCCCGCGCGACGTTGCCCGCGACGTACTTGATCGAGAAGTCGTGCGCGAACAGCGCCGACTCCATGACCGCAAACGCGCAGATCGCGGCGACGAACACCACGCCGACGTAGCGACGGCCGGCCCGCAGCAGAGACTCGCGCCCGAGGTGCAACCCGGCTCCGAGCGTGCACATGCCGAGCACGGAACCCGCAGTCCCGACCGCGATCGCGAGGTACCCGAGCGCGGACCTCACCCCGAACCGTCTCCCCCGTCGGGACAGTCCTCGTACGACTCACCGTCGGGCGGCTCGTACTCGTTGCCGTGCCGGATCAACAGCCGATCCGACTCGAACGTGGTGCCCGCCCACCGGCCTTCGACCACAACCGGTGCGCACGCCTCGAAGAGGTCGGGCGGCGACCCCTCGTGCACGACGTCCATGACGACCCCGCCTTCGGTCATCTCGAACGCGACTGCGCCCTCACTGCCGTCGATGGTGCCGGGCACCACCGAGCCGCCGATACGGGTCCGACCGTCGGCCTTGTCGGCGACCGCTTCGGACACCGGGTCGAGGTACACGACGTTGTTCTTGAGCACGACGAACCCCATGCCGGCGACGGCGAGGCACGCGATGGCAACGATCGCCCAACGAACGCGCATCAGCGATCGAGGTCGGCCCGGCGCGCCCGGCGCAGCCGGAACCACAGCCACCCCCCGTACGCCGACAACGTCGCGATCGTGATGACGTAGCCCGCGGCGACGTACCCCCAGTTGTCATCCATCAGACGGTCACCGCCACTCGCTCGGCGATGGCGAGCTCCAAGGCCTTCTCCTCGCGGCCCTCGTCGAGTTCGGCCAGGCGGAGCCGGACCGTAACGAGGAACGAGTAGAGCATCGTGAACGCGAACACGCTCCACACGAGCGTGAACGGCATCCAGAACCCTTCCATGTTCACTTCCAGCTTGGGGTCGAGCACGGTCGCGTCCTGGTGCAACGTTTCCCACCAGGTGACCGAGAAGTGCACGATCGGTACGTCGGCAAACGCGATCAAGGCCGCGATCGCGCACCGCGTCCCGCGCTCCTGCGCGGTGGCGCCAGTCCGCCGCAACGCGAGATAACCGAGGTACAGAAAGAACAGGACCGCAGTGGTGGTGACGCGAGCGTCCCACTCCCACCACGTGCCCCATGTCGGGCGACCCCACAACGAGCCGAGCACCAGCGCGAGCCCCGTGAAGATCACGCCGATCTCGGCCGACGCGCCCGCGAGCAGATCCCAAGTCGTCGACCTCGTGCGCGGGATCAACCACAACACCGACGCGACCGCGGTGACGAAGAACGCGAGGTAGGCGAGCCACGCGGCCGGGACGTGCACGTACATGAGCCGCTGCGCGTCGCCCTGACGTTCGTCCGGCGGCGCGACGACGAGCGCGAAGACGGCGAGCGCGCCCAAGCTGAGGAACGCAGCCGCGCCCAGCAGCTTGGTACCCACCCCAATCCGCGCGTTCAACTGTCCTCCTCGAGCAGCGGTCCGAACGCCAGTACACCAGCGACCACCGCCAGTACGGCGAACGCAGCGAGCAACTGCACCCACGGCCAGCCGTCGGAGGGCACCCCGGCGAGGGCGGCTTCGAACGCTCGGGTGCCGCCGAGCACCACCGGCGTCACGGCCGGCAGCACGAGGAGCGGCACGAGCGTCTCGCGGGCGCGCAACCCGGCGGCTAGCACGCCGTAGACGGTACCGGTCGCCGCCAGCGCGACGGTCGCGACCACGGTGGTGCATGCGATCAATACGACACCGCGAACCGACACGTCGTAGAGCACCACGACACCGAGCCCGAGCACGACTTCGAGCAGCAGAAGCTGGAGTGCCACCGCCGCGGCCTTGCCGAGGAAGATCGCGCCGCCGTCGAGCCCGCTGAGGCGCAATCCGTCGCGTGCGCCGTTGGCTTCCTCGATCGAGAACGACCGCGTAATCGAGAGCAGCGACGCGAGGAGCACCGCGGTCCAGAACAGTCCCGGCGCGACGCGGGGCAGCAATCCCCGGTCCGGGTCGAGGGCAAAGGCGAAGACGATGAGGACGATCCCGCCAAACGGCACGATCTGCTGGAGCGCGACCCGCGAACGGGCCTCGATCCGCAGATCCTTCCCCGCGACGAGCAGCGCCTCTCTGAGGATGGTCACGGCGAGACCTCGACCGGCTCCGGAGCGGGCCCGACCGGCGACCGGACTTGGCCGCCGACGATCTCGACCTCGCGGGTCGCGAGCTGGCGGACCCGGTCCAACTCGTGCGATGCGATGAGGATCGTCCGCCCGTCGGCCGCGGCGACGCGCACGACTTCGTCGACGACGGCGCGACCGTCGGCGTCGAGGCCCGCATGCGGTTCGTCGAGCAGCAACAACTCCGGATCGCGCGCGAGGGCGATCGCAAATGCGAGCCGCCGGCGCTGACCCTGCGACAGGCGCGAGTGCACGACGTTCGCCTGCGGGCCGAGTCCGACCCGGGCGATCGCGAAGTCTGCCTCCCCGCTCCCCCGACCCACGGCCCGCGCCGCGAACCGCAGGTTCTCGGCCACGGTGAGGTCGTCGTAACAGAAGGTCTCGTGCCCGACGAAGGAGAGGCGGCGGCGCAGCGACCGCCGGTCGTGCGCCAGATCGCAGCCGAGCACCTCGGCCGCGCCGGAACGCAACGGCAACAACCCCGCACACAAGCGCAGCAAGCTCGTCTTCCCCGCGCCGTTCGGACCCGAGAGCAGCACGACGTCACCGGCATCGACGTCGAGGTCGGCCCCGGCGAGCACGGGGAAACGGCCCATCAGACATACGGCCGAGCGGAGACTGACGACACGCGAACGAGAGCGCAAACGGGGCTCCGAGAGGAGAGCGGTACCGGCGGAGTCTACGAACGGGCCTTCTCGACCTGCGAACCGCTGAGCGGAGAGGCGCCACCCCCGCGGTCAGAACCCCTCGCGCGGACAACTACCCTGGCCCGGTGCGCCGGACGATCGCCGCGATCGGCCGAACCCTGGTGACGGTCGGCCTGCTCATTCTGCTGTTCGTGGTGTACCAACTGTGGGGCACGAACGTCCTCCAGGCCCGGGCCCAGGACAACCTGAAGGACGACCTCGCCGAACTCCAGGAGTCGCTCGTCCCGACGACCGAGCCGGAAGCAGTCACGACGCCGGTGACCGGGCCGACGACGACGACGACCACGACCCTCGCCCCGTTGCCCGGTTTCAACGAGAAGGACCCGGTCGGCTTTATCGAGATCCCGAAGCTCGGCGTCAACCAGGTGTTCGTGCAGGGCACGGGAATCGAGAACCTGAAGCTCGGCCCCGGCCACTATGTGTCAACGCCGATGCCCGGACAGATCGGCAACGCGGCGATCGCGGGGCATCGCACGACGTACGGCGCGCCCTTCAACCGGCTCGACGAACTTACGGTCGGCGACGAGATCATCACGACCTTGGCGAACGGTGCCCGCTACGTGTACCAGGTGCGCGAAGCCCCGCTGATCGTGGCGCCGGGCGACGTGTACGTGGTCGCGAACACGGACAAGGCGCAACTCACGCTCACGACGTGCAACCCGAAGTACTCGGCCCGGCAACGACTCGTGATCTTCGCCGACCTCGTCGTCGAGGACAGCCCGCCTCCGATCGAGTTCGACCCCGAGTCGCTTCCCGACAACGACGGCGAGTTGCCCGGAACCGACGATCCGATCGCGCTCGAAGAAGGTCTGCGCGGTGAGCGCAAGTCGCTCGGCCCGGCGTACGGCTGGGGTGCGGTGGTTGCGCTCATCGGGGCCGCGTGGTGGTGGCTGTTCCGACGCTGGCGGCATCCGGTCACGTGGCTGGCCGGAGTCGGCCCGTTTCTGGTGTTCCTGTTCGTGTTCTACGTGTTCCTCGAACGCGTACTCCCGGCGGGTTACTAGAGCGTCGGTGCCCGACATCGACGACGTGCGCGCGGCTGCGGCTCGCATCGCACCGTTCGTCCATCGCACACCGATACTCACGAGCGCGTCGCTCGACGAATGGCTCGGGGTACGCGCGTTCCTGAAGGCCGAGCACCTGCAACGCATCGGCGCGTTCAAGTACAGAGGGGCGACGAACGCAGTGCAGTCGCTCACCGACACCCAAGCAGCACGCGGTGTCGCTGCACACTCGTCCGGCAATCACGCGGCCGCGCTCGCCCTCGCGGCCCGCACGCGCGGCATCCCCGGCCATGTCGTGATGCCGGACACGGTTCCGGCGGTGAAACGCGACGCGGTGATTGCGTACGGCGCGACGATCACGCCGTGCGCGAACACGCCCGAGAGCCGCGCCGAGACGCTGGCCGACGTCGTCGAACGCACCGGCGCCGTCGAGATCCACCCCTTCGACAACGACCAGGTCATCGCGGGTGCCGGGACTGCCGCCCTCGAACTCATGGAGCAGGTACCCGGACTCGACGTCGTCGTCGCGCCCGTGGGTGGCGGCGGGTTGCTCTCAGGCACGTCGATCGCGGTACACGGCGTCAGCCCCGGAACCCGCGTCCTCGGCGGCGAGCCACAGCTGGCCGACGACGCCGCCCGCTCGCTCGCCACCGGCACGCTCCAGCCGCCGCTTCCGCCCACCACAATCGCAGACGGGCTGCTCACAGGCCTCTCTGAGAGAACATTCACGATTCTGCGCGAGCACGTTGAGCAGGTCGTCACCGTGACCGAAGAAGACATCGTGGCCGCAATGCTGATCGTCTGGGAACGCGCGAAACAGGTGATCGAGCCGTCCGCGGCCGTCGCCATTGCCGCGATCCGCGACGCTCGCCTGGACGGCGCCCGGGTCGGCATCATCCTCAGCGGCGGCAACGTGTCGTTTCCCGCTCCCGGTCGGCCGGCGTGACCACCCTCGCCGTCATGGCCACCGCGCCGGACACCCCCATCTCGGGGAGCTTGCTCACCCCGCCGTGCACGCCCGACGAAGCCCGCCAACTGGCCGAGGCCGCACTGGCCGACACCCTTTACGCGGTGCGCGCGACCCCGGCCGATCGGCGCGTCGTCGTCCTCGCCGGACAACCCGGAAAGTGGCTACCGGACGGCTTCGACGTCGTCCCGCAGGCCGAAGGCGATATCAGCGCCCGGCTCGCGTCGGCGTTCGCCGACACGATCGGGCACGTGCGCGAGCCGACGTTGCTCATCGGAACGAATGCACCACAGGTAACCACGACTGCACTGGCCGACGCATTGGGCGCGCTGGCCAACGCCGACGCCGCCCTCGGCCTCTCCGACGACGGCGGCTACTGGGCAATCGGTTTGCACAGCGCCGACCGGCGCGTGTTCGACGAAGTCCCGATGCGCACTGCCGACACCGGCCGCCGCCAGGACGAACGACTGCGCGCCCTCGGGTTGCGCGTCGCGTCACTCCCCCAACTCCTCGACGTCGACACCTTCGACGACGCCCGCGTCGTCGCCGCGCTCGCACCGCAGTCGTGGTTCGCGGTTGCGGTGCGCGGCCTCGTCGACGTCGTCGGAACACGCGACGACAAGGCGATGCCCGATCTCGACCGCGCCGCTACGGCACTCGTCGTCGGCGAGAACGTGCGTCCGCTCGGACGACCGATACCCACCACGACACCACCGACGCCGGTACTCGACGTGGCGTGGGGCCCGCTGCTCACTTCACTCTTCGACCCCGCAGCGCCTCCGGGCCGGTTCGCGTCGGCGCTGTTGCCCGACGGCGTCGTCGGCGCGGGCGGGGCTCCCGTGCGGGTGTTGCGGCGTGTCGGCATGTTGCTGCGAGCGGGCGGGCGGGCGATCGTGGAACTCGATCCCCCCGGCGCACCGGCGGGCGTACTCGAAGCGTGGCTCGACGCCGACGGTCGGCACGGCCCGATCCCGTGGACCGCGGTCACACCCGACACGCTCGAATCAGTCGCCGGCCCGGCCGGGCTCCGGCTCGCGTCCGAACCCGGGGCACGCGACGGCCGCTGGTTCGCGACCCTCGAAGCGCCCTAATCGTTCGGGTTCAGCGGCCCTGGAAGTCGGGGCTGCGCTTCTCGGCGAACGCGGCCAACCCCTCCTGGAGGTCTTCGCTCGCGAAGGCTCGCGCTTCGAGCTTTGCGATTTCGTCGCGCGCTTTCTTGTGCAACCAGTCGTTTTCGGCGACGAGGTTCAGAGACCGCTTGTGCCCCTGGACCGTCAGCGGTGCGGAGGCGGCGATCTCACCCGCGAGCGACAGCGCTTCGCCCACGACATCGTCGGCGACGCGCTGGATGAGCCCGAGCCGCAACGCCTGCTCCGCGTCGACCGTCCGGCCCGTCAACAGGAAGTCGCGGGCCGCGCCCTGCCCGACGAGGTCGGCGAGCCGCCAGATGTTCCGAGCGCTGAGGTGGATGCCCAGGCGCCCACCGGGGATTGCAAATCGCGCGCCGAGCGCGCCGATGCGAATGTCGCAGCCGACCGCGAGCTGCATACCGGCCCCGATGGCCGGTCCGTTGATCGCAGCGATGACCGGCGCGGGGTACGCCACGATCGCGTCGAGGACCTTCTCGAATGCGGGCCGGAACGTATCGGTGCCGGTGTCGTCGCCGTGGCCGGCAAAGCGGGTCACGAGGTCGGCACCCGAGCAGAACGCGGATCCGGCGCCGGTGACGACGACCGCGCGCAGGTCGGCGTGTTCGATCAGGTGCGTTCGCAACTGATCGCACAACTCGCCGTTGAGGGCGTTGCGCCGTTCCTGGCGGTCGATCGTGGCGAGGCCGACAAAGCCCCGCAACTCGAAGCTGATCACGAAACCTGGAGCACGGCCGGCGCGCTTACGACTCGTCGATGATGGCGATCAGATCGCCCTCTTGCACCGTCTGTTCGGGCGCGACGTGAAGTTCTCGCACGACGCCCGGCACCTCGGTGACGACCGGTATCTCCATCTTCATCGACTCGAGAATGCAGATCTCGTCGCCCTCGGCGACCATCTGCCCTTCCTCGACGACGACTTGCCACACGTTCGCCGCAATCTCGGCACGGATCTCAGCCACGACCGGGAGAGTACCCGGAAGGCGCTCCGCGCCTACACCGGGAGCACGCCGTGCTTGCGGGCCGGGCGATCGACCCGCTTGTCGGCCGTGATGCGCAGACCGCGCGCGATCGCGGCGCGGGTGTCGGCCGGGTCGATGACGTCGTCGAGCTGGCCGTGCCCGGCCGCGACGTACGGGTCGATGTTGGCGCGGATCTCCTCGGCCAGTTCCAACCGGCGGGCGCTGCGATCGTCGTCGTCTTCGATCGCCTCGAGTTGCTTGCGGTGGA
The DNA here is from genome assembly GCA_031404355.1 of Actinomycetes bacterium. Classification (GTDB taxonomy): domain Bacteria; phylum Actinomycetota; class Acidimicrobiia; order IMCC26256; family PALSA-610; genus JANNHK01. The sequence goes on from JANNHK010000509.1 coordinate 11,571, forward strand.
TGATGTTCACCGCGCCGTCGGGCCCCATCACCGCTATCTCGGCCGTCGGCCACGCCACGATGTAGTCGGCCTCGTAGGCCAACCCGTTCATCACGAAGTACCCGGCGCCGTAGCTCTTGCGCAGTACGACGCTGATCTTCGGGACCGTCGCCTCCGACACCGCGAACAGCATCTTGGCGCCGTGGCGGATGATTCCCTGTTTCTCGACCGCGGAGCCGACGATAAAGCCCGGGACATCGTGCAGGAACACCAGCGGGATGTTGAACGCGTCGCACAGCCACACGAAGCGAGCCGCCTTGTCAGCCGCGTTCACGTCGAGCGCTCCGCCCAGCACCATCGGCTGGTTCGCGACGATGCCGACGGGCTGACCACCGACCCGGGCCAGGCCGGTGACGATGTTCTTGGCCCAGTCGGGCTTCATCCAGAACACCTCGCCGTCGTCGACGACCGCGCTGACGACCTTGCGCATGTCGTACGCGCGGCGCGGCGCCGTCGGCACGATGTCGTAGAGCTCCTCGGTGCGCCGGTCGACGGGATCGTCGGTCACGCGCGTCGGCGGGCGCTCACCGTTGTGCTGCGGGAAGAACGACAGATACGTGCGTACGACACGGAGGCATTCGGCGTCGTCCGCGACTTCGAGGTCGGCGCACCCGGAAACCTTGGTGTGCACCGCGGAACCGCCCATCTCCTCTTCGGAGACGTCTTCGCCCACGGCCGCCTTGACGAGGTGCCGCCCACCGAGCGCCATCGACGACGTGCCCTTGACCATCGGCACGAAGTCGCACAGCGCGGGGATGTACGCGGTACCGGCGGCGCAGTGGCCGAGCATCGCGGCGACCATCGGCACGACCCCGCTCATCGCGACCTGCTCGCGGAAGAGCGCACCCGCGCCCGCGAACGACGAACCGCTCGTCGACTGGATGCGCGCCCCGGCCGAGTCGAGCAGCCACACCATCGGGATGCGCTGGCGCACCGCGTGGGCGCGCATGCGCGCGACCTTGTCCTCCCCGACCCGGCCCATCGAGCCGGCCATGACGGTGAAGTCGTACGCGGCGACCGCGACCGAGCGGCCGTCGATCTCCCCGATGCCGGTGACCGCGCCGTCGGCCGCGAGGAACCGGTCGCCGAGGCCGGCGTCCATGTGGTCGGCCAGCAACCCGTACTCGACCCACGTTCCGGGGTCGACGAGCAGGTCGAGCCGTTCGCGCACCGTCAGCTTGCCGAGCGAATGCTGGCGCTCGACCCGGTCGGGCCCGCCCATTCCGAGCGCCGCGTCCTTACGGACCTTCACGGCGCCGACCAGCGGCCCCCAATCGTGATTAGTCATTTACCCTTCCAGATCGGGTCGCGCTTCTCGGCGAATGCGGCGACGCCCTCGGCCGCGTCTTCGGTCATCGTCGTCACCGTGAGCATGCCCTGGAGGTACGCGAGTGCCTCATTCGCGTCCATCTCGAGCACGCGGTAGAACGCGTCGCGACCCCACTTCATGATCAGGGGGCTCTTGCGCGCGAGTTCGCCCGCGAGTTCGTCGACGGCCGCGTCGAGCTGGTCGGCGGGCACGACGCGTTGCACGAAACCCAACCGCTCGCCCTCGCGCGCGTCGACCCGGCGGCCGGTCATCATGAGGTCGAGCGCCGTCTTGGGCGCCATCGAACGCAACAGCGGCACAGTGATCATGTACGGCCACAGACCGACGTTGATCTCGGGCGTACCGAAGGTCGAGTCATCGGACGCGACGACGATGTCGCACGCGCACGCCAGACCGAAGCCGCCCGCGAGTGCGAACCCACGTACGCGCGCGACGATCGGTTTGCCCAGCGACCACATGTCGCGGAAGAGGTCGGCGAGCAGTCCCCGTCCCTCGTGCGCCGCGGCCGCGCCCGCGTTCTCGGCGATCCCGCCCAGGTCGGCACCCGCACAGAACGCCTTGTCGCCGGCGCCGGTGAGCACCACGACCCGCACCGTGTCGTCAGCCCGGGCGCGCGCCATGGCGTCGCGCAGCCCCCGCATGACGCCGTACGACATCGCATTACGCCGTTCGGGCCGGTTGATCGTGACCCGCGCGATCCCCGCAGCGGATTCGTACAGAACTTCGCTCGCGCTCATGCGGCTCCGACCTCCGGCCCTCGATCGCCGCTGCGGAACCGAGTAGCTGACCGGGCCTGCGGATCTCTCGCCTGGTTCATCGCGAGCGGAGCGTAGGCGGTTGCGCTTCAGTACATCCCGGCCGCAAATGCCGTGGCCGCGGCTTCGGCCCGGTTGGAACAGTCGAGCTTCCTCAGAATGTTGGACACGTGCGCGGCAACCGTTCGCCGGCTGATGAACAGTTCCTGCGCGATCTCCGGGTTCGTCCGCCCCGAGGCCACGAACGCCAACACCTCATCCTCCCGCTTCGAGAGCCCCAGGCGCGGCCCCCCCTCGACATGCAGCGCCATCTCCGTCGCGAGCCTCGAAAGATGCCCGGCCAGGTCCTCCATGCCCGCGCCGGAGGCAGTCGCGTACGCATCGGCCAGGGCTCGTGCCACCCGAGCACGGGAGCACCCTCTCTGCTTTCGACTAACATACGTCACCGTTAGAAAGATACTAGTTCGTATATTTCTGTCAAGACCGTCTCTGCTGGACAACAATGGGCACATGGTCGAGAAGCTGACCCCCGAGAAGCGCCGGGAACGAACCCGAACCGCGCTGCTCGAAGCCGCGGAAGAGGTCTTTGCCCTGCGCGGTTTCGAGGGGGCGTCGCTCGACGAGATCGCCGAAGCCGCGGGCTACACGCGCGGCGCGATCTATCCGCACTTCAAGAACAAGGACGAACTGATACTGGCGGTCGCCGACCGCTTCGATCAGCTCGCCGTCGAGGGCTTCCGGGCCGACATCGAAATCGGGAGTTCCCTGGCCGAGATGGACCCCGGTGCCATTGCCACGACCTGGCAACGGATGCTCGGGAGCGGATCGCAATCCAAGGCCGTCAGCCTCGAGTTCCGCCTCTACGCGATGCGGCGCCCGGATGTCCGCGAGCGATTCATCGACCGCCGGCAACGGTCGATCGACCAGTTCGAGCAATTTATCGACACCGAACTCGCCAACCTTGGCGTCCGGCTCACGACGTCGTCACGCACACTCGCCGAGATCATGTACGCGGCGTCCGACGGAATCGCGCACCTCGCGCTCCTCGACCCGAGCGCCGACGACCTGTTCGAGCCGCTCATCGACATGGTCATCCGAGCGCTCATGACCGCCGTCGAGCCGATCCCGTCTGACGAGGCCCCGGGCTAGTACATCCCCACTGCGAACGCGGTGGCGGCCGCCTCGCCGCGGTTGGTGCAGTCGAGCTTGCGCAAGATGTTCGAGACATGCGCCCCAGCCGTGCGCCTGCTGATGAACAGCTCCTCGGCAATCTCAGGGTTCGTTCGCCCCGCCGCGACGAGTCGCAGCACCTCGACCTCCCGTTCCGAGAGCCCGAGTTGCGGATGGCAATCCTCGTCGTCGAGGTCGAGCGCCACCTCCGACGCCAGCCTCGACAGATGCCCCGCCAGGTCCTGCATACCGGCCCCGGTCGCAGTGGCGTAGGCATCGGCCAGCGCCCGCGCCACCCGCAACCGTGGTGGAGCAGCCGCTCCCCGGTGTACCGAAAAGTCCGCCCAGATCGCGGTCACGTCGTATCCCCCCCGGAATAGTCCCTTGCCATAACCGGTATACGCCCGTACCGGTTAATTGGCATCGGCCGCTGGTCCGCATCTCCGCACGCGAAGTTGTAGGTCAGCGGGCTGAGACCCGTGCTACCTGGGGCCGCGCGGTCGCGAAGCTGTCCGTCAGTGGCCGCCCGCGCGTACGCCCCCGCGATCGCCGAGCCGGGTACCGTTTGGCCCACCATGCTGGCGTACGTCGTCGCTCTCGGGATTGCTGCGCTCATCCCGCTCCTCACCGGGGGGTCGTACTACCGGCTGCTGATGACGCCCTGGCGGTGGGGTGGGCTGCTGTTCGGCGGCTTCGCCATCCAGATCTACCTGGAGCTGGCCGACATCCCCGAGTCCCGGTGGCACACCGTGGGCTACGGCCTGCTGACCGCGTCGTACGTGCTGATCTTGGGGTTCTGCGTCGGGAACGCCTTGATCAAGGGCATGACCGTCGTGCTCATCGGTGTCGCATGCAACGC
>JANNHK010000510.1:0-1684 GCA_031404355.1 Actinomycetes bacterium
CGCGGGCGGGTCGTCGGCGTTCCCGTCGAAACTCTCGTTGCCGTTGCCTTCGGTGTGGGCGATGAGGAAGACGTCGCCGGTCTCGGTCATCGCGGGATCGAGCGCGATCTCGACGTCGGACGACTCACCGCCCGGCAACAACTCCGACGCGCCGATCTGTACGCCGGGCGCGCCGCCGCCGTCGGCGTAGGCCACGACGTAGCCGCCCGCCTCCGGCAGGGTGACGTCGTCGACGACGATGACCGCGCCGTCGCCTTCCTGGTCGCGTGCGACCAGCGCGACGCCCACTGTCTCGGACTCGACTTCTTGCGGGTCGCCGCTACGCCCGTCGTCGTCGTCACCACCGCACGCCGCAACCAACGCAAGGAATCCGACCGCCACTACCGCCACTCTGAAAGCCCGCATAGCCAGCCATTCAACCAGGAACCCACCGCCTACGACATTGGCCACGTGACCAGTTTCCCTCGTTCTGGTGGCGCGTATTTGTGCTCCACAACAATCCCGCGCCACCAGAACGGGCGATTCGGGCTCGGGCGCGGCGTATCCTGACGTCGCGATGCGCATTGCGGCGCTTGACCTCGGCTCGAACTCCTTCCACCTGCTCGTGGCCGACGTCGCGCCCGACGGCAGCTTCGAGCCGGTCGCCCGCGAGAAGGACATGCTGCGCCTCGGCGACGAGGTGACGCGCAACGCCCGCTTCTCCCCCGCTGCGGCCGACCGGGCGTTGGAGTCCGTGAAGCGCTTGGTGCAGTTCGCCGAGGCGCTCGGCACCGACGAGATCATCGCCAAGGCCACGAGTGCGATACGCACCGCCGAGAACGGCAGCGCGCTCGTCGACCGTATCGAGGCCGAGACCGGCGTCGAGGTCGAGGTCATCAGCGGCCTCGAGGAGGCGCGCCTGATCTTCGGGGCGGTGCGGGCCAGCGTCGTGATCAAGACGCCGCCTGCCCTGTGCATCGACATCGGTGGCGGGAGTGTGGAGCTCGTGATCGGCGACACCGCCGGGCTGCGCTGGGCCGAGAGCGTCCCGCTCGGCGTCGGGCGCCTCACCGCGGAGCTGGTGCACGACGACCCGCCGTCGAAGTCGGACCGCAAGCTGCTCGAGAAGCGCGTGCAGACGACGCTGGAACCGTTCGTCGACGAAGTGCGGAGCCGCGACCCGCAGATGTGCGTCGGTACGAGCGGCACGATCAACGATCTCGCGATGATGGCGGTCGCGTTCGACACGGGCGAACTGCCGACGAGCACGAACGAGCTGCGGGTGACGACCGAGCAGCTCCGCAAGCTGCACGACCACATCATGAGCATCAAGACTTCGGAGCGGCGCCGGCTCCCCGGTCTCGAGGAGAAGCGGGCCAAGCTGGTGCCGGCCGGCTCGACCCTGCTGACTGTCGCGCTCGAGACCTTTGCGGTCGAGACGCTCGTCGTCAGCGACTGGGCGCTGCGCGAAGGCATCGTCATCGACGCAGTGCGCACCCACGATCCCGCCGACTTCACCGAAGAGCCGCGCGCCCTGAGGCGGGCGTCGGTCACCAACCTCGCGCGCCGGTGCAACTCCGACGAGGCCCACACCGCGCAGGTTGCCAAGCTCGCGCTCACACTGTTCGACCAGACCGAGCGACTCCACGAACTCGGTGCCGAAGACCGTGAGATGCTCGAGTACACCGCGCTCCTGCACGACATC
>JANNHK010000511.1:0-2655 GCA_031404355.1 Actinomycetes bacterium
CGCTCGTCGACGCCCGTCTCCCCGACGGCTCCCGTGTCCATGCGGTGCTGCCACCGCTCGCACCCGACGGTCCGTGCCTGACGATCCGGCGGTTCACGGTGCGCGACGTGAACCTGGCCGCGTTCGGGCTCGACGAGCGCGCGGTCGCGTTGTGCGGCGCGCTCGTTCGAGGTGGTTGGAACCTGCTCGTGGCGGGCGCGACGAGCGCGGGCAAGACGACCTTGTGCAACGCCCTCGCCCGCGCCATCGACACGACCGAGCGCATCGTCACGATCGAGGAGACGACCGAGCTGCGTCTGGGTCAACCCCACGTCGTGCGGCTCGAGGCCCGGCCCGCGAACGCCGAGGGGGTAGGAGCCGTAAGTGTGCGCGACCTCGTGCGCGCGTCGCTGCGGATGCGGCCCGATCGCATTGTCGTCGGCGAGGTGCGTGGCGGCGAGGCGCTCGACATGTTGCAGGCGCTCAACACCGGTCACGACGGCTCGTTGTCGACGGTGCACGCCAACGGCACGGCCGAGGCGTTGACCCGGCTCGAAACGCTCGCGCTGTGCGCCGACGTGGCGTTGCCCTTGGCCGCGATCCGGGCGCAGATCGCGGCGGCGATCGACGCCGTTGTCGCGGTCGCGCGTACGTCAGAAGGTGCGCGTGTCGTCACCGAAGTCGCCGAAGTTGTGGGTGGCGATCCGCTCTCGGTCCGTCCGCTGTTGCAGCGCGGTCCCGACGGTCTACGGGTCGTTGGCGCGCCGGTGCGTTCGGCCCGGCGCCCCGGCGTCGACCTGGCGGGGGCGTGGGACGCGTGCACACCATCGTGATCGCACTCGTCGGAACCGTGGCCACAGTGTGGACCGCGCGCGCGGCGCGCCGCTACGCGGTCGTCGACCGCGTGCGGCCGCTCGCGGTGTCGAGCGGGAGGCTGCCGGGTTGGGTCCACGCGCGGCTGGCCCGGGCGCTCGACGCGGCGGCCGTCGACGTCTCGCCCGAGCATGCGGTCCAGGTGATGCTGCTCGGTGCGGGGTGCGTGGGCGTGGTCGGGCTCGGAACCAGCCCGATCGTCGCGGTGGGCGCCAGTTCCGCAGTGGTTGTCGGTGCCGTGTCGTGGTTGCACACGGCCCGATTTCGCCGGGCCCGCCAGGTCGCGGCCGCGATCCCCGCCGCCCTCGACGTAATCGCCGCCGATCTCCGCGCGGGTGGCACCGTCGCGACGGGGGTCGCGACGCTCGCCAACGGTCAGGGGCCACTGGCATCCGACTTTGGCCGCGTCGAGGCCCGGGTGCGGTTGGGTGCCGCGCTGCCCGACGCGCTCGCGTCCTGGGCGAGCGAACGGCGCGCCGCGGGCGCAGCATCGGTCGCGGGCGCGCTCGCGTTGGCCGGGTCGGTCGGCGGCCGCTGCGCCGAGGCACTCGAAGGACTCGCGTCGTCGTTGCGCGAACGGGCGGCCGTGATCGCCGAGGCCCGGGCGCTCTCGGCGCAAGCGCGCTACTCGGCACTCGTCATCGGTCTCGGTCCCATCGTGTATCTCGCCCTTTCGGCCGTGGCCGATCGGCGAACGCTCCACGCGCTGGTCGCAACTCCCGCCGGCCGGACGTGCGCCCTGGTCGGGATCGTGCTCGAACTCGCCGGCGCGCTCTGGATGCGCCGCATCCTCGCCGGGGTCGAACAGTGACCGACCCGATCGTGCTGGCGCTTGCGGGTGGCTGGGGTCTTCTCGCGACGCTGCCCGTGGCGGCGCTGCACCGCCGAGTCGAAACCGGCGCCCGCGCCCGGGCGTTGGGTCGCGCCCGCGCCCAGGTGCGCCCGGCGCGGTGGGTCCGCCGCTTCGAGCAAACCGTCGTCGGCCGGGTCGGAGGGGGTCTGCTCCGGGCGCGCCGTTCCCGCAGGACGCGCGCGGTCGTGCAGCGCGACCTGCCGATCGCGGTCGATCTCGCGGGTGTCGCGGTCGGCGCGGGGTGCACGCTGTGGCAAGCGGTATCGCTCGCCGCGCGTTACGGCCCGGCATCGATCGCGGTGCCGCTCGATCGAGTCGTTCGGGCGACGGTGCTCGGCGCCTCGTTCGACGACGCGCTCGCCGACGCGGGGGTCGACGAACCGGCGCTGGCGTCGCTCACCGATGTCCTACGAATCGGGGCGCGGTCGGGAACCGCCGTCGCGCCCGCGCTCGCCCGCGTCGCGCGCGAAGTGCGCGCCGACATTCGCCGTCGCGCCGAAGCTCATGCGCGCACTGTTCCGGTGCGCCTGCTCTTCCCCCTTGTGTTCTGTGCCCTCCCGGCCTTCGCGCTGCTCACGGTCGCACCCGTGGTACTCGAAGGATTCCGGCTCTGAGGGACGTAGCCCATACAAGGAGGATGTGGTGGAACTGTTCCTGCGTTTCTGGATCGCGATGACGAGTCCGCTCGCACGCGACGAACACGGTCAGACGACCGCCGAGTACGCGCTCGTGCTCATCGCGGCGGCTGCCATTGCCGGGCTGGTGTTGGCGTGGGCGACGAAGTCGCACGCGATCTCGCGCCTGTTCGACAGTGTGATCGACAAGGTTATGCCCGGTTGATGTCCCCCCAATACCGGCGGTGGGGGGCGCGGCGGGGGCGGCCCACCCCCCGCCCCACCCACAGGCGGGCTCGCTACGGACCCGCGCCCGGCGAGCTCGCGGAGCTGGTG
>JANNHK010000512.1:0-3072 GCA_031404355.1 Actinomycetes bacterium
ATCAACGTGGGCGTCATGACATCGGCGGCTTCGGAGATGGGCATCAACCACACGACCCAGCGCGCGGACGCGCTCGCTTGGAGGGGCGACCTCGACGCCGCCCGCCACGCTGCCGACAAGGGGTTTGCCGGACTCGAGCGCCGCTCCGACGCGCACTGTCACGGCTGGCTGGCAATGGTCGCCATGCGCATCGAAGCGGATGCAGCCGGCGCAGCCACGGCGTCACGACATCTGGATGCCATCGAGCAGGCACAGTTGCGCGGCGAAACAATTCTCGACGGGTGGAACGCGGTCGTCGCGCAGCTCCACTCCGTCCACCCGCTCGCGATCGCACACTCGCGAGCATGCGAGGCGGAGATGGCGCGGCTGCGCGGTGAAGGGGTCGCGGACGCGGCGATCGCCGCCGCCGACGAGTTCGACGCGATCTCGATGCCGTACTACGCGACGTATTTCCGGTGGCGGGCGGCAGAGGCGGCGTTCGCCGCCAACGATCGACGCACCGGTATCCCGTTACTCGAACAAGCGCGAGGTGTGGCGCGCCTGCACGGCTTCGCCGGGCTCGACGCCGCGATCACCTCACTCGCCCGTTCGCACCAGCTGCGGATCGGGCCGGGCAAGACGACGGTTGACGGAGACGTGCCGCTCTCGGTGCGGGAGCTCGAGGTGTTGCGTCTGATCGTCGACGGGAAGAGCAACCCGGAGATCGCCGAGATCCTGTGCATCAGCGCACACACGGCCCGTGCCCACGTCTCAAACATATTGCGCAAGCTCGACACGCCAACGCGAGTCGAGGCGGCCTCGGCTGCCGTCCGCGGTGGGCTTGTCTGACCGGCACGGGCTGCGCACAATGAGTGGTTCGTGAGTACTCCGTTGCGTACCCCGCATTTGATCGGCCGTGAGGGGCCGGTGCGCGAGTTGTTCGATGCGCTCGGCGAGGTGGGCGAGTCGGGCTCGCTGGTGTTGGTGGGCGGGGAGGCGGGCATTGGCAAGACCCGGGTGCTGGACGAGTTCGCGTCCCGGGCCGATGGGGTGCGGGTCGCGCGGGGTGGGTGTATCGAGGGTGTGGCGTACGCGCCGTGGACCGATGCGTTGTGGTGGCTCCTCGGTGGGCCCGACCGGCTGGCTGACGAGTTGTCGGAGGGTGTGCGGGCTCAGCTCGCGCGGCTGCTCCCGGAGTTGGGCCCGGTCGCGGTCACGGACGGAAGTGAGGAGGACGGCCGGCATCGGCTGTTCGAGGCTGTTGTCGCGCTGTTGGTCCAGGCGTCCGCCCGGACGCGACTGGTTGCGGTGATCGACGACGTGCATTGGATCGATCCTGCGAGCCGTGAACTGTTGCGCTATGTCGCGGGGAACCTGCGTCGTGTGCCGATGTTGCTCGTTGTCGCGTACCGGCCCGAGGATTCGGTTGCGCAGCGGGAGTTGATGGCGCAGCTCGGTCGGTTCGGGCGGCGCCGCATCATGCTCGAGCGTCTGGCCGAGGACGCGACTTCCGAGATGGCGACGTGGCTTCTCGGCGACAGCGCAGTGCCGGTTGATCTGGGTCGGATCACGCGCGATGCGGGCGGCAACCCGCTGTTCGTGGAAGAACTTGTCGCCGCGCAGGATCCGGCGCGGGTGCCGCACGCGGTGCGTGACCTGATGCTCGTCCGTTTCGATGCGCTCGACGACCACGCCCGTCACTTCGTGCGCACGGCCGCGCTCATCGGACCGCGTGCACCTCGTGCGTGGTTGGCTGCCGCGACGGGACTCGACGACGATCGTGTGCACGCTGCGTCGCGGGCGGTGCTCGATGCCGGCCTGTTGCTCGCCGATGACGACGGGCGCGGCTACGTGTTCCGTCATGCTCTGTTGCGTCAGGCGATCCTCGACGACGTCGGACCCGACGAACGGGTGCGCATGCACCGGGCAATCGCCACCGCGCTCACCGATCATCCCGCGCGCGCGCCCGGGGTCGATCATGTCGCCGAACTGGCCCGCCATTGGGACGCGGCCGAAGACCCTGCCCCGGCGCTCCGTTCGCTCGTCTCCGCTGCCCGCCACGCCGAGTCCCGCTACGCGTTCGCCGCCGCCGCCGAGGCTTACGAGCGGGCGCTGTTCTGGTGGGACGAGATCGTCGACGCCGAGACCGTCGCCGGCGTCGACCACGCCGCCCTGCTCCTCGCCGCCGCCGAGGCGACCGCGATAGCGGGACACGTCGAACGCGCCGCCGATCTCGCGTGGGCCGCGTTCGAGGAAGCATCTGCGCTCGATCCTGACCGTGGGGTCGATGCCGCCGCGCGCGCCTACCCGATGCTGTGGACCGCCGACCGCGCGGTGGAACTCTTCGAACTCGCGTCGACCAGACTCGAGCCCGTCCTCGGCGATGTCGACCGGGCGACCCGTGCCCGCTTCCTCGTCAGTACGGTCGAACACACGCTCGAACTTGGTTCACCGGAAGAGATACGCGACGCGACGTCGCGCATGATGGCGGCTGTGGGCGAGCTCGACGACGCTGCCCTGCGGGCTCGTGCCCATCACGCCAGTGCCGGCTACTACGAGCGCTCGGGGCAGTTCGACCTCGTCGAGGGCGAGTACGAGAGCGCGGCGCGGATCGCACGCGACGCTCGCGCACATTCCGCGGTCGCGCTCGTGCTGTACAACCACGCCGCGTTCTACACGTCGGTACCCGACTTCCGCCGATGCGCCACGATTCTCGACGACGTCGACCGCGTTGTCGAGCAGTACGACATCAGAAAGTTCTGGATGCCGGCACGTTGTCTGCGCGCGCAGGCCGCGGCGTGCGAAGGAGACCTCGCGACCGCGGCAACCATTCTGTCGTCGATCGACAACGTCTTCCTCGAAGGGTACGAAGCTTCCTTCCGAGCGTGGGCCCATGCCCTCACCTCCCTGTACAGCGGCGAATTCGACACCGTCCTGTCAGTCCTCGATCCCATCAACGTGGGCGTCATGACATCGGCGGCTTCGGAGATGGGCATCAACCACACGACCCAGCGCGCGGACGCGCTCGCTTGGAGGGGCGACCTCGACGCCGCCCGCCACGCTGCCGACAAGGGGTTTGCCGGACTCGAGCGC
>JANNHK010000513.1:0-1710 GCA_031404355.1 Actinomycetes bacterium
CGCTCGTCGGCGAGCGCGAGGACACGGGCGAGGGCGAGCAGCCGTTCGGGGGCGTTGCGGGCCGTCATCACGCCATCCCGGCCAGCCAGTCGCGCAATCCGGCGACCAATTCGTCGGGTTCGAGTAACCGCGCGTGCACACCGAACGAGAGCAGCCGGTCGCGAAACGACTCGTAGTGCCGGACCGTGAGCACGACGACACCACCGTCGTCGTCCTGCTCGTCGACCGTGCCGCCGAACTCCGTGACGAAGGGCTGCACCCAGTCGGTGTCGACGCGCACGCGCGCGACGACGGGCGGGTCGTGCCCCCACGCGTTCGGGTCGAGCAGCAGCGCGGACTCGGGGTCGAACTCGGCGGGCAGGTCGTAGCTCGCGTCGGCGCCCGCACCCTCGATGGCCGAACCGTCGTCGCGCTCCTCGATGCGGTCGAGCCGGTAGACGCGCCGCTCGGCCGGACCGTGCGCGTACCCGACCGCATACCACCGGTCGCGCCACAACCCCACCGCCCACGGGTCGAAGACGCGTTCCTGACCGTGGTAGCGGAACGTCACCGGCCGCCGGGCCGCGAGCGCGTCGCGCAGCGCGAGCACATGACGATGCACCCGCATGACGACACGGCGACCCTCATCGTCGACCGCGCTGCCCAACGCCGCGAGCTGCGTGTCGTCGATGCCGTCGACGCGCACGAGCGCGGACGCCGCGAGCAGCACGTCGCGCTCGTCGGCCGTGAGAAACGACGGCTTCAACGCGTACGAATCGGCGCTCGCGTCGTAGTCGACCTCGATGCCGAACGAGTTTCCGAGCAGGGCGACATCGCGGCGGACCTTCTTGCGTACGGCCTCCCACTGGGCGTCGCGCACGAACTCGCCGCCCGAGTCGTAGCCGGGTACGTCGCGGCAGATGTCGTCGAGCGATACGCGCGCGGCGAGGCGCGATTTCAGATACGCGGCAAGGCGCAAGACCCGGCCGATGACTTCGGTCCCGCTGTTCGCAGTCACGGCGGAGGCATCGTAGGTCGCCTCCTCTCTATACGCCTCCGAGCCCGACCGCGAGCTCTGCGATGCCGTCGGCGTCGAGCCCGGGCCAGCCGTGCAGCGGCGCTTGCCAGTCGCCGGGAACCGACGAGCGCCCCCACCGGGCCCCCAACAACGAGCCGGCGATCGCCCCCACGGTGTCGGTGTCGTGGCCGATCGCGATCGCGGCGACGAGCGCGTCGGCGAAGTGCCGGGGCCCGCCGGTCGACGTCTGCACGACGGCGGCGAGCGCGGCCTGGAGCGCGGTGACGACATACCCGTTCGGCACGAAGTCGCCGGGCGGTGTGCGGTAGGCGTCGGCAATCCAGGCCGACCACCGTCGCCGTGCGCTCGGGTCGAGCAGCGCGAGCCCGTCGTGCACACCGTCGAGACGCTCCTCACGTACGGCCCGGTCGATCGCGATGCACCACAGGACACACGCGTCACCGCACAACGGGTCGCCGTGCGTGAGCGCCGACACCGCCCGCGCGGTCCGAGCGATCGCGGCGTCGTCGCCGAGATGCACGAGCGCGACGGGCGCGGCGCGCATGAGGCTGCCGTTGCCTGCGGTGTTGTCGGGACGCGCGTCGTGCAGCGCAGCCGCATTGGCGGTCAGTTCGCTCGCATCACGAGAACCGGACAAGACCTGGCGGGTCTGGTACCCGACGTCCTTCGGCCCGTCCGCGTACCACTCGAGC
>JANNHK010000514.1:0-3911 GCA_031404355.1 Actinomycetes bacterium
CCCGCTGCCGCGACTTCGTCTTCCTTGCTCTGCAGCACGCTCTCGAGCTCCGCGATCCGAGCCTTACTCTCCACCGAGATCGAATTCGCGACACTCTCAAGGTCGGCTCGCTCTGCAGCTAACCGCTTGACGTCACCTTGAGTCCGCTCAAGCTCCTCAAGCATCGCGCTCTCAAGCAACGCGTTGACCTCGGCACTCTCGACGTCAATTCCCCTGGCGAGAGTCGCCCGCAGTGCGTCGTTGACAAGAACATTGCGAAGCATTTCCGGCGAAAGATCGTCGATAGACGCGTAGCGCGATAAGGCCTGCACGATCTTCACTGTTACGGCTTCCGCAGATCGATCGAATCCGAGAAAGAGCAAGGGCTCGCGGATCGTGCGCACAAGCGCGCGGTCAAGCGTCTCGCTGCGCGGCACGAAGAACTGAAGCAGCTGAACGAAGGAGCTGGGTGTCATACAAAGCGGCGGCCCACCCCGTCGAGACCGCTTGCGCCGGTCAAATACAATAAATCCAAAGTCGAGCGTTGCGACCCAGAACCACGCGTCGAGCGGCGATTCAATGACCTCGGGCCGTTTTCGGGCGGCAAAGTGCCACAACACCATGTCATGTTCGTTGGCCTCGTACGGCTTCGCACCCTTAACGCGACGCTTCTCCTGGATCCTTTCCTGCTCAAGGATGTCGTCGACGACTCTCTGATCCATCGTCAGAGCTTCGGCGGAGGGATCGTTGTAGAGGTCGACACCCTTCTCCTTCAGGAACGCAACAGCGTTCTTCTCGTAGGGGCCAAAGTAGGTCTCTGCCGTAAGTGAACGGCTGATCGAGGTGCTGGCGGCAGCGAGGTATGTCGCGACGAGCCCGTTGATGTTCGTGAGAGTCGCAGCGCGCGCTACTTGGCGCGCTGGGTGTGCTCTTCTGATTTGGCCCCACTTCGGCGGGTAGTGCTCGCCTGATTTGGCCCCACCGGTGGTGGTGGCGGGGTCCGCGTTCGCGGTGTTCGCGGGCGGGACCGTGGGGGATGGCGAAGAGGTCGAAGGTGCGGTTGTACGAGCAGATCCGTCGCGCTCGAGCGCAGGACGAGACGGTCGCGATCCGGGAGTTGTCCCGCCGGTTCAAGGTGCATCGGCGTGACGTGCATGCGGCGCTTGCGTCAGCGGTGCCGCCGGCACGCAAGGTGGTGGTGCGGCCGGCACCGGTGATGGACGTGTGGAAGCCGATTGTGGATGGCTGGCTCGCGGCGGATCGCGGCGCGCCGCGTAAGCAGCGCCATACGGCCCGGCGGGTGTGGCAGCGTCTCGTCGTCGAACACGACGCTCAGATCGGCGAGTCCACGGTCCGGCGTTACGTTGCGCAGGTCCGAGCGCGTCACGAGCTGCCGCTGGCGAAGGTGACGGTCCCTCAGACGCATCTGTTGGGCGCGGAAGCCGAGGTCGATTTCGGCACGATCAGTGTCTATATCGCCGGGGTGTTGTGCGAGGTGTCGTTGTTCTTGATGCGCCTCTCGGCTTCGGGTCGCGGGTTCTGTCGGGCGTATCTCAACGAGGCGCAAGAAGTGTTCTTGGATGGCCACGTCCGCGCGTTCGCGCATTTCGATGGTGTGCCCGGCCGGGTCCGCTACGACAACCTGAAAGCCGCGGTCGTGAAAGTCCTCAAAGGCCGTGACCGACTCGAGTCGGAGCGGTTTATCGCGCTGCGATCGCACTACCGTTTCGACAGCTTTTTTTGTGTTCCCGGCATCGACGGCGCGCACGAGAAAGGCGGAGTCGAGGGCGAAGTCGGCCGGTTCCGGCGCCGGCATCTGGTCCCGGTCCCGCGGGTCGAGTCGATGGCCGAACTGAACGAGCTCCTCGCCGCCGCGATGGACCTCGACGACGGGCGGTTCATCGCGCATCGCCGGATCCCCGTCGGCGCGCACTTTGCGCTCGAAGCGCCCGCGCTGGCGGCGCTGTCGGCCGAACCGTTCGACGTCGCGGTGATCAGCTCGCATCGTGTCGATACCAAGGCACGCGTGTGTGTCCGCCAATGCCATTACTCGGTCCCCGCCCGCTACGCGGGTCGGCGTCTCGATGTGCGCGTGGGCGCGGAGACGGTCGAAGTGCTCGACGGTTCCGGCGTCGTCGCCGCCCATCGGCGGGGCCTCAAAGGCGACGAGATCCTCGATCTCGATCACTATCTCGAGGTCCTGGCCTGCAAGCCCGGAGCGATGCTCGCGTCCACACCACTGGCCCGGGCGCGCGCGTCGGGTGTGTTCGGCCCCGCGCATCAGCGGTTCTGGGATCGGGCACGCCGCCGCCTCGGTGACCGTGACGGCACCAAAGCGACGATCGAGTTGCTCCTCGCGCAACGCACGATCCCCGCCGAGGCGATCGCCACGGCGATCACCGTGATGCTCGCCGTCGGGGTGGTCGATCCCGCGGTCGTGATCGTCGAAGCCCGCCGCCAACGCGAAGCCGCCCTCGCTGCGGTGATCCCGGTCGAAGCGACTCTCGCCGCGTTCGATCGGCCCGCACCTGCCCTCGACCGCTACGACGACCTCCTGGAGGCACGATGACCGCCACAACCGACACGGCCGCGCTCGCAACGATCCAGGCCGCGTCCCGAGATCTGAAACTGCCAACGGTGCGCGCCGACGCCGAGCGAATCGCGACCGACGCACAACGATCGAAGCTCACCTACCTTGCGTTCCTCGCCGACGTGCTCGCCGCCGAAGTCGATCAACGCGTCGAACGGCGCCGACAACGACGGATCCACGAAGCACGATTCCCGCGCATCAAACGCCTCGCCGACTTCGACCTCGACGCCGCACCCAGCGTGAACGCCGCGACCATCGCGACCCTCGCCGCAGGCAACTACCTCACCACCGGCGACCCGATCGTCTTGCTCGGCGACTCCGGCACCGGCAAATCGCATCTCCTCATCGGGCTCGGACTCGCCGCCTGTGAACAAGGACACCGCGTCCGCTACATCACCGCGGCGCAACTCACCAACGAACTCGCCGAAGCCGCCGACGAACGACGCCTCTCGCGCATCGTGGCCCGCTACGGCCGACTCGACCTCCTCTGCCTCGACGAACTCGGCTACGTCCAACTCGACACCCGCGGCAGCGAACTCCTCTTCCAGATCCTCACCGAACGCGAAGAGAAATCTTCCATCGCCGTCGCCTCCAACTTGCCGTTCAGCGAATGGGCGCAAGTCATCCCCGACGCCCGGCTCGCCGGCGCGGTCATCGACCGGCTCACCTTCAACGCCCACATCATCGAGACCGGCACCAACAGCTACCGGCTCCGCACCACCCGAACCCGCCGCACACGTGGGGCCAAAACAAAAGAGCACACCGGGGCCAATCCCGGTTGACATTCCCACGCTCGTCGCCGCCCAGGTCCAATACCCAGATCTCTTTCGCTCCTGTACTGGCAAGGGTCCTCAATCCGCTGAGGCTGTTGCCGACGATCCAAGTGCGGTTCGTGATGTAGGCAACGATCCCGTGACAATCGGTAGCGTCGAGCTCGGGAATGCGTGCTGTCGCGTGTCGCTTACCGGTCGACTGCAAAGCCCACAGAGCCCACACCCAGAACGCCACGTAGAGATCCCACGTCGACTTCAAGTCGGACCGGAACTGCGGCGGCGTTGCGTTGCGCACGATGTCGAACAACCGTCGGGCGAAGTCCTCGAGGTTCGCGTTGCCACCGCCGAGCACTCGTTCGTATGGTGGATTGCCGAAGATGACGAGGATGTCATCTCTCGTCTTGACTTGGTCTGCGTGCTCGCGTTCCCTGCGGATCTCTTCACCGGCGAGCCCGAGCGTCCCGAGTGCGAGGGTGCCGGTCTCGGGAGCAGAGAGTGTGTCCGCAAGGAAGATTGGGAGGCGACCATGTGGGACGGCGCCGTGCACTTGTAGGGCAGCCTCCAGGCGC
>JANNHK010000515.1:0-27109 GCA_031404355.1 Actinomycetes bacterium
TCAGGTCGGTGGAGCGCATGGCGACCGAGAACGGTGCCACGTGCGTGGACAAAACCCACTTCGTGTTTGCCGGTGGACAGATCAAGTCGTTCCTGTCACTCGTGAGCTATCTCGGCACCGGCGAAAACCGCCCGAAGTACCTCGGCGTGAAGATCCCGCCCAGCAACCTGAAACCCGATGCCGGTGACGAGGCACGCGCGTTCGCGGGTTCGCTCGCGGATCGCGTCGGTGCCGACCTGGCGTAGGGGACCGGGGCCTCAGGTCTGGCTCTGGCGAATGTTCTGCTCCACGTATCGGTAGCGAGGATCGGCGAGGGCAGGAGCAGAGTCGAGCGCGCTGGTCCAGGTGCCGAACCAGTCGCTCACCAGTTGGGCCTGCTGTTCGAGGTTGTAGCTGCCGAACGCGCGGCCCGTCTCGCCGTAGTCGTACGGATCACCACCCGTCGCTTCGCACAGCTTGCTGGAAAGGGCGTCGGCGAGGAGGGCAAGATCGAACGGGGTGTGATCGATCTGCCAGGCGTGCACCAACTCGTGGACGAACACTTCTCCGTACACGATCTTCCGCTTCATGCGTTTGTTCCAGCTGCCCTCCTGATACTTGCGAGGGTCGACGAACGCGGCCGGACCCATGTTGAGCGTGATCTTCTTGTCCCAGCGCGGGAACGCGAACGCGCGTGACTCGGCGCCGATGGTGTCGGTCAGCAGGATGTCTTCGCGCGGGGGGAGCGTCCCGAGGAACACCTGCTCGTTCGCCCACTTGTATTCGTCTTCGTGCAGTTCGCGCGACTCCTCATTGGATGCGATGCCCTCCGAGACGATGGCGTAGATCGTCCCACTCGGCCCCACTAACCAGAGAAGGTTCCCCGCGATCCGGGCGCCGGGCTCGAGAGACCCCGTCGTCATGAGAGAGCCCAACTCGAGGCCGAGGAACACCGAGGTGGCCATGCCCGCCGTCACGAGGAGGGTGCCGGCCACGACGCGCGTGACGACGCCGGCGATCTCCTCGAAGGCGGAGCCGATGTCGCTTTCGTAGTCGATGAGCAGCTCGAGGCGGCTCGTCCGAAACTCTTCGAAGCGAGCCGCGACGATCGGGTGGACGATTGGTGGTTCGTTCCAGTACTCGTCGCGTTCGTCGGTGCTCAAGTCTCCGCCGACGTGTCCGGACCAGCGGGCGGCGAGGGTGGGACCCGTCTCGGGCCGCAGAACGGCCAGGATGCGGAAGCTGTAGGAGTCGATGCCGCTGTCGTGCGCGTGCCCCGCGAACTGCACGGTGCCGTCGTGGTGCACGGTGACCGATAGGTGGCCGCCCAGGGCGGCCAGGCCGCCAGAGACGATGAGTTCCTTGCGCTCGATCACATCGGTGGTATTGACGACCGCGCGCAGCGAACACGGGCGCGCCAGTCCCGCCGCCGCCCGTGCCGTTTCCGCACTTCCGCCGAACTGCTCCAGCGCGGGCCGGAGTTTCATTGCAGGGTCACGAGGATGGGGATCAGCGCAGTTCCGTGAGTCAGTGGTCGCAGCGCCTTCCCGATGACCGAACCGAACGCGCGCAGCGGATCGGCTGCCTTCATCGCGTGACCCGGAGTCGACGACGTCGTGAGCAAGTCGCCGACTTCAATCGGCGTTGCCGTCGCGTCGACTTTGCAGAACACTTTGCCCATCAATGCGACGGAAACGCGTTCGCCGTGCGCTTGCTTGTCGAGAATGAGTGCAGGTGAGTAGCCACCAGCACCTGAGACAACCCCGGCTACACGCCGGTCGTATGGGACATCGCTCTGACCGAGCGTTTCGTTCTCGTGGATCACTACGACAGTGCCGGGTTCGGGCTTTCCTCCACTCGTGTCGAACTCTTCCGCGCAGTCGGCGTGACCGGGCCCCGTGAGTTGGATGTCTCCGGTGACTTCGACGTTGCCTTCGAAGACACCGGCCCTTCCGCCCGCTCCGAAAATGGCCGGGCCGCTCACGCTGTAGCCGGCAACACCCTTCCCCGCGCCTTCGTTGCGGCCGAACACGCCGCTGCCCTTGTCGTTCCAGCTGAGGCCGAACACGCCGTTTTCGCCGCCCTCGCCACACACCCCGGCGAACCCGTTGGAAGAATGTCCGCGCACGGCATAACCGGGGCCCTTCTCCCGATTGAGGTCGAACTCAGGATTGAAGTCGTTCTCGCCGTTCACTCCGGGGACTTGCGAGTCACTGGACACTCCGGCAACTTCGGCCATGGTCATCCTTCCGATGCGGCCGCCGGTCACGTCCGGAGGCGTGGTGTTCGGGGACGGCGACCATGTCGACCTCCTCGTGTTCTAACCGAGTTCGTTGAGAACTGCACCGTCGGGCCCGAGTTCTCCTGGCCCGCGAACAGGCGTACGCTGTTCCCTGGTACTCCGATTCGGAGCCGGCGGGAGACACCCCCGCAACAGCCAGGTTTGAACAACGAAAGGCGAAGCATGCCTGCTGCTGCTCCGGCGACGCGTGCGCCGTTGACCGAGTGCCGGCGCGTTGTGCTGTTGGCCGACCTCGCCGGGTTCACCCGAGCGGTCGCGCCGCTGCGAGTCCTCGAGATCGCCGAACTCGTCGATCGCTTCTACGAACTCGCGGCCGACACGGTGGAAGCGCACGGCGGCCGCGTCGTGAAGTTCGTCGGCGACGGTTGTCTGGCCGTGTTCGACGAGTCGGCCGCCATCGCCGCGGTCGACTGCGCGTACTCGCTACGCGACCCGGTGCGTTCGCTCGGCGCGGAGTACGACATCGCGCTCGACGTGGGCGCGAACGTGCACCTTGCGACGGTGGTCGAAGGTGTCTTCGGCCATGGCCCGAGCGCAGCGCACGATGTCGTCGGAGCGGGCGTGATCCACACGTACCGCATGGGCGCGGGCGCCGGTATCCGCATCAGCGAGCCCGTGTACCGCAAGCTGCCGAACGACGCGCGCTCTGGGTGGAACAAACACCAACCGCCCGCGACGTACACGGCGACCGAATGACGGCACGGGGATTACCCGGGGACGTCGTCACGTTCCTGATGACCGACGTCGAAGGCAGCAGCCCGTTGTGGGCCGCGCAGCCCGATCGGATGTCCTCCACGGTGACGAAGCTCGACGAGGTTGTCGCCGGCATCGTCGACCGGTGCGGCGGGACGTTGCTCAAGGCGCGCGGCGAGGGCGACAGCCACTTCGCCGTCTTCGCCCGGCCCTCCAGTGCTGTCCTTGCGGCCTGCGATCTGCAGCTCGCGCTGAACACATCCGAGTTCGGCGTGGAGCTGCGCGTGCGTGCCGCCGTGCACACCGGTGAAATCGACGCGATCGACGACGACTACTACGGCGTGATCGTCAACCAGTGCGCCCGCCTGCGTTCACTCGCGCACGGCGGCCAGACCGTGCTCTCGTCGGTGACGGCGCGCCTCGTCGAGGTACCGCTCGCGGAGCGCGTGCGCGTGAAGAGCCTCGGGCACTACCGCATTCGCGACTTCCCGCAACTCCAAGAAGTGTTCCAGGTGGCACCGCCCGGAGCCTCGGACGAGTTCCCACCCCTGCGTACGGGTGCGAACCGAGGCCCGGCCCTGATGGCAATCGTCGCGTTCGACGTATGGGGAGCAAGTTCGGTCGCGGCCGGCAACAGCCGTGACGTCGCGGACGTGCACCGGCGCTGGGTATCAGAGATGCGCCATGTCGCCGAAACGCACGGCGCGGTCGCGCTGAAACTCGTCGGCGACGGATGCCTTGCCGCGTTCGAAGATCCGATGATCGGGCTCGCGTTCGTGCGCGAGCTGCAAACGTTCTTCCGCGCCCACGGACTCGACATTCGCGCGGGAGTGGAGGCCGGGCGTATCGAGGTGTTCGACGGGGAGATCGTCGGACCGACCCCATACGTCGCGTCGCAGCTCTGCAAAGCCGCGTCGGCCGGTCAGGTCGTCGTCACGGCAACGCTCCGAGGCTTGCTCGGAGCCGAGGTCGACGCCACACCGTTCGGCCGCCACATACTCGCCGTGTCGAACGCCGAGACCGATCTCTTCGTCGTGTAGGCAGCCGTTCACTTCCACGGACTGTGTATACGATGCTCGCGATGCGACCGCGTGTGACCGGAGTTGTTGTCGTCGTCGGACTTGGGCTCCTCGCGACCGGCTGCGGGGGCGGTGACGGAGGTGGGTCGAGTGTCGACATCAGCGACGAGGACTTCGACGACCTCACCGCCGAGTCCGACGTCACCGTCGACGCCATCGACAACACCTTCAAGCCGCAGTACATCGAGATACACGCAGGCACGGCGGTGACGTTCCGTAACGACGGCCGCAACGACCACAACGTGCTCCCGGCCGACGAAGGTGACTTCGCACCGATCGATACCGCGGAGTTCGCCCCCGGCGACGAGGGCGTCGTGACCTTCGACGAACCCGGCGACTACGCGTACTACTGCTCGCTGCACGGCAGCACGACCAAGGGCATGATCGGCGGCGTCCGCGTCGTCGAGTGACGCCCCTAGTTGTGGAAGAACGGTCCTTCTTCTTCTCGGTTCGAGGCAAGATCGCACACGGCGTTGCGGTGCAGGCAGTGCTCCACCTCGCGCTCGAGCCCATCGGGGTCCCACGCGTTGAGGAAGTCGCCGTGCACCGACTCGACGCCGCCCGAAGCGAGCGACAGATCGTGCCCGGTTCCCGAGATCGGGAACTTCACCGACACCATCAGTTGCGGCAATGGAACCGGATGCGTCGGCGGGCATTCGCCGGCGTGCGAATACGCCACGTGCGCCTTGTGGTCGGCGCTGTCGAGGTTGTCACCGTCCCAGCAGTCCTGGAATGTCAGCACCATGTGCAGCGGTGCGCTCGCCGGACAGTCAGGCGGCGTCCGGTGGAACTGGGTCGCGACGCCGCAGACCCAACCGGCAGCTTCGCCTTCTTGAAGTGAAGTCGCGGTGGCATCGCCGGCGATGAGGGCCAGGCCGAACGGGAACGGCTGCACCGACTCGGGTGCGACGCCGGGGGCCGCGCGGTAGTACGCGTTCAACTGCAGCGGTTGGACGACGGCACCGTGGTCATAGAGCGTCGGGTGCCAGTACGCGGCGGTGTCGGCCGGCTTGTCGCATGTCGTTTTGGATCCGGCAAGTTGGTCGGGCGTCGAGGACGCGTTGGTAGTGGTCGCGCCGTAGAAGTCGTGCCGGTGGGAGCGGCCGCTGTGCCCGAAGTGGACGATCGGGTCGTCGGGCGCCGAGTGGCTGTACGTGCATTTCGCGACGAACTGGCCGACGCGGCCCTGCGGTCCGGTGTGACGCTCGGGGGTCGCCGCCGAGATGGCTGCGACGGTCGGTTCCGATCGCGCGGCCGCCGCGACCGCGATGCCGACCGCGAGTACCGCGACGACGGCAATGCCGCCGATGATCCTGCCGGCCAGCGGCCCCCTAGCCGTCGCTCGGCCTTTCGGGCACCGCGATCGACGCCAGGTCGGGCTTCACGGGACCGGTGAACCGTTCGGCGGCCGCGGTCGTCGCGTCGGGCATGTTCTCCTGGGCCGGAGGTTCGGGTGAGGTGCGATACGTGTCGTCGGCGGGGGCGTCCGCCGGTTCCGTGAAGAGACCGATGAGGTCGAGTGCGCCCGCGTTCCAGTCGCCGCCGTTGCCCTCGCCTTCGCACGGAGCGAGCAGCTCGAGGTCGGTTGGCGCCGACGTACTGAACGTATTGCCCGAGAAGCAGTTGCCGAGGGTGTCGGTGGTATCACCGGTGGCGGCCAGGTCGATCGTCGAGACGGCCAGGTCGGCGACCCCGGAAGCCTCGATCACGTTGTCGACGACCGAGTTCTCGTAGGGATGCCAGATCACCGCGCAGCCCGCGAGGAGTCCTTCGACCGCGAGGCAGTCGTCGGCGGCGATCTCGGGTACCTCGAGGTCGCGCACGTCCTCACAGGGCGTGTCCCATTCGCTCTTGTCGGGCGCGAGGTCGTTCGCGTCCTCTTCGGGGAACGGGACCAGGCCGATGCCGGTGCGATCGTGATTGAAGACGAGGTTGCGTTCGATGGTGTTGCGAACACCGCCCGCGACGAGGATCCCGTTGCCGTGGGCGAGCAGCGCGACGTCGATGGCGTCGGCCTCGGCGTTGTTGTTGTCGTGCACGATGTTGCCGACGAGCGTCGCCTCGCGCTGGGGGTAGCACAACTCGTAGGCGCCCGTGTTCGGAACGATGCCGGCGCGGTTGAAACGGAATGTCGAGTTGACGATGTAAAGATCGCCGCCCGCGTTCGTACCCGAGTAGCCGAGGCCGTTGTTCTCCGAGACGACGGTGTCGATCACGGCATCGCACCCGAAACATTCGCCGATGTAGAAACCGGCATCCGGGCTCCCACCGCCGTAGCTGTTGTCGAACTGCCCGTGATACGCGTCGAACGAATAGATGCCGTAGTCGCCGTTGCGGTATGCCGTGAGATACGAACCGCGGTAGTAGTCGGAACCGGTCCAGAAGAACCCGTTGCTCAAGTAGTTGCGGGCGGTCATGTTCTCGACCACGACGCCGTCGGTTTCGAGCACGCGGATGCCGATCTCGAGATCGTAGCCGCCGTCGAGGATCACGGTGTTGCGGTCGACGCCGCGGATCGTGACGTACGGCGTCGTGACGTCGACGGCTTCTTCGTAAACGCCCTCGTCGACGAGTACGAGGTCGCCCTCTTCGGCCGCGTCGACCGCGGCCTGGATCGTGTCGAAATCCTGGGGAACGCGAATCGCTTCGAGCGAGTCACCGCCGGTGTCGGAGTCCGCGTCATCGTCGTCGTCTCCGCCGCACGCGCCGGCGAGGAGCACAACGACGGCAAGCATCGGCGCGAGCACGCGCCATGATCGGGTGTGCACGGTGTTCCCCCCCGGGTACTGCGTCAGATCGTCGACAACGTGCCCACGCTATCGTCCTGTGCGAGCGGGGGGACTCGAACCCCCACGTCTTTCGACACCGGGACCTAAACCCGACCAGGGCGATGCTGCCCGGTGTCGGCGCGTCTCACGCAGGAATGTCGAGGATGAGCGCGATGGTCTCTCGGATCTGCGCGAGCGTGACCGGTCCGATGTTGCCCCGTACGGTCGCGGTGCGGCTCGTGGACACGGCGCGTACGTGCTGACACTGCACAGCCGAGACTTGGGTTAGCCCGTTCGTGGGGTCGGGTTGGATTTGAACCTCGGATCCGAACGCGCGAATCGTGGTGGTGAGCGGGACGATCTGGATGACGGCCGGGAGCGCGTCGAGAATCCGTTGCGCGGTCACGACGATGGCGGGGTGCAGGAGTCCCGCCTCCGAGCCGGCGGGGACACCGAGGTCGACGTCGATGACGTCACCCGAGGTCAGCATCGAGCCACGGCCACCCGGGCAACCTTGAAGATCTCGTACGTTAACGAAGAATTTCAAGGTAATCTGGAAAGAGTGATCGAACGGCGAATCGACGAAGACCGGCTCCGAGCCGCGCTGGCGCGTGCACCGGTCGTGTTACTGGTTGGTCCGCGCCAGGCCGGAAAGTCCACGCTCGCCCGCCATGTCGCCGATCCGGTGCCTCCCAACGTCTTCGACCTCGAGGATCCGCGCGACCTCGCCCGGCTCGGTGACCCGACCCTCAGCTTGTCGTCATTGTCGGGCCTGGTCGTCATCGATGAGGCGCAGCGGCAACCGGACCTGTTCCCGGTCTTGCGGGTTCTGGTCGATGCCGATCGTCGGCCGGGCCGGTTCCTGGTGCTGGGCAGCGCGTCTCCCGAACTCGTGGGAATGGCGTCGGACTCGCTCGCGGGTCGGGTCGCGATCCTCGAGCTGCCGGGGTTGCGGTTGAGCGACGTGGGCGCGGAGCAACTCGACGATCTCTGGCGTCGGGGCGGGCTGCCGTTGTCGTTCCTCGCGGAGGACCCAGATTCGGCGCGCTGGCGCGACGACTACATCGCGACGTTTCTCGAGCGAGATCTCGCCAATCTCGGCGTGCGCATTCCGGCGGTAACGATGCGGCGGTTCTGGACGATGGTCGCCCACTACCACGGCCAAACCTGGAACGGCGCCGAGCTGGGCCGAGCGCTCGGCGTGTCTCAATCGACGATCCGTCGTTACGTCGACGCGCTCACCGATGCGCTCATCGTGCGGCAACTCACGCCGTGGTTTGCCAACATCTCCAAACGTCAAGTGCGTTCACCCAAGGTGTACGTGCGCGACACGGGGCTGCTCCACCGGCTGCTGTCGATCGGGGACCAGGTGGATCTGCTCGGCCATCCGAAGGTCGGCGCGAGTTGGGAGGGTTTCGTCATTGAACAGCTGATCACGTTGCTCGAGATTCGTGACCCTGCGTTTTGGGCGACCCACGCGGGCGCGGAGCTTGATCTCCTCGCAACGGTCCACGGTCGGCGTTTCGGCTTCGAGGTCAAACGTACCGATCGTCCGAGCGTCACTCGCTCGGTGCGCGTGGCCCTGGCCGACCTCGACCTCGACCACCTGTTCGTGATCCATGCCGGCCCCGCGCGCTTCGAGCTGGACCGATCCGTGACAGCACTTCCCGCAGCCGAGCTTCTGACCCGCGGCGAACTCTCACTCGACGTGTGAATCCGGGTTTCCTGGTAGGCAGTGCGAGCGGAGGGATTCGAACCCTCACGTCTTTCGACACCGGGACCTAAACCTCACTGAAGCGATGGTGCCCGGTGCCGGCGCGTCCGTCGGATGCGGTCCAATCTGCGGACCCATGGCCACTGGCGGGCCGCCCTCGGCAGATGAGAATCGGCGTGTGCTACTATGTAGAACATGACTCGAGTCGGTGTTCGGGAGCTCAAGCAGAACGCGAGCGAGGTGCTCGCTCGCGTGAAGGCGGGAGAGTCCGTAGAAGTCACAGAACGGGGTCGTCCCATCGCGTTGCTCGTCCCGCTCCCGACGGGCAGCGCCCTCGATCGTCTCGTCACGGAAGGACGCGCGGTTCCCGCCTCGGGTTCGCTCGCCGATCTCGCGGCGCCGTCGCCAGCACGACGCGGGGAGCCGTCGCTGTCTCGTATTCTCGCCGGGATGCGTGAGGACGAGCGCTGACGTGCCCGGCATCGCGTACGTCGACTCGTCCGCGCTCGTCAAGCTGGTCATCGCCGAAGCCGAAACCGCGGCGCTTCGACGCGCGCTCCGAGGTCACGACGCTCACGCCACCTCCGCGTTGAGCTCAACCGAGGTGCGACGAGCGGCGCGGCGGGTCGACGAGCGGCTCCTGACGAGGGTGAACGCTGTCTTTCGACGCCTGACCGTGCTCTCGGTGACCGGCGACGTCTTGGAGAGCGCGGCCCGGCTCGATCCACCGGAGCTGCGCACACTCGATGCGATCCACGTCGCGAGCGCGCTCGCGCTTGCCGAGGACCTGGACGCGTTCGTCACCTACGACTCACGCCAGGCCGCCGCCGCTTCCGCCCTCGGTCTTCCGGTCGTGGCACCAAGCTGACCGGCGAGCGCAACTCGGCGTGCCGTGACCAGTGGCTTGTTCACGAGTTTTCTCGCATCCGGTACACGCAACGGGTGAACATGCCTTGGTTGGTAAGCGTGGGGGTCAGTGCGAGCGGAGGGATTCGAACCCTCACGTCTTTCGACACCGGGACCTAAACCCGACGCGTATGCCAATTCCGCCACGCTCGCGCCCAACCAGTCTCGCGCCAAAACCCTGACTCCTTCCGCACGGTCACTCAGAAGGGGAGGTTGGTGGGGACCTCGTCGGCGGCGAATGCGACGATGCCTCAGCGGCAGGGGCCGCCCTCTTCGGCGCGTTGGTTGAGGTCGGCGACGCGGGCCACGGTGCCGGGGTCGGCGCCGGGGATGTCGGCGAGCGCGAACGCGACGAGCGGCGAACCCAGGTCGGTGAGCAGATCGGGGCGCCCCGCCGCGTCGACCGCGGCCCACAACTCGCGTTGCCCGGCCTGCAACTCCTCTTCTTCGGCGTCGGTGAGGGGCGTGCTCACCCAGAGTTCGCGCGCTCCGGGAGCGGCGGTGAGGAGGCTCAGGAATTCCCCGGCCTCGGCGACGTACCAGATCTCGTCGACCTCGGCGGGCATCGCGCCGCGCGAGTAGCCGAACTGGAAGTCGAGGGCTTCGTCGACGCGTACGTCGGCGCCGTCGCGATCGAGTTCGTTGACAACGGCGCGGTGCAACCCGAGGAACGCGATCCCGGCGGCGCGCACGAGCACGGCGTCTTCGGGTTCGCCCACTGATTGCAACGCCTCGATCGAGAGCGCCTGGCCGGTGTTGACCTCGTCGGCTTGCCCGATGCGAATCGACGTCGCGATCGACCCCCAGCCGACGATCACCGCCAGACCAGTGAGCGCGATACTCCGCGCGGTCTTCGACGCGTCGAGGCGGAGCGCGACCCAAACGCTCCACCCGCTCGCGAATACGACGAGCAACGCCACGGGCACGCGCCAGTAGAAGACGTACTCCTCGACTTCGCCGAGCACGCGCGAGATCGCGACGAAGCCGGTGGCAAAGAGGGCCGATGCGAGCACGAGTAGTTCACGAGACCCGTCCACCCGTCGGCGCGTGGTCGCGAACCAGCCCGCACCCAACAACGCGACGGGGAGCAGCAGCCACCAACTCGATTCGCCCGTCACGAGGCTCGCGAACCGGTCGAGGTCGTGGTCGCCACCGAACCACGGCGGCGGGACGCGGAACTCTTCGGCGAGGACCCGCGCCGCCGTTCCGGGACCGAGCGTCGACTCGTCGGGAGTGAGGAGCGATTCGGTGAGCGGGCGAATGTTCGACGGATGCACGAACTCGTGCACGACCGGCGGTACCCACAGCACGGCACCGACGATGACCGCGACGAGCGCGGGCCGGCGCCACACCGCGAGGTTGTCGCGGTCGGCGCGCAGACCCATTGCCAACGCGGCCACCGCGGCGACGCCGACGAGCGGGAGATACCCGACGTGCGCCTGCACCACGATGCCGCCCGCGATGGCAAGGGGCGCGAGCATGATGCGATCGGTGCGCGCCACGGTCCACGCGAGCAGAACGAACAAGATGAAGAACGGGTACGCCAGGTTCGGGTTCCACGCCTCGATCACGATGTCCGGGCCCATCGCGCCGTACGCGAGTGCGGTGAACGCCAGCGCCGCGAGCAGGACCGGGAGGCGGCCGGTGCGCCACGCCACCCACGCGATCGCCGCGACGGCGCCCGCCTGGACCACGGCGTTGGCGACGACCGTTGCCCACCCCTCGGCTCCGAACAGGCCGGAGATCGGCGCGAGAAGCCAGAACGGGAGCGGGCCGGGATGATTCCACCCGAACCGGCTGTAGGCGCCGACGAGCGGCATGTCGGACCCGAAGACGTCGCGTACGCGCAGATCGGTCAACGCGATGTCGCCGACCGGCACGTAGTCGGTCCCGGCGAAGGTGATAATCGCGACCACGAAGGGCGCCAGCGCGAGCGCCGCGAGGCCGAGCGCGACGGCGCCTTCCCTGCGATCGTGCGTGCCCGCCCCCGTCGTCCACCGCGCCGGAGGCTACGAGAAACACCCGACAACTGCGGTTCGGGCCTGATGCTGCCGATGGATTCACCGGTGCGCCGCTTCCTTTGTGCTCTCGCAATCGGGCTCGCGGCCGTCGTCGCGCTCCCGGCCGGGCCGGCGAGCCCTATCTCGGTGTCGCCGCCCTCGCTCCCCGCGTACGACGGCGACGCGCCCGACCCGCACGTCGTGCGCGACGGCGCGAACTACTACGCGTTCACGACCGGCACATCGTGGGGCAACCACATCGGCGTCCTCACGTCGACGTCGCCGACTTCGGGTTGGCGCACGGTCACCGGCGTGCCGTTCGGTTCGTCGGCGTTCCGGTCGCCGACGCCGAGCACGCCGCCCGCGCCGTGGCAGGTGGCCAACACCCAGGTTGCGCCCGGCGCATTCAAGCTGGGCAGTCAGTGGGTGCTGTACTACGCGGCCCAGGTGCAGGCGACGGGCCGGTGGTGTCTCTCGGTTGCGACCGCGGTGTCGCCCGGTGCGAAGTTCACGGACCGTTCGGGAACGACGCCGTGGTACTGCCAGGACGCGCTCGGCGGCGTCGTCGACCCGGCGCCGTTTCTCGACGCCGCGGGTCAGCCGTGGCTGACGTGGAAGTCGAACGACGGCGCGTCGACGCAACCGGCGCGCCTGTGGGCGGCCCCGCTGAGCGCCGACGGCCTCTCGATCGCGGGCGCCCCCAGCCTGCTCGTGCAGCAGGACACGACGCAGTACCCGTGGCAGACGACCATCGAGAACTCGCAGATGGTGATCCGCGGTGGCATCTACTACCTGTTCTTCTCGGGCAACAAGTGGGACAGCAAGGATTACGCGCAGACGTACGCGACGTGCGCGGGCCCGACCGGCCCGTGCACCCAGCCGCGCCGCGATCCGTTCCTCTCCTCGTACGGCTCGATCATCGGGCCCGGCGGCGGCGCCGTGTTCACCGACACGAATGGTGCGTCGTGGCTCGCGTACGCCGCGTGGACGTGGCCGTGTACGAACTATTCGTGTGGCGGTGCCCGCAAGTTGTACGTCGCGCCAATGCCGTTCCCCGGCGAGAGCATTCCGTGCACCGCGCCCACCACACGCAACGGCTATCGCATGGTTGCCTCCGACGGCGGCATCTACAACTTCGGGACGTTGCCCTACTGCGGGTCTGCGGCGGGGCTCCCGTTGAACAACCCCATCGTCGGCATGGCGTCGACACCGAGCGGCGGTGGGTATCGGTTGGTCGCGAGCGACGGCGGTATTTTCGCGTTTGGTGATGCGCGGTTCTTCGGTTCGACGGGCGGTCTCATGTTGAATCAGCCGATTGTGGGGATGGCGTCGTCGCCGTCGGGTGGTGGCTATTGGTTGGTCGCGAGCGACGGCGGCATGTTCGCGTTCGGTGACGCGCGGTTCTTCGGGTCGACGGGCGGTATCCGGCTGAACCAACCGATCCTCGGCATGGGCGCGATGCCGACGGGCGGCGGCTACTGGCTGCTCGCGCGCGACGGTGGCATGTTCTCGTTCGGCGACGCGCAGTTCTACGGCTCCACCGGGTCGCTGACACTGAAGGAGCCGATCCTCGGGCTCGCGGTCAACCCGAGCGGCCGCGGCTACTGGTTGATCGCGCGTGATGGCGGCGTCTTCGCCTTCGGCGACGCACCGTTCCACGGCTCCGTCGGCGGCACCCGCCTCGACTACCCGATCGTGTCGGCTGCGTAGGGCGCGACGGTGATGTCGAGGGCACCGCGCAGGTCCTCGTGCGCAGCCCCGCTCGAACCGTCGAACACGTAGTTGACGAAGCCGTCGCACGGCGTGAGCACGTGTACTTCCGATCCGACGCGGGCGGCCACGAACCGGCATTCCGTCCATTCGAGTGAGATGGCGGCGGGCGCGGCTTGCGCGACACGGCCGATCGAGTAGCCGACGCTCACGAGCACGGGTCCGTCTCCGAGCTGTTCCGGTTCGATGACGAAGCTCGCGTCCAAGTGACCCGTCGCGGTGGGGCCGAGCACCGTGTGGTCCCCGATGTGGATGTACGCGCGCGCCTCGCGTCCGGGCGCGATCACGGCCGACTCGCTGATCTCGACCGCGTCGGCGGCGACGACAGACAGCCGAACCTGCTGCGGGTAGGCGGGGCCGAACGGGTCCCCGGGCCCGTGTACGAACCGGATGAGGTACGCATCGCGATCGGGAAAGCGGTCGATCAAGGCCAGTCGTTCCCGGGGAATGTCGATGGCCACGATCCGGTTGCCGGTGAGTTCGACGTCGTTGACGAGCGGGGTGTACGGCTCGCCCCGGAACCGCGGTTCCATGAGCACCATGCTGCGGCCCGGGGCGTCCGCGAGCGCGAGGTGTTCGGTGCGGACGCGCCCCGCGACGCGCGTGTTGCGGACGGCGACCGCGCTCGCGGGAACCATCCACGCGATCGCCAGGACCGCGACAACCGCGGCGCGTCCGCGCCGTTCGGCGAGCAGTACCGCACCGCGCGCCGCGAGGACGACGATCGGTGCGAGCACGGCGTAGTGGTAGAAGGGACCGAGGACTTCGTGGAGGCCGAACGCCACTGCGTTCGCGGTACCCCACCAGAAGAGATACGCGAAGAGCGTCGTCGCGATCATCGCGACGAGCAACTGCACGCGGGTATCCCGCCGGGCGCGCGCCGACACCCAGATCGCGAGCCCGAACACGATCGGAGCAGCACACACGAATCGAGGCAGAGCGCCGACACTGTCGACGAGCGTCGTCACGGCGCGCCCGATCGTGTAGTGCACCTGGCCCGCGTGGCCGGTCCCGGGAACGACGAAACTGGCCCGCCAGCCGAACCCGAACCGGTCGATCGGGCCGCTCACGTTGAATGGCATGCGCCATGGCGCACCCATCGTCGCCGTGTTGAGCGCGCCCAGCGCGAGCGCCGACGGCAGCACACCGATCGCAGTCGGGACGAGTACCCGGCGCGCGGTGCGGTTACGGCGAGTCACCAGCACCGCATAGACGAGCACCGGGAGCAACGCGAGCACTGCGTCGAACGGTCGGTGCAGAAGCGCGAGACCGAACAACAGCCCCGCGCCCAGGGCCCAGCCTCGGTGTCGGTCGCGGACCGCGGTGATGAGCGCCGCCGCACATGCGGTACCGAGCACGAACGACAACTGGTAGCCGAGCAGCGTCGCGGACTGTACCCACACGAACGGAGAAAGCGCGGCCAGTGTCGCCGCGATCAACGCGGTCTTACTCCGGCCGAACAGCGAGCGCGCGAGCGCGTACACCGCGAGGACCGCAGCGGCGGCGAGCAGCGCGCGCAACGGCAGGGTCGACCCGAACGCCGCGTCCGACGCGGCCATGAGCGCCGGCCACACCGGTTGGTACTTGAACACGACGCGCCCGTCGCGCACGCCCGACATCATCGGCAGGAACGACGGGTCGTGACTCTCCGCGGGCAGGGTGAGGTGACCGTGGCGGATGGCGTCGGCCTGGATCTCGTAGGCGATCTCGTCCGCGTTGGGTGAACCGTTCGGGAACGCGACCTGGGCGACGACGACGGTCAGCACGGCCGCGACGAGGGCTGGGAGGACGACCATCCGGTGTCCGAATCGCACCATATATTCAGATTAGGGGCTGGACGGGCACGCGGCTACCCCTCGGCGATCTCGACCGGAACGCGAAACCGTCCCGTTCCGGCAACATTGGCGGAACGGGACGGTGCGGGGAATCGGTCGTGCAGAGGTTCTGACCTCCTCGTTGGGCTGCGGGTTACGAGCCTTGAGTCACCACTACCTATTTCCCGGCTACTCGGATGCAACCTTGCCCGGCGTCTGCACAGGTGTGCCTGCGCATCGCGGCGTTGCTCGTCGACGACCCCGGATCGGCCGAGGCACCCAGGGGCTAGATCGACGTCCAGCCGCCGTCGACGGTGACGACCTGGCCGGTCATGAAGCTCGATGCGTCGCTCGCGAGGAACAAGAGCGCGCCGTCGAGTTCGTGTTCGTCGCCGCCGCGACCCATGGGCGTGCGTTGGCGCATCCACTTCTCGGACTTTTCGTCGCCGAAGAGGAGGCCGTCGGTCATCTCCGTGCGGAACCAGCCGGGCGCGAGGCAGTTCACCCGCACACCCTTGCGGGCCCACTGTGCACCCAGCTCGCGCGTGAGGTTCACGAGCCCGCCTTTCGACGCCGCGTAGCCCGCTTCGGGTATCTGGCCGACGCCGACCAGGCCCCAGAGCGAAGCGACGTTGACGATCGCGCCACCGCCACCGGAGTCGATCATCACCCGGGCCGCCTCGCGCGCGAGTTCGAACGGCGCGACGAGATTGAGCTGGACGGTGTGCGCGAAGTGGTCGGTCGTTTCGTCGAGCGCGGGCGTCGGTTCGCTCACGCCCGCGTTGTTGACGACGACGTCGACGCGCCCGTAGTGCGCTACCGCGGCCGCGACCAACTCGCCCGGCGCGCCCGCGACCGAGAGGTCGCACGCGACGACGTGGGCGTCGTCGAGTTCCGTTGCCAGTGTCTGGAGTCGTTCCTCGCGCCGGGCGGCCAACACGACGGACGCGCCCGCAGCCGCGAGCACACGCGCGAAGCGGGCGCCGAGACCGGAACTGGCACCGGTCACGATCGCGACGCGGTCGTCGAGCCGGAACGATGCGAGCGGATCCAGCATCAGGGCTCGAGGTCGATGGCGAGCTGGCCGCCGAGCTTGGTGCGCTCGAACTTGAAGTGCTTGCTCAGCGTCGCCTCTTGCGCCTGGTAGTT
This sequence comes from Actinomycetes bacterium, assembly GCA_031404355.1. Taxonomy (GTDB): domain Bacteria; phylum Actinomycetota; class Acidimicrobiia; order IMCC26256; family PALSA-610; genus JANNHK01. The sequence goes on from JANNHK010000515.1 coordinate 16,175, forward strand.
GGAGCCGAGCCCGGCGCCGTAGGTGATGTCGGGCTCTTCGAGCATGCGTTCGAAGCGCAGCTTGCACACGCGCTGGCGGTGCTCGATCGCGAAGGCAACGTCGTGGGCGCGGATCTCGAGCGCGGCCCGGCTGCCGTGGAAGATCGGGTCGTGCCCGAAGCCCGGGTCGAAGAACCCCGCGTAGTGCGTACGCAACTCACCGCTCGTCGGGTCGTACGCGGTCATCTCCGCCGCCAGCGACGGCGGGATGCGCACGGCCTCGTCGGAGAGCAAGAGGTAGAACGCCTCGGGTTCGAGCACGACATGGCTGTCGCGCTCCGGGTACACCGGGTCCCAGAACTCTTCGGGGTCGTAGTGGTCGAGCCGGCTCAGGTCGAGGAGCCGGCTGTTGCGCTTCGCTTCCCACCCGACCGACCGGCCCGGCTCGTGGCGCAGGTCGAGACTCAGGAAGAGGCCGTCGTGGGTGCGGAAGTTGTCGAGCGACACCGGTGTCTCGCCGCGGTAGAGGAGTGTGTCCTGCTTGTGCAGCTCGCGGACCTCGTCGTCGCTGACCCGGGCGTCGCCGGCGCGCAGGCGCAACTGGTTGAGCGTGATGCCCGTGCGCACCATGATCGTGAACGAGCGGGGCACGACTTCCAGCCACAGTTGGCCGTGGTATTCCTTGCGGATCTCGTCGAACTGGAAGCTGTGGTCGGTGATGACGCGCGTGAACACGTCGAGGCGGCCGGTCGAGCTCTTCGGGTTGGCGAGCGCGCGCAAGTTCTCGGGCAGCGCCAAGCGCTCCTGCAAGGGGATCAGGTACGGGCGGTTGCGTTCGAGGATCGCGCCGTTGCGCAGGTCGATCGGCGGGCCGACCGCGAACTCCTCGAGCTTGTTCTCGACGGTCGTCGCGCCCGCAAGGAAGCTCGCCCGCAGCCGGTAGGCCTCGTCGCCCAGGCGCAGGTCGAGGCTCGCGGGCTGGACGTTGCGGTCGGGAATGGGGTCGGCGGCGGTGACGATGCCGGCACCGATGGCCTTGCGGATCCATTGGGCCGGGAGCACCCCGTCGGCCCGGGGCAGGGTGAATGCCGTGCTCACGGGTGCAGCCTAGGCATCATCGTCCTTGAGGCGACGAGACGCGAGACTCTTCTCGGTATTCGTTCCCGACGGAGGACAGGTGGCTGTGCAGTTCATTGGGATCATCATCGGGTTGGCGGCGCTCGGTTTCGGTATCTACACCGCCGTCGACGCCGGAAAGTACCCCGACGAGGCGTTCCGCGCCGTCGGGACCTCGAAGTCGACATGGCAGATCTGGCCGATCGTCGGTGGTGTGCTGTGCGGGATCGTGGCGATCGTCATGGGCGCGATCTGGTTCTCGTCGAAGAAGGCCGAAGTCGAGCGCGCCGCCGCCGGTGGTGGCGGGTTCGGTGCGCCTCCGACCGACGGTGGGTGGACGCCTCCGCCTCCGCAGGGGCCGCCGCAGTAGCGTCGGGGCGTGGCGCGCGACGAGATTCGACCGTTCCGTATCGACGTCGGCGAAGACGTCCTCGAAGACCTACGCGAACGGTTGGCGCGAACGCGCTGGCCCGACCAGATCCCTGACTCGGGTTGGGGCTACGGCACCGACCTCGCGTATCTCCAGGAGCTGTGCGAGCACTGGCAGACCAAGTACGACTGGCGTGCGCACGAAGCGCAGTTCAACCAGTGGCCGCACTTCCTGACCGAGATCGACGGGCAGCAGGTGCACTTCATCCACGCGCGCAGCGACGACCCCGACGCGCTGCCGCTGATCATCACGCACGGGTGGCCGGGTTCGGTGTCGGAGTTCCTCGACGTCATCGAACCACTCCGCGCGGACTTCCACGTCGTGTGCCCGTCGATTCCGGGGTACGGCTGGTCGGGCCCGACCACCGAGCCAGGATGGGACCTCTTGCGGGTCGCCCAGGCGTGGAAGACACTCATGGCGCGCCTCGGGTACGAGCGCTACGGCGCCCAGGGCGGCGACTGGGGCGCCATGATCTCGGCCACGCTCGCGTCGATCGACGCCGAGCACATGGTGGGCTTGCACAGCAACATGCTGCTCGCGTTCCCGCCCGATGCGAGCGGCATCGAGCTGACCGAACAAGAGGTCGCCGACCTCGCGTCCACCGGTGAGTTCATGCAGCGCGGTTCGGCGTACCAGGAGATCCAGGGCAAGAACCCGCAGACGCTCGGCTACGGCCTCACCGATTCGCCCGCGGGTTTAGCCGGCTGGATCGTCGAGAAGTTCTACGCGTGGACCGACAACGACGGCAGCCCCGAAGACGCGGTCACGCGCGACCAGTTGCTGACGAACCTCACCGTGTACTGGGTGACGAACACGATCAACTCGTCGGTGCGCCTGTACTGCGAGTCACAGCGGGGCGGCCGCTTCGGGCCAATCGGCGAGAAGATCACCGTGCCGACTGCGGCGGCGGTGTTCCCGTTCGAGATGTTCCGCATCCCGCGGGCCTATGCCGAAACCATGTTCAACCTGAAGCGGTACACGCGTTTCGACCGCGGCGGCCACTTCGCCGCGCTCGAAGAGCCCGATCTCTACGTCCAAGATGTGCGCGCGTTTTTCAACGAGGTGAAGTGATGCACGATCTCGTCATTCGTGGTGGCAACGTCGTCGACGGCACCGGTGCGCCGGCCCGCACCGCCGACGTCGCGATCACCGACGGCACCGTCGCCGAGGTCGGCCGCGTCACCGACAAGGGCCGCGAAGAGATCGACGCCGACGGGTTGCTCGTCACGCCCGGGTTCGTCGACGTCCACACGCACTTCGACGGCCAGATCACCTGGGATCCGCTGCTCACACCGACGTGCTGGCACGGCGTCACCACCGTCGTGATGGGCAACTGCGGCGTCGGGTTCGCGCCGGTGCACCCCGACAAGCACGACTGGCTCATCGGGCTGATGGAAGGCGTCGAAGACATCCCCGGTGCCGCGCTGTCGGCCGGCATCGAATGGGAGTGGGAGACGTTCCCCGAGTATCTCGACGCCGTCGACCGCAAGCCGAAGCTGTTCGACATCGGCGCGCAGGTGCCGCACGGCGCGGTGCGCGGCTACGTCATGGGGGAGCGGGGCGCCAAGAACGAGGCCGCCAACCCCGACGACATCGAGGCCATGGCTCGCATCGTGCGCGAAGGTATGCAAGCGGGCGCGCTCGGCTTCTCGACGAGCCGCACCATCGCGCACATGGCGATCGACGGCGAACCGGTGCCCGGCACATTCGCGGCGGAAGACGAACTCTTCGGTCTCGGTCGCGTACTCGGCGAGCTCGGCACCGGTGTGTTCGAGCTCGCGCCGGCCGGCGCACTCGGCGAAGACCTGGCCGCACCCGAACGCGAGATGGCGTGGATGCGCAAGCTCTCGGCGACCATCGGCCGCCCAGTGACGTTCGCGCTCACGCAGAACGACCACGACCCCGAGTCGTGGTCGCGCATGCTCGACTTGTGCGCGGCGGCCATCGCCGAAGGGGCGCGGGTGCGGCCGCAGGTTGCGGGCCGCCCCGTCACGCTGCTGCTCGGGCTCCAGACGTTCCACCCGTTCGCGTACTGCCCCGCGTTCGCGCCGCTCGGATTCCTTCCGGTGCCCGAGCGCGCCGCCCGTATGCGCGACCCGGAACTGCGGGCCCGGTTGCTCGCCGAGGTGGCGGTGGCGATGGAGCACATGGGCCAGTTCGTCGACCCCGAGCGCGCGTTCCCGATGACCGGTTCGACACCGAACTACGAACCGGCGCGCGACACGAGTGTCGCGGCTCTGGCCCGGGCGCAGCACCGGCCCGTCATGGACGTGTACTACGACGCGCTCACCGCCGACGACGGCATGGCGCTCGTCATGCGCCCGCTGCTCAACTACACGGACTTCACCCTCGACGCGGTGCGCGCCATGCTCGAACACCCGACGAGCGCGTGGGGTCTCGGCGACGGCGGCGCCCACTGCGGCACCACCTGCGACGCGAGCACGCCCACGTTCATGCTCAGCCACTGGGCCCGCGACCGCGCCCACGACCAACTGCCGCTCGAATGGGTTGTGCGCAAGATGACGGCCGAGACCGCGGCGCTGTACGGCCTCGGCGACCGCGGCACGCTCGAGGTCGGCAAGGTCGGCGACGCCAACATCATCGACTTCGACGCGCTCGCGTTGCAGATGCCGAAGATGGTGCACGACCTCCCCGCCGACGCGCGCCGGTTCGTGCAAGGGTCCGAGGGCTACGTCGCGACGGTCAAGTCCGGAACCGTCGTGCTGCGCAACGGCAAAGACCAGGGCAACCGCCCCGGCCAACTCCTCCGCGGCGCCCGCTAAATCCCCACCCAAGCCCGGACGACCGCGCCGGCGCCTAGCCCCGGGGCGAGGTGACCTCGAGCAACGAGCGGCCGAGTTCGGCGACGGTCACGCCCTTCGGCTGCATTCGCTGCAGGTACCGCTTCTCGGCGTTGTGGGCGCGCAGCTTCACGCCCAGGACGAGGCGATCGGCGAGTTCGACGAGGAGCGCCACACTCAGGAGGGCGAACGCAACCTGGCGCATCCGGCGCAACGTCATCTCTTCGGGCGTCATGGGTTGCAGTCTTGCCGACGCGGCCCCGAAGTTCATCACCCAGGCTGGGCGAATTCGGCCGCGATCTGCTCGACGATGGCCTCGGGTTCGGTCCACACGGGGTCGTCGGGCCGGGGATGGTGGAACACGAGGTCGGTGAACCCGACGGAGGCGGCGCGTCCGGAGAAGTCGCGGAAGGCTTCGACGCTCGCCAGTACGCCCTCGTCGGCGACGGTCCCGGCGAGGTACAACCGGTCGATCGTCGCCGGGTCGCGGCCGATCGCGGCGCACGCGTCGTCGAGGCGGCGCGCGTGGTCGGCCATCGTCTCGACGCCGTAGGTGATCCACGTATCGGCGTAGCGGGCCGCGAGCGCGATGGTCCGCGGGCCGGCGGCCGCGATCGCCAGCGGGACGCGCGGCCGTTGCACGCACCCCGGGTACATGCGGGCGTCGGCGACGGTGTAGTGCGCGCCGCTGTGCGAGAACTCCGGGTTGCGCAGCAACCCGTCGAGGACCTCGACGAACTCGCCGAGCCGCGCAACGCGTTCGGCCGGGCTCGGCTGCGTGCCGCCCATGACGGTGGTGTCCCACCCCGGGCCGCCCGCGCCGACGCCGAGCACCAACCGGCCGCCGGAGATGTGGTCGAGCGTCATGGCGTCTTTGGCGAGCGTCACCGGATGGCGGAAGTTCGGCGACGCGACCAGCGGCCCGAGGCGCACCCGGTCGGTCGCGGCCGCGACTCCGGTCAGCCACGGGATCGTCGCGTGCCACGGGCGGTCGCGGTAGCGGCGCCAGGACAGGTGGTCGTACGTCCAGAGATGGTCGTAGCCCAGCGCCTCCAGGCGCTGGGCCCGGGCCACCGTCTCGGGCCACGGATCGGCCGGCAGCATCACCACGCCCACGCGCATCAGGGTCGCAGTCTGCCAAGCTGCGCCCATGAAATTCGCGATGTTCTACGAAATCCCGGTACCGAAGCCCTGGGGTCCCCGCTCCGAGTACGACGCGTACCAGAACACCATCGAGCAGGCGAAGCTCGGTGACAAGATGGGATTCCATTCGTTCTGGACGGTCGAGCATCACTTCCTCGACGAGTACTCGCACTGCTCGAACCCCGAGGTGTTGTACGGGCATCTCGCCGCGGTGACCCAGAACCTGAGGTTGGGCTACGGCGTGCGGCTACTGCCGAAGCCGTACAACCACCCGGTGCGCACGGCCGAGAGCGTCGCGGTGCTCGACTTGATCAGCGGCGGACGCGTCGAGTTCGGCACGGGCCGCTCGTCGACGCGCGCCGAGATCGAAGGCTTCGGTGTCGACCCGCGCGAGACGCGCGAGATGTGGCACGAAGCGCTCGAACACATCGTCGGGTGCTGGACCAACGAGGAGTACGAGTTCCAGGGCAAGCACTGGTCGATGCCGAAGCGGCGCGTGTCACCGAAACCGTTCCAGGACCCACACCCGCCGATCTGGGGCGCAACATCGAGCCTCGAAGGGCACTACGAGATCGGGAAGCACGGCATCGGGTTGTTGTCGTTCACCGTGGGTCAACCGCCGGAGATGCTCGAGGAGCGGCTCGTGAACTACCAGCGCGGGCAGGCCGACTGCACGACGCCGATCGGCGCGTTCCGCAATGCGCAAGCGGCCACGTTCACGATGGTGCACTGCAACGACACCAACGAGAAGGCGCGTGCCGTCGCCGAGGAATCGTTCGTGTGGTACCCGAAGACCGCGGTGAAGCACATCGCGTCGCTGGCGGAGTACATGGAGAAGTACGGGCAGGACCTCGGGAACTACGCGTACGCGGGCGAGGCGCGGAAGATGACGGAATCGGGAATGGCCGACGCGCTGAACATGGACTACCTCTACGACAGTGGTGCGGGCGTGGTCGGCGACCCCGACCGGTGCATCGAGATCGCAAAACGGTACGAGGCGATCGGCTGCGACTTGCTGTTCTGTCTCCTGAACCCGTACAAGATCCCGCACGAAGAAGTGATGAAGTCGATCGAGCTCATGGGCAAGTACGTCATCCCCGAGTTCGCGGTTTAGGGACCGCTCACCATCGCGATGGTGCCGGCGCTCACGTACGTGCCCGAGCGGGCCGTGACCGGAACGGTGACCTTCAGGGGCTGCGGCGATATGGAGTATTGGCCCATGCCGTTGGTCGCCGTGGCGACTGCGATCTTCTCACCGGTGGCCAAGGCGCCCGCGGCCGCCGCGACACTCACACCGGCGATGCTCGACGTGCCGATCGCGGCCAGTACCGGCACTTGCATGGCGATCGTCGACGCCAAGATCGTGTTGGCGCCGTTCACCAGGTTCGGGACGGTGAGCAAGACGTGCCAGCCCGCGGCGTTCCCGCGCGCGTCCTCGACCGTGAACGGGATGATCACCAAGGTCGACTGCTGCGGAGACCCGTTCAGCGTGATCGGGCCGAAGTTGCCCACCGTCGGCGCAGTACCGTCGAAGCCAAGGGTCCCCGCCGTGACGACGAGGTCGGCCGATGCCGGACTCCCCACGGTTGCAACCAGCAGCGCCGCAGCACTGATAGCCGTCAGCAACCTGCAACGGAACATGGCAGATCATCCTTGGTTTGCCGCACGAGGGCCTCCGTGGCCCAACAGGTGATGCGATCGGTCGGTGCCGAGGCGTTCTGAGGCGTCGCGGAAACAAAGTGAACCCGCTTCACCCCGACTGAAGTCCCCGTTTCACCCAATTGGGACGGATAGGACCATGCCGGCCGGGCCGTGCCAGGCGAGCCGCGCTAGGCCTCGGTCAGCGAGCGCAGCAGCTTCAGCGACGGGTTTCGTTCCTGCATGCGCAAGTCGTCGACCAGGCCGATCTCGCGGAGCAGCACGGTGAGGCGCACCATGATCGCGGCCGAACGGAACGCGCCCCACGCTTCGAACCAGCGCACGTCGACGAGTGCCCGGCCGAGTGCGGTTTCGTAGCGAGCGACGAACTCGTCGAGCGGACGGAAGCCGGGCAGTTCGGCGGTGCTGCCGATGCCGATCGACATCTGGTGAATGGCGACGAACCAGCCCAGGTCGATTTCGGCCGGGCCGATCGACGCCATCTCCCAGTCGAGGACGGCCGCCGGTTGGAACGTGTCGTCGAAGACGATGTTGGGAACGCGGGCGTCGCCCCAGAGGAGCGCGGGCGGGATGGGTTCGGTCGGAGCGTGTTCGGCGCACCAGGCGAGGGCGTCGCGTACTGACGTGAGGTCGGCACCGTCGGCGGCCCAGTCGAGGTAGTCGGACCACCACGCGATTTCCGCGGGCAGGCCGGTGCCGCCGGGCCGAGCGAGGAAGGTGAGCCCGATGCCGTCCCAGTCGCAGGTGTTGACCCGGGCGCATACCGAGCCGAATGCGTCGTGCAGCGCGCGCTGGTCGCGGGGCGCGGCGTCGTGCACCCAGCCGTCGACCAAGTACGACGGATTGTCCGTCGGCACCCGGCCGGGAACGCGCGCCATGACGAGGAACGGCGCACCCAGCAAGTCCTCGTCGTCGACGTACACGACGACGTCGGGCACGGGTACCACGCCGTGTTCGGCGAGCGCTTCCATCACGAACGCCTGCGCGGCGAGGTTGTACGTCGGGAAGAGCCCCTCACCCAACGGCGGCAGTCGGGCCACGAGGTCGCGTTCCCCGGCGCGGAACAGGTAGGTGTCGCTCGAGAGGCCCCCGGCCGAAGGCTGGACGAGTTCGCCCACCGGTTCACCCGACCACGCCGACAGGCCACGGCGCACCTCGGTAACGTCACGTTGGCGAGCGAGGGCCATTGACGAGAGGCTACGCAAACGTGGCTGTGATCAACACCGACGTGATCGACCCGCACAACCCCGACTGGTATCTCGCGCCCGACCACTACGAAGTGCTCGCGCGCCTGCGGGCCGAGACGCCCGTGTTCGGGTACAAGCCGAGTCACTACGTGGTGAGCCGCTACGACGATATCCGCGCCATCTCCCGCGACCCCGACCACTTCGTGAACGGTCGGGGTGTACTCGTGAACGATCCGATGCGTTCGACGAACGCGCCGCCGGTGGCGCCGTCGATACTCCACATGGACCCGCCTGAGCACTCGCAGTACCGCCAGCTCGTCAGCCGCGCCTTCACCCCGCGCGCGGTGCGGAGCCTCGAGGATCGCGTGCGCGCGTTGGCCCGACTCACGCTCGACCGCATCGACCTGGGCGCCGATGTCGACGTGGTCGCCGACATCGCGGTGCCGCTTCCGGTCACGGTGATCGCGGAATTGCTCGGCATTCCCGAGGACGTCCACGACGATTTCCGGCGCTGGTCCGACGCCGCGATCCTGGCGGGCGAGAGTGACCCCAGGGCCATGCCCGGGATCGGCGAACTGTTCGAGTACATCGGTACGCACATCGACAACACGCGAACACGAGGTGGCGACCACCTGGTCGCGCGTCTGGTCGAGGCCGACCTCGACGGGTATCGGCTCACCCGGGCCGAACTCCAAATGTTCTGCGTGGTGCTGTTGGTTGCCGGGAACGAGACGACGCGCCATCTGATCTCGGGCGGTATCCGGGCGCTCGCGCAGCACCCCGACCAGCTCGCGGCGTTGCGCGCGCAACCCGACCTCATACCGGGCGCGGTCGAGGAGATGTTGCGGTGGACCACACCGATACAGGCATTTGCGCGCACTGCCGCGCGCGATCTGACGCTGCACGACCAACCGGTGCGTGAAGGCGACTACCTGATCATGCTGTACGCGTCGGGCAACCGCGACGAGTCGGCCTTCGGTCCCGCTGCCGGCGAGTTCAATGCACTCCGCCCGGCCGACCCGGCGCACGTCGCGTTCGGCTTCGGCCAGCACCTGTGCCTGGGCGCGAGCCTGGCCCGCATCGAAGCGCGGGTCTTGTTCGAGGAACTGCTGGCGCGCGTCGACGGCGTCGCGCTCGCCGGCGCCGGCCGACCCACGCGGTCGACGATCATGCACGGCTGGATCGAACTGCCGGTGCGGTTTTCGCCCGCGGCATAGAGGAGGATCATGCAGCGGCGCCTTGTCACCGAGATCCCCGGCCCCCGTTCCCGCGAACTGTGGGCCCGGCGCACGCAGGCGGTGCCCGCGGGTGTAGGCACGACGTTGCCGGTGTTCATGGCCGCCGGTCAGGGCGGCATGCTCGAAGACGTCGACGGCAACCATCTCATCGACCTCGGCGCGGGCATCGCGGTTGTCAACGTCGGGCACGCGCACCCGCACGTGGTCGACGCGATCTCGCGCCAGGCCCAACAGTTCCTCCACACCTGCTTCCAGGTGACGCCGTACGAGGGCTACGTCGCGGTGTGCGAGGCGCTCAACGCGCGCACGCCGGGCGGGCACGAGAAGCGATCGTTCCTGGTGAACTCGGGTGCGGAGGCCGTGGAGAACACGGTGAAGATCGCGCGTGCCGTCACCGGCCGTCCGGCCGTGATCGCGTTCGACCAGGCGTTCCACGGGCGGACGCTGCTCGGCCTCACGCTCACCGCGAAGGTCGACCCGTACAAGAAGGGGTTCGGTCCGTACGCGCCCGAGGTGTACCGCGCGCCGTTCTCGTACCCGTTCCGCGGCACCGGCGGGCTCGCCGAGACGCTGGCGTGGATCGAAGCGAGCGTCGACCCGGCCGAGGTCGCCTGCGTCGTCGTCGAACCGATCGCGGGCGAAGGCGGGTTCGTCGTACCCGAACCCGGATGGCTGCCGGGCGTCGCCGACTGGTGCCGGCGTCATGGCGCGCTGTTCGTCGCGGACGAAGTGCAGACCGGTTTCGGGCGCACCGGCGCGTGGTTCGCGTGCGAGGACGAGCACCTCGTCCCCGATCTCGTCGCGACGGCCAAGGGCCTCGGCGCGGGCATGCCGATCGCGGGCATCACGGGCCGAGCCGAGATCATGGACGCGGTGCACGTCGGCGGACTCGGCGGCACATTCGGCGGCAACCCGATCTCGTGCGCCGCCGCGCTCGCGTCGATCGACGTCATCGAGAAGGAAGGCCTCGTCGACCGCGCCCGCCACCTCGGCGATCAGATGCTCGCCCGCTTGCGCGAGATCCAGTCGGCCACGACCGGCGTCGGCGACGTACGCGGCCGGGGCGCCATGGTCGCGATGGAGTTGGTCCACCCCGACGGCACGCCCGACGCGGCCCGCGCGAAAGCGATTACGTCCGCGTGTCACGCGCAGGGCGTCGTGATCCTGACGGCCGGAACGTCAGGCAACGTCGTCCGCCTCCTCCCACCGCTGATCCTCGACGACGCGCTCCTGGCCGAGGGCCTGGACGTCCTGATGGATGCGTCGATATCCAACCGCAAGCAGGTTGGGTTCGACGCAAACCGTTGGGGTTAACGATGGCGCGCATTACGTTGTTGTAGCGGGGGTTGTAGTGGGGGCGGTAACTAGAGGGGGAGTTGGCG
>JANNHK010000516.1:0-3074 GCA_031404355.1 Actinomycetes bacterium
AAAGCCGATATCCCGGTTGCGCATTTTTTCGGCTGCGGTCTGCAAGGTATCCTCCGGGTGGATCACCTCCACATTACTCGTCATGATCTCTCTAAGTTTCATGCCGCACTCCTTTCTTCCACACGGTCTTCAAATTGCCCCCGTGCAGTTCATCGGCGGCTGGGGCTTCTACAAGGGTGCGTGGCAGGCGATTCGCAGCCGCGCCATCAACATGGACTTCCTCGTCGCGCTCGGCACCTCTGTCGCGTACCTCTACAGCGTGATCGTCGTGTTCGCGCCCGACATCCTGCCGGTCGAGGTCGGCGAGCGCGAGGTCTACTTCGAGGTCTCCGCTGTCATCATCGCGTTCGTCCTCCTCGGCAAGTACATGGAGGACATCATCAGGAAAAAGAGCTCCGCAGCGGTGCGCAAGCTCATGGACCTGCGGCCCGCGACAGCCCGTGTTCTACGCGACGGACAGGAGATGGAGGTTCCGGCCGAGACGCTGCTGATCGACGAGGTCGTGATCGTGCGGCCGGGCGAGAAGATCCCGACCGACGGCGAGGTGTTCGAGGGCGCGTCCGCAGTCGACGAGAAGCTCCTCACGGGCGAGAGCATGCCGGTCGAGAAAGGGCCCGGCGACCCGGTGATCGGCGGGACCGTGAACGCAACCGGGTCGTTCCGATTCCGCGCGACGCGTGTCGGAGCGGAGACGACGCTCAACCAGATCATCACCCTCGTCGAAGAAGCCCAGACGTCGTCCGCCCAGATCCAGCGCATCGCCGACCGGGCCACCTCGTACTTCGTCCCCGCCGTCGTGATCGTGGCATTCGGCAGCCTCATCGGCTGGACCATCGCCGGCAATGTGCCGCAGGCGGTGCTCTCGTTCATCGCCGTGCTGATCATCGCGTGCCCGTGCGCGCTCGGCATCGCGACGCCGGCCGCGTTGATGGTCGGCGTGGGCAAAGGTGCCGAAGCCGGGATCCTCATCCGCGGCGCCGAGTACCTCGAACGAGCGGTCCAGACGACCACCGTTGTGTTCGACAAGACCGGCACCCTGACCAAGGGCGAACCGGCGGTGACCGACGTGATCGTCCTCTCGGACGCGGCGGAAGCCGACGTGCTCCGGCTCGCGGCCGCGGCCGAGGTCGGAAGCGAGCACCCGCTCGGCGAGGCGATCGTCCGACGCGCCCGCATGGACGGTGCCGACCTGCCGGCGGCGGACACGTTCGAGGCGATCCCGGGCTGCGGTGTTTGCGTCACGGTCGACGGCGCCACGGTCCTGCTCGGGAACCGTCGGCTCATCGCGGACCGCAACGTCGCGCTCGCGGCCGACATCGAAGACCGCGTGCGAGTGCTCGAGGAGGACGGCAAGACCGTGATATTGCTCGCAGTCGACAGTCGACTCGACGCAGTGATCGCCGTTGCCGACACCGTCAAGGAGAACGCGAGCGAGGCCGTCTCGGAACTCCAGCGCAACGGGATCGCCGTCGTGATGCTCACCGGCGACAACGAGCGCACTGCGCGCGCGATCGCGCGTCAGCTCGGCATCGAGCGGGTCATCGCCGGTGTCGTGCCGCAGGACAAGGCCACCGAGATCCAGCGACTACGCGACGCCGGCGAGGTGGTCGCGATGGTAGGCGATGGGATCAACGACGCGCCCGCGCTGGCAACGGCCGACATCGGCATCGCCATCGGTTCGGGCTCCGACGTCGCGAAGGAGGCCGGCGGGCTCGTGCTGATCAAGGACGACGTGCGCGACGTCGCGGTCGCGATCAGGTTGAGCCACGCGACGATGCGCAAGATCCACCAGAACCTCTTCTGGGCCTTCGCGTACAACACGGCCGCCATCCCGATCGCCGCCGCGGGGCTCCACAACCCGATGATCGCCGCCGCGGCGATGGCGCTGTCGAGCCTTTCCGTGATTGCCAACTCGGCCATGCTGAAGCGGTTTCCCATCGAGAGCGCACCATGAATCGCAACACCGAAGGAGAGGCGACATGAACGGCGACATCCGCCTCGGCCGTATCGCGGGGTTCCCGCTCGCCATGAACTGGAGCGTGCTCGTCATCGTCGGGCTGCTCACCTGGAGCCTGGCCGACGGGTCGCTCCCGCGCGCCGCCCCCGGTCACTCGACCGCGACGTACTGGGCGGCCGGTCTCGTGGCCGCGACGCTGTTCTTCGTATCGTTGCTCGCCCACGAGCTCGCGCACGCGGTGGTTGCCCGCCGCGCCGGCGTCGAAGTCAAGGGCCTGACCCTGTGGCTGTTCGGCGGCGTCGCGATACTCGGCGGTGAACCTCCGACACCGCGCGCCGATTTCCGCATCGCGATCGCGGGACCCGCGACCAGCCTCGGCCTCGCGGCAGGATTCGGTGCGGTCGCCGTCGGCCTCGATGGCTTCGGAGCCGCCCACCTCGTCGTCGCGGTGGCGGGCTGGCTGTCCGGTATCAACCTCATCCTCGGTGTGTTCAATCTGATCCCGGGCGCGCCGCTCGACGGCGGCAGAGTGCTGCGCTCGTTCCTGTGGCAGCGCCATGGAGATCGCGTCCGCGCCACCATCAGCGCGGCGCGGGCAGGGAGCGTCGTCGGGTACGGCCTGATCGGTCTCGGGCTGGTCGAGTTCGTCGTCGGTGCAAGCATCGGCGGGCTCTGGCTCGTGTTCATCGGCTGGTTCATCCTCGGCGCCGCCCGGGCCGAAGCGGCGGCAGTCGTCACCCGCCGAGCGCTCGACGGCGTACGAGTCCGCGATGTCATGAGCGCCGATCCGCGTGTCGCGCCCGGCTGGATCACCGTCGACGCGTTCATCGAGCGCTACCTGCTCGGCAGCCCACATTCCGCCTACCCGGTCGAGGGCTTCGACGGCGGCATCGTCGGCCTCGTCACGCTCACCGAGTTGCGCGGGGTCCCCAACGACGAACGGGCCGCGACTCGTGTCCTCGATGTGGCGATCCCGCTCGCGGACGTGGCCACCACGACGCCGGACGAACCGCTCGTCTCACTGCTCGAACGCCAAGGCGTTCGTGGCGGCGGCCGCGCGCTCGTGTTCGAGGGTGCCGAGCTCGTCGGCATCCTCACCCCCGCGGATGTCGCACGT
>JANNHK010000517.1:0-2888 GCA_031404355.1 Actinomycetes bacterium
TTGCCTCCGACGACGACGACAACGACGTTGGCTCCGACGACGACAACGACGTTGGCTCCGACCACCACGACGTTGGCTCCGACCACCACGGTCGCGACCACGGGCGCGGCGCCGCAGGCGGCCGCGACCACCACCACCGCGGTGGCGCGGCGTCTGCCCACCACAGGCGGGGACGACGACACCACGCAGATCCAGAACCGCAGCGTCCTGCCCCGAACCGGTGCGGGTTCGGCCCGGGTGTTACTGGTCTTCGGCTTCGGTTTGCTGGCCGCCGGCCTGGTGTTGCTGTTCGCCCGGCGGCGGGCGCACTGAACCCATGCGAGCCGCGGAAAGTCCGACTTTGACCCGATCTGTCACTTTTTTTTTCGGGACCCTGACGGTCGACTGGCTGTAAGAGGAGTTGGGTCGTGAGTCCTCGGGTGAGGTCATGAGGCGCAAAAGGCACTCCAAATCGGGAGCAGGCGCCGGGCACGCGTTGGCTCAAGGAGTTGACGGCATTGGTCCGACCTTCGTACGCTTCCCGACCACGAAGCGCGCGCAGTGCTTCGTTGGGGCGACCAGGGGGGCACGCAAGATGGTTTCGATGCTTGGCACCAAGCCGAGGAATCGCGCTCGGTTCGCGGCGGCGATGATCGCGGCCGGTCTGATCGCGGTGACCGGATCAGCGCTACAGGCCGGCGCAGTCGTCGGACCGGCCGGTCCGGTGACGGTGACGTTGTCCAACGGCACGCTCACCACCACCGCCGGCGCCTTCGGTCCGATCAGCGGCTCGATGACCGGAACCGTCGACGCGGCCGGGAACCTCACGTTCCCGCAGGCGGGAACCACCTTCCCCGCGTTTGGCATCACCACGTCCACCGGCGTCGCAGTCGGCATCACGCCGGTTGCGGCGAGCGCCTTCACCGGCACGATCGACACCGACACCGGCGCCGTCGTGCTCAGCGGGCAGCTCACGACGCTCCTCAAGGTCGATCCGCTCCTAGCCACGGCGTGTCCGCTCGGCCCGATCGCGATCAGCTTCCGCACGAGCGAACCGGGCGGGGTTCCGTACAACCCGGCCACCGGAACGGCCACACTCGGCGACGACGACTTCGCGATCCCCGCGATCGACCTTGCCGCGCCCGACTGCGGCCCCGCCGGCGCAGCGATCCTGAACGCGCAACTGACACTCCCGAACGCGAACGCCGATCACTCGTTGAAGATCGTCCAGACCATGACGTTCAGCCCGATCCTCGACACGCCGGTCGGCGAGAACGCACCGAACGCCATCGCCGACACGGCGACGACGAACAAGGGCACGGCCGTCGTGATCGACGTGTTGGCCAACGACGTGAAGAACGCGAGCCTCGCCATCGACCCCGCTTCACTGGCGGTGACGGTGTCGGCGGCCAACGGTCCGGTGGTCGTCTCGAGCGGCAAGATCACCTACACACCCAACCCGGGGTTCCAAGGTTCAGAGCCGTTCACGTACCGCGTGTGCTCCGTGATCGCCGGGCAGGACCCGGCCGTTCCGCTGACCGCGGCCCAGGTCGCGCTGAACTGCGACAGCGCGGTCGTGACGGTGACCGTTGTCGATCCGACAGTGGCGCAGGCCACGACGACGACAACTGCCGCGCCCGCGGCAGCAGCCGCCACGCAACTGCCGGTTACCGGAGCCGGCTCGAAGCCGTTGGCCGCGATCGGTTTCGTCGCCCTCGGGGCGGGTGCCGCCATGGTGCTGCGCTCCCGCGGTCGCGAACGGTTTGCTCGACACTGACGATGATCTGATTGCGCACGTGGTAGGAACCGGTTGCGGCCGCGCTCCAGCGGGTGCACACGTAGAGGGGGATTCATGAGTCCGAGGCTTGGCATCACACGACGGCGGCACACGCGGGTTGCGTCGACGCTCGTTGCCGCAGGTCTCGTCGCCATGGCCGCGGCCGCGACGTTCGTTTCACCGGCGTCCGGCGCCCCGGTGTTGGTTCCCCTCGACTGCGAGGCGTTCCTGACGCCCCCGCCCCACGTGCCGGGAACGGGGATCCTGGTCGACGGTGACGCGGTGACCCCGGGCCGCCAGCCGCAGATGGCGAGTTTCGAAGTTCAGGCTCCGGCGACCGCCGTTGCCGGCACGGAGATCACACTCACGCTTCCCGGCGGGTCGACCACGTTGCCGGCGAGCAGCACGGGCCTGACCATCGGCACGTTCACCAACATCACGACGCTGTACACGATCACCGGCGGCACCGTCGTGGCCGACTCCGCTACCTCCTCGGGCCCGCCCCTGATCAACGGCGTCCCGGGGACCTCGTTGCCCCCGGTGTACACGGCGAGCAGTATCCGGATCGGCACCGCGACGCCGGTCCCCGGCGGTGGGACGCTCCAGTCGCCCACGGTCACGTTCAAGGTGCTCGCAGGTGTCGGCGGCACGACGATCAAGTCGTTCCAGGGTGGAACGACCCTCACCGCGAATCTCGTGCTCCCACCCCCCACACTCACGCTCGCGGCATCGACGTTCTGCAACCCGCCGCCGAACCGCCTCGTAGCCACCGCCAACCCGGAACTGTCGAGCACGGCCGTCGAGGCGGCGCCTGCTACGACGACGACGGCGCCGGCTACGACGACGACCGCGCCGGCTACGACGACGACCGCGCCGGCTACGACGACGACCGCGCCGGCTACGACGACGACCGCGCCGGCCACGACGACGACGACCGCGCCGGCCACGACGACGACGACCGCGCCGGCCACGACGACGACGACGGAGCCGTCCGCGACGACGACGGTCCCACCGACCTCGACGTCGACCTCCACGACCACGACGACGGTCCCACCGACTTCGACGTCGACCTCCACGACCACGACGACGATCCCACCGACCTCGACGAGCACGTCTACGACGGCGCCGCCGG
>JANNHK010000518.1:0-34424 GCA_031404355.1 Actinomycetes bacterium
GAGCATCGTGTTCGCCTGGTCGAGGTCGTCGTCGGCGACGACCTCGGGGAGCGCGGCGCCGGTCGCCGCGGCGAACACCGACGCGAACGCGCCGCGCACGAGTACGAGCGCGGCAAGGACAGCGAGGGGAGGTAAGAACGCGGCGGCGCCCATCGCGACGGCCTGGCCGAGTTCGCACACGATGACGAGCCGGCGCCGGTCGGCGCGGTCGGCGATCGCGCCGAGCAGCGGTGCCAGAAGCGGCGGGATCGACTCCGCAACGAGCACCGCGCTCGCGGCGAGGGCGGTGCCGTACTTCGCCTGGATGAAGAGGATCAGCGCGAGCGTGCCCATCGCGTCGCCGAGCGGCGAGATCGTCTCCGCCGCGGCGAGCCGCGCGAACGGCCGATTCCGCCGCAGCAGTGAGGGAGCACCGCGTGACACCGCAGGACCCTGGCACAGAGCCGGGGGTGGGTTCTGCTAGTCTGCTCTTCGGCACCACACCCGCCTGGGTCGAGGCACGCTCACTCTTCTTTCCGACGAGCGCCCCCCGGCGACTACACCCGGTGCCCCAACCTTTGCGAACGGTCGCCTCGTCCCTCGCCGACATCGGGTTGAGAGACGAAACCAGGAGCATTGTGTCCATCTCATTTTCAGACCTCGGCGTCCCCGCCGATCTCGTCCACGCGCTGGCTAAACGCGGCATTGAGTCGCCATTCGAAGTCCAGGCGGCGACGATCCCCGACATTCTTGCCGGCCGCGATGTATGCGGCCGGGCCCCGACGGGCTCGGGCAAGACCCTCGCCTTCGGCATTCCGCTGATCGACCGGGTCGAGAAGGCCAAGCCCCGGCGGCCGCGTGCCCTCGTGCTGGCACCGACCCGCGAGCTCGCGGCGCAGATCCAGCGTGAGCTCGAACCGCTCGCTCGCCTGCGCGACCGCTCGGTGTTCTCCGTGTACGGCGGTGTCGGCTACGAGCCGCAGCGCCGCGCGTTCCGCAAGGGCGTCGACGTACTCGTCGCGTGCCCGGGCCGTTTGCACGACCTCGTCGAGCAAGGCGTTGTGCGCCTTGACTCGGTGACCACGGTGGTCATCGACGAAGCCGATCGCATGGCCGACATGGGCTTCCTGCCGCAGGTGCGCAAGCTGCTCGACCTCACGAGCCCCGAGCGGCAGACGGTGTTGTTCTCGGCGACGCTCGACGGCGCCGTGTCGGTCCTCACCCGTGAGTACCAGAACAACCCGACGCGTCACGAGGTCGGTGCGGCCGAGCCCGACATCACCTCCGCCGACCACCAGTTCTGGAAGGTCGAGCCCGGTGACCGCGCCGAGCGCACCGCCGATCTCATCATGGCGTCGGGCCCGACGATCGTGTTCTGCCGCACCCGGCGCGGTGTCGACCGGATCGTGACCGTGCTCGAACGCAGTGGCGTGCGCGCCGCCGGCATTCACGGCGGTCGCAGTCAGGGCCAGCGCGACAAGGCGCTCCTGGCGTTCACCAACGGCAAGGTCAACGCGCTGGTCGCGACCGACGTTGCCGCCCGCGGTATCCACGTCGACGACGTCGCGTGTGTCGTGCACTTCGACCTTCCCGCCGACTCCAAGGACTACCTGCACCGATCGGGCCGCACGGCGCGCGCCGGTGCAACCGGTCTCGTTGTCTCGCTCGTGGCCAAACACCAGCTGCGCGAGGCGCAGCGGTTGCAGAAGTCAGCCGGCCTCGCGGTCGAGTTCGGTCACCCGCAGGCACGCGCCGATCGGACCGACCGGGCCGAGCGGCCCGTCCGTGCCGAAACGCCGGCGCACGCGAAGCCTCAGGGCCAGCAGAAGCCGGCTCGGCCGGCCGGCACACGCGACGAGCGTGACCGGCGCCGGCCGAACCGCAACAAGCGCAACGTCAACCGTTCGTCACGCTGACGACGACCCCGTCTTCCACGACGAAGTTCACACGTTCGGCGTTGTAATCCTGCGTGGCGGCGAGCGGCTCGCCGTCACGCTCGATGACGCGCCACGGCACGCCCGCGGCGTCGGCGGCTTCACCGGCTGCGGCTTCCTCGAGGCCGACGTACGCGTCGGCGTCAGCGGCCTGCGCCGCCGTGTCGGAGGTGTCCGACGCCGAAGTGTCCTCGGTCGTGGTCTCCGGCGGGCTGTCCGCCGTGTCGTCGTCGTCATCGTCGCCGCCACACGCGCCGAGTCCGACGGCGAGCACGGCTACGGCGCACACCGCCACGAGCCTCTGAACGGCTGACGGTCGGGATGAGTTCATGTCGCTTCTCCTGGGTCGGTTGTCCACCATGCCAGGCGCACGGGTCGCGCCGCGGTCGTCGACTGCACCATCTACGAGAACGGGACGCGGCGCAAGTCACGACTCGATCAGTGGCCGAGCGCGATCTTGATTGCGACGACGACGAGACCGAGCGCAGTGGTTGCGAGCGCATAGAGCCACGTACCCCGACGGTCGCGGCTGACGGAACCGACCACGAGAAACACGCAGAAGAGCTGCACGAGCGCCAAACCGATCGCAGCCCAGATCGCGGTGTCTGCCTCGACCGCGTCGAATCGTCCGAGTCCGATGGCGACCGCGGGAAGCAACGTCGCGAGGATGACGGGAGTGCCGTTGGAGAGGTCGCGGATCCGGGCGCCGCGATCGGGGAGATGCGCGTGGCGGATCTGGTCGGCGACGAGTTCGGCGAAGAAGTGCGCAATCCAGGTGGCGACGCCGACCGCGACCACCAGTTCCAGTCCCCAGCCGTCTTCCACCTCCTCGGGATCGACGACGGCGAGCGCCGCGAGCATGACGACCGAGCCGTACACGGCCGCGTCGACGAGGCGGGCCTGGCGTTCCCTGGGCAGTTGCGCGAGACGGTCGAGGATCGCGGGCACGGGGGCAGGCTAGGGGGGTCACTCATCCTCATCGGGTGATGCGGGCCGGTCGGCGGGCCGCGACGATTGGCCCATGCCGCTTCATCACCGTGACAACGTTCGCCAGCAGCTCTCCCACTCGGTGTACCCGGGCCAGGACCTCTCCAAGGCGATGCCGAAGTACCTCTTTCCCAACGAGGAGGCGCGGCCCGAGGACGCGTTCCAGGTCGTGCGCGACGAGCTGATGCTCGACGGGAACGCCCGCCAGAACCTCGCGACCTTCTGCCAGACGTGGGAAGAGCCGCAGGTCCACGCGTTGATGGATATCGCCATCGACAAGAACATGATCGACAAGGACGAGTACCCGCAGACGGCCGAGATCGAGAGCCGGTGCGTGCACATGCTCGCCGACCTGTGGAACGCGCCCGACGCCGCGAACACGGTCGGGACGTCGGCGATCGGTTCGTCGGAGGCGTGCATGCTCGGCGGCATGGCCGCGAAATGGCGCTGGCGCGCCAAGCGCGCGGCCGAAGGCAAGTCGATCGACCGGCCGAACATGGTGTGCGGACCGGTGCAGGTCGTGTGGCACAAGTTCGCGAAGTACTGGGACATCGAGATGCGCGAAGTCCCGATGGGTTCCGATCACTACTGCATGACGGCCGAAGACATGCTCGAACGTGTCGACGAGAACACCATCATGGTCGTGCCGACGTTCGGCGTCACGTACACCGGCGCCTACGAGAACGTGCAGGAAATGTCCGACGCGCTCGACCGGCTCGAAGCCGAGACCGGTCTCTCCATCGACATCCACGTCGACGGCGCGAGCGGCGCGTTCCTCGCTCCGTTCTGCGCGCCCGACGTGGTGTTCGACTTCCGCCTCCCGCGCGTCAAGTCGATCAGCACGTCCGGCCACAAGTTCGGGCTCGCGCCGCTCGGCGTCGGATGGGTTGTCTGGCGCGACGCGGTCGACCTTCCCGACGACCTGATCTTCCACGTCAGTTACCTCGGTGGCGACATGCCCGTGTTCCAGATCAACTTTTCGCGACCGGCCGGGCAGATCATCGCCCAGTACTACGACTTCCTGCGCCTCGGGCGTGAGGGCTATCGCCGGGTGCACGATGCCGCGTACGAGACAGGTCAGTACCTCGCCGGTGAGATCGCGAAGATGGGCCCGTTCGACATCGTGTGCGACAGCATGCCGCGCACGGGCATTCCGTCCGTGGCGTGGCGCATCACCGAGGGCGTCGACCCGGGCTACACGCTGTACGACATCGCCGACCGGCTGCGCGTGCGCGGCTGGCAGGTACCCGCGTACCCGCTCACCGGAGCTGCGAGCGACGTCGCCGTGCAGCGCATCCTCGTGCGCCAGGACATCAGCCGCGACCTCGCGATGCTGTTGATGGACGACATGCGGGTCGCAGTCGCCCACTTCGACAAGCATCCCGTCTCCGTGTCCATGACCCCCGAGGAGTCGGCGGGCTTCAACCACCTGTAGCTGTCTCACCTCCTGGGTAAGGTGCAGGTGCCTCGAAAGCCGGGTATGCACAGCTCTCCTCTGTTCTGCGAAATTTGCGCGACACTGGAGGAGACATGCCGATCGAGGAGCGCCGGCGCCTACACCTGTACGAGACCGCTCGGGAGCGGCTCGGGGTGGACGCGGCCGACACGCTGATGGAGCTACTGCCACCGATGGACCCGAGCGAACTGGCGACGAAGACCGATCTCGCCCTCACGCGCGCGGACCTACGGGGCGAGATGGTCGAGCTGCGCTCGGACCTACGTCGCGAGATGGCGGAGCTGCGGTCGGACCTTCGGGGCGAGATGGCGGAGCTTCGTTCGGAGTTGCGGGGCGAGATGGCCGCGATGCGCGTGGCCGTCGCCGACATGATGCGCGAACAGACGAACCGGCTGGTGATGTTCGTCGTCCCGACGATGCTCACAGCAGTCGGGCTCTCGTTCGCGGCATCCCAGCTTGCGGCTTGACCGACGCGCGGTGCCGGGAACGGTGCTTGACTGTCGGCGTGAAGAAGCTGGCCGACTACGGCACCGACGACCACCCCCCGGACGATCCGGAACGGGTACCGATCTCGTGGATCGTCGCCGCGCTCGACGACTGTGAGGAGTGTGAGGACCCGCGCGTCGAACTCACGGTCGAAGAGGTCGGAAAGCAGGGAGCGGGCCTCGTCGGCCACCTCTCGCCCGACTCGGCGCGGCAGTTGCGCGCGGCGCTGGCCACCGCGTTGAAGGAGATGGGCGAGCCCGCGGGCCCATGATGCCGCGATGACGCTCGCGCGACCGTTCGTCGTCGACCTCGACGACGACGCGGCTGTCGACGCCGGGCTCACCGGCGGCAAGGCCGCCGCGCTCGCCCGGGCCGCGACGCACGCGCTGCCGACGCTGCCCGGAGCGGTGTTGACGACGGCGTTCTCCGAAGCCGTCGACGCGGGTGCCGACATCGCGACCCATCCCGCGGTACGCGAGGTCTTCGACGCCGCGGGCGGCGCGGACCGAGAACTGGTTGCGCGCAGTTCGTCGGTCGTCGAGGACACGGCGGAGTCGTCGATGGCGGGGCAGTTCGACTCGGTCATCGGCATCGACGGGTTCGACGCGTTCGTCGCCGCGGTCCGTAAGGTGCTCGATTCGCGTCAGCGCGCCGGCGCGGCCGATTCGCCGATCGCAGTGCTCGTGCAACCGCTCATCGACCCCGAGTTCGGCGGCGTCATGTTCGGCATCGACCCCGTGACCGGGCGCACCGACCAGCGGGTCGTCAGCGCGGTGCGCGGAGGTCCCGAGCCGCTGGTCAGTGGAGAAGTCGACGGTTCTCGCTACGTGCTCGACGAGAAGGCCAAGGTGCTCGAGTTCGACGCGAACGACGGACCGCCGCTCGGTCCGAATCATCTGCGCCGGCTCGTCGCGCTGTCGAACGATGTCGCGCGCGTCTTCGGCGGACCGCAGGACGTCGAGTGGGCAATCGAGCGCGACGGGACACTCCGCTTGCTGCAATCCCGCCCGGTGACTTCGGAGATCCGCGGTGTGCCGCGCGGTCCGGTCTACGGGCCGGGACCGGTCGCGGAGACGTTCCCGGAACCGCTGACCGAACTCGAACACGACTTGTGGGTGCCGCCGTTGCGCGAGGCCGTGCGGGAGGCGGTCACGCTCACCGGCGCGGCGACGCGGGCTGAGATCGAATCGAGCGAGGTGGTGATCTCGGTCGAAGGCCGCGTCGCGATCGACCTGCGCCTGTCGGGCGAGATCGTTCCGAAGAACGGCCTGCTCCACAAGCTCAACCCGGTCGCTTCGTTCCGCAAGCTGAAGCCGGCGTGGCGGGTCGGACGGTTGCGCAGCGCGCTTCCGCTGCTCGCCGAGGATCTTCTGGATCGAGCCGACGCGGACCTCGAACGGGTTCCGGCGCTCGACGACCTGACGAGCCGCCAACTCATCGCGATCCTGCACCGCAGCCAAGCCGTGTTGCGGTCGCTGCACGCGCACGAGATCCTCATGGGCATGCTCGCCGACAGTGGTGGCCGCAACCGCTTGACCGGCGCGTCGGTCGCGCTGCGGGTACTCGCCGAAGCCCGTCAGGACGGGTTGACCGATCGCGAGATTCTGTCGCGCAGCCCCGTGGTCCTCGCGCTCACGCCGCCGCGCGTTGCGCCGGCACCCGAACTGCCGTCGGACGCGATGTCCGTGTACCTCGGCAGCGACGGCGCGGAAAGCGACGACAACGGGATCCTGCGGGAGGCGCTCCGCCTGCGCGTGCGTTGGATCCAAGAGCTGTCGGGGCGGGCTGCGTGGGTCCTCGGCGAACGGCTCGAGGCAACGAAGCAACTTCCCGAGGCCGAACTCATCCGCCACATGACGCTCGAACACCTCGAAGCAGTCGCAACGAAACGCGCTGTCGTCAACCCGGACTCGCTTGTCGCCCACGCCCACAACTTCGGCGAACCGCTCCCGGCGATGTTCCAACTCTCCGACAGCGGCAAGGTGATCCGGGTTCAGGTCGGCGCCGACGGCGTCGGCGGAACCGGCGCGGGAGGTGGTGTCGGCCACGGATCGGTCACGCACGACGCCACGAACCCGCCCGACGGTGCGGTGCTGGTGACAACGACGCTGACGCCGGGGCTCGCCCCGGTGCTCACTCGACTACACGGACTGGTGTCGGAAACCGGTTCGGTGCTGTCGCACCTCGCCATTCTCGCCCGCGAGGCCGGCGTACCCACCGTCGTCGGCTACGCCGGCGCGACCGACGAGCTCCCCGAAGGAGTGAACGTGCGCGTCAATGGCGAGACCGGACACGTCACGATCGAAGAGAAGGAGTAATGCGATGAAGATCGTCGCGTGGTTGGCCGGCGTGGGAACGCTCATCGCCGCCGGCGGTTACATGGTCGTTTCGTTGAACCGCTGGGAGTGGAACCGGGCGTTGTTCTTCGGGCTGATCTTCCTCATCGCGGAGATCGCGCTTGCGACGGCGCTCATCCTGCGGCGGCTCACGCGCCTCGAGGGCCGGTTCGACCCGGCTGTCGAGGGCATCATCCGCGCGACTCGTCCCCCCGCCCGCGATCGGTTCGCATGGCTCAACGAGTCGGTAAAGAACAGCAACGTCTTCATCACGTTCATCGTCGGTGGCGGCATCATTCTCTCCGGCATCGCGTGGCTGGTCGACCGCGTCGCGGCGGGCACGACGACACCGGCGGGGGAGCAGAAGCTGGCGAGCGCGCTCGCGCCGATCAGCTACCCGCGCGGCGGGCTGTTACTGGACGACATCACCGTGCTCGCGCAGGAAGTCCCGGGCGCCGACGACCGCCAGATCCGCAAGTTGCTGCGCCGGGCCGGGCACACGTCGTGAAACGCCTCGGCGCGGTCGTGCTCGCGTTCGTCGGTCTCGCCATCGGGATCCTCGGTGTCGGAGTGTTGCGCGAGGCGACCCTCTCGACGCATGACGCCATACGGCCCGGGTCGCAGGTCGAACTCCTGATCGAAGGCGACGTGAACCAGAACGAGCGGACGCAGACGCTCGGCGAGATGGTAGAAGCGCAGATCCTCGTGTGCCGGCTCGAGGTGAAGTCCGATCTTCTCGGCGATATCGACGAGCGCGCCGACGGCAGCTTCCGCGCGCTGTTGGCGCCCGGACTCGACGAAACCGATCGCCGACAGTTCCGGGGATGTCTCGAGGACTGGGTTATTGACGGCGTCCGGCTCGACGTGATCGAGTTGAACACGATCCCGAACTGAGGGCGTCATGGACGCAGTACTACGACTCGACATCGGAACCGTGAAGCTCACTCGGGTGCCCTACTTCGACGTCGCGATCGACGGCGACGGTGTCGGGCTCGACGTCGAGAAGGTGCGGAGCGTGCCGTGGGCGGAGCCCTTCTGGGCGACGGACGCGGGCCAGGTCAACGTCGGGCAGGCCGTGTGGGTGATCGAGACCGACGAACGGGTACTCGTCGTCGATCCGTGTGGGGCGGCCGACGCGTTCATTCGCACCGGCCCGGAAGCGATTGGTCACCAGGAGCGGGTCTTCGACGCGATGGCGACGGTAGGTGTTCCGCGCGAGCGTGTCGACACCGTCGTGCTCACGCATCTCGACGGCATCGGCCTGGCCGCGGCGGTGGATGCCGACGGCCGCTGGGGACCGGCGTTTCCGAACGCGCGTGTCGTCGTGACGCGCACCGAACTCGAGTACCTCGAGACCAACCCTCCGGTATCCGGTCTGGCCGAGTTTCAGGCGCTCGTCGACCACGGCGTTGTCGACACGGCCGAGACTCCGGCGGAGGTCGCGCCCGGTGTGCGCCTCGAATTCACCGGCGCGCACTCTCCGGGCCATGCGGTCGTGCGCATCGACTCGGACGGCGAGCATGCCGTGCTGCTCGGGCACCTCGCCGTCAGCCCGCTCCACATCGCGACGGGCGAGTGCGAGGCGCTGCACCTCGAACCCACGGCGGCGTGTGCGGTCCTGGACGCGCTTGTCGCCGACGCCCGTGCGAACGACACCGTCGTGATCGGTCCACTGTGGCCGTACCCGGGCGCGGTGCACATCGACTCCGACGGAACCGTCGTTCCGTTCGCGGTCAGTCAGTAGCCCGCGCCTTCAGCGCGGCGAGTTCGCGCAGCCCCTCGATGCGCTCACTCAGCGCGAGTTCGCGCGCAAGACGACGGCCGGCGCGTGAGTCGCCGGCGAGGGCCGTCGGGAACTCGACCCACAGGGGCGCCGTCGCTCGGCTCACGCGGCCAACCTGCGACTGTTCTTCGTCCAGCTTCTCGAGCGCGCGGATGAGTGCCATCGGATGCCGGGTGAAGCTGATCGCGGCTCGATCGCGTCCGTGGGCCTGGTCACGCAGGGCCCAGGTCTGGATCCACTGGGCGAACAGGCGAGGAAGCCAACCGAACGCGGCCTTGAGGAAGCCGTCGTCCTCGCCATCGACCGCGGAGATAGCGCCGCCTGTCAGCGCCACTGTCCAGCTCGACAACGCCACGTCCCAGCTCCCGATGCGGCTGACCTCGTAGGCGAGGATCGCTTCGAGCTCGTCGCGTGTCAGTGCGTCGACGAGGCCGGTCGTGACGGCGACGATCGTCTTCGCGGGGCGGGTTCCGACGCTGAACGAGTTCGGCGCCCGGTCCTCGATCACCGCAAACCGCGGGACCGGGATTCCCGCGGCGATCGCAAGGCCGTCGAGCAAGTTGCGGACCTGCGGATAGTCGTCGGGTGTCGCGATGCGCGCTTGTGTCTCCGCGAGTACCTGCCGTTCCAGTCGCCGTCGTTGGAACGGGAGGCGAAACAGCGCGACGAACGTTCCCACCACGATCGAAAGGGCCACGACGCCGGCGAGGAAATAACCCAGGTACTTGATGGCGTCGAAGTCGGTCGGGATGAAGTCTCCGCCCTCGGCGAGGATCGCGACCACGATCGTCAATGTCGTCGCAACCGCAGCTGCGACGATCGCGAACCAGTAGTTGACCGTGGCGAGCAGGATCAGGACCGGTATGCGAAAACGGTTGCGCGTCGTGAACGCGTCGTCCCGCGTCATCGGCAGGACGTGAGTTCAGGCGGAGGCGCCGGCGAGCTTGGCCGCGCGCCGCTGCGCCATGCGCTCGGCGATCGAACCGACCCGATTGATGTACGCGACGGTGCGGTCTCGGGATTGCTCGGCTTCCGCGTCGAGGCCTTCGATCTCCTCGATGTTCCAGTGCCGCAAGACCACCGGGACCAATACCTGGCTGTGGTGGAGCGAGAAGTCGTAGATGCCGGTCGCCGCGATCTCCGAGGCGAGCGCGGAGAAGTTCGGAATACCGGTTCCGGGCATCTCGAACTCTTTTACCTGACGTTCGATCGCGTGCATCATCGTCGACGGGTCGACGGCGAGCGCGGCCGACACGAGGTCGCGGTAGAAGAGGTAGTGGAGGTAGTGGAGGTTCTCGTCGGCAGCGACGCGCGCCATCACCTTGTAGCCGACCTCGTCGTCGAGGAGGGCGCCGGTGTTGCGGTGCGCGATGCGCGTTGCGAGTTCCTGGAGCGCGACGTACACGAGGCCGTCGACGGCGTGATCGGGCTGCGGAACCTCGCCCCGGCTCACTTGCTGCATGCGGGCGTCTTCGAGCGCAACCAGGTCGACCGCGTGCGTGACTGTGATGTAGTCGCGAATGACGATCGAGTGCCGCATCTCCTCGGCCGTCCAGCGCTTCGCCCAGCTACGCCACACCTCGTTGGCGAAGAGGCGGTGAATCGACTCGAAGTAGTAGGGCAGGTTGTCTTCGGTCAGCAGGTTGACGACGAGCGCGGCGCGCACACCCGACGGCAGCGGCGACGCGTCCGCGTCCCACTGCGCTCGGGGATCAGTGTCGACGGCGCGGTCCCACGGCACGTACTCGTGCGGGTACCACGTCTTCGTCGTCGCGAGGTGACGTTCGACGAGGCGCTCGACGTCGGCAACGAGGGCGCCGATCAGATCGTTCAGCGGAGCCGTAGTCATACGAAAACCCTACCTACCTGTAGGTAGGGAGTCCAGCCCTGCTTTCGAGAGCCCGGCCAGGCCCGCCCGCAGCTCGGCGATCGTCGGCCATCCGTAGCCCAGGCGGAAGTGCCGGTCGTCGACCTCGAACCAGTGCCCGGGCCCGACGTACGTGCCGTGGGTCGAGAGCAACGTCTCGTAGAACGCGGCGGTGTCGACCGGTGCCGAGCCGGCGAAGCGCACCAACCCGACGACACCACCGGCCGGTTCGATCCACTCGAACGTCGACTGGCCGGCCATCCACGCGCGCACGATGGCGAGGCGGGCGCGGACGTCGTCGAGGATCGGCGGGAGGACGCGGTCGCGGTCGGCGAGCACCCGTCCCGCGATCGCCTCGTCGATCGTTGCCCCGCAGATCACTATCTGCTCCTTCGCCGCGAGCAGTCCTTCGGCCACGGTGGCGTCGCGACACACCGCCCACCCGACCCGCAGACCCGGGAGTCCGAACGCCTTCGACATCGACGCCACGCTGATCACGCGCGGCGACAGCGTTGCGGCGACGGGGAGGGGAGTCCCGTGCGTGAGATCGCGGTACGTCTCGTCGACGAGCAGTACTGCACCCGAACGTTCGGCCAGCTCGACGAGCGCGTGCAAGGTGGCGATATCGAACATGGTCCCGGTCGGGTTGTGTGGGCACGTCACCGAGATCAACCGAGTGACACCTGCCCGTACCCGATCGGCGAGACGCGCGACGTCAAGCTGCCAGCGGTCGTCGAACGCAACGTCGACGATGTCGAGGTCGGCGCCGATTGCGCGCGGCGTCTCGAGATTGGTTGCGTAGTTGGTGCGGACGACGACGGCGTGGTCGCCGGGTTCGAGCAGCGAAGTCGCCGTCGCGAACAAAGCGGCGGCGGCACCGGGCGTGACGAGGACATCTTCGGGTCGGAGTCCCTCGCCGCCCGTGGCGACCGCGGCGCGCAGGAGCGGGTCGCCGAGGTGGTCGCCGTAACACAACAGCAGGTCGTCGAGGTCGGAGACATCGACTCCCAGATCCGACAGGCGCCGGTCGGCGACCGAACTCTCGGACAGGTTGTTGGTGATCGTGTCGTACCCCAGTTGCTCGGGTGACTCGATCTCGATGGGCATCCGTCGGTAGCGCACGCTGCAGCTTCGCAGTTTTCCGCAAGAATGCGGGCATGAGCGATCGCAACGTGTTGGGTGGGCCGTTGGAGCCGTGCGGCACCGATCCCGTCACCGGCTTCTTCCGCGACGGTTGCTGCAGCACGGGCCCCGAAGACATGGGAAGCCACACGATTTGCGCGGTCGTCACTGCCGAATTCCTCGAACATCAGCGCAGCATCGGCAACGACCTCAGCACGCCGATGCCCCAGTACCGCTTCCCCGGCCTCGTGCCCGGCGACCGGTGGTGCGTGACCGCGGTGAACTGGTTGCGCGCCCATCGCGACGGCGTCGCCGCGCCGGTCGTGCTGGCCTCGACGCACGAACGCGCGCTCGACATCGTTCCACTCGACGCGCTCGAAGCCCACGCGGTCGACGTGCCCCCCGACCTCGGGTCGCTCGACGACTGACGGCGCGCTCAGGAACGCGTGCGGCGCTTCGAGAGCCGCGCCGGTCCCTGGTCGAGCAGTTCGCGGAGTGATCGTTCGACCTCCTGCGCGAGGATCAAGCTCGTCGTCTCGCGTGCGATCGGTCGGAGCGCGGCGATTGCGAGCGCCAGGTCCTCGGCCGTCGCGCGCCCCGCGAACCCGCTGCCCGCGCGTTCGAGCAGGAGCGCCACCGAGTCGTCGACCGCTCGCGCGAGCCGGCGGCGCAGCAGATCGCGCAACCGACCGCTCAGCTCGATGTCGATGCCCGCGTCGTGGAGTTGCAGCGCGAGTTCGAGCAGCCCGGGGCTGGGCACGACCCACGTGTCGCCCTCACCCGGGCGCACATATCCGGAGTCGACGAGCTCGGCGACGAGTCCGGTGCGGCGGCCTCCGACGAGCGCCGTCAGCCCGTCGCGGTCGAGGAGCCGCGGTTTGTCGTCGGACCAGGGTGCTTTCAGCGTGGCGTCGACACCCAGCCACTCCGCCACCGTGCGGGTCGGCCGATCAGCGGCCACGAGGTCGCGGATCGCGCCGAGCGTCAGGCCGCGGTCACGCAGTTCGGCGATCAGGCTCAGCCGCTCGACGTGTTCGTCGCTGTAGACCGCGTCGCGTCCGCGCTTCTCGGGCTTCGCGAGGAGCCCTTCCGACTGGTAGTAGCGGATCGTGCGGACCGGGACTCCGCTGCGTTCGACCAGCTCGGCGAGGCCGTAGCCCTCCGCTCCGGGGGTGCTCATGGGGCCAAGTCAACCACAAATGAGCAGATCGTGACAGTATTTACTGTAAGAATATCTTGACAGTGCTGACTGTAAGTGTTTTGGTAGGTGCATGACAACGACGCTTGCTCCCGAACTGCCGCGCACCGCGAGGCGCGCCCGCCAGTTGGTCGCCGTTTCCGAGCGCACATCGCTCGACCCCTTCACCGAGATCGACTGGGACCTCCCGATCGACGACTCCGCGTTCCATCTCCCGCCCGAGGTGCTGCCGCTCTACGGCACCGAAGCGTGGCAGGCCATGAGCGAACAGGAGCGCATCGCGTACAGCCGCCACGAGACCGCGGCCCTGTGCGGAGCCGGCATCTGGTTCGAAAACGTGCTGATGCAAGCCGTGCTCCGTCACCTCCAAGAGTTGCCCGTCACCGATCCCGCACACCGGTACCTGCTCGTCGAGGTTGCCGACGAGTGCCGCCACTCGATGATGTTCGGCGAGTTCATCCGGCGTGCCGACACACCGGCGTACCGCCCGGCCATGGATCCGCTCACCGTCTCGGACCTGCCCGGCGGGCGCGCGATGTCGTACTTGCTCATCCTCGCGGTGGAAGAACTTCTCGACCACATCAACCGGGCAACAATGCGCGACGAGCGCGTGCACCCCGTGTCGCGGCAGATCGCCAAGGTCCACGTCCTCGAAGAAGCGCGGCACGTGAGTTTCGCCAAGTCATACCTCTCCGAGGTGTGGCCCATGCTCGACGACGAGACGCGCACGACGATCTCGGCGCTCGCGCCCGACCTCGTCGCCGTTGTCGCCGACCTGAGCGTCGACGACGCCGTGTACGACCACCTCGGAATCGAAGGCGGCGCGGCGATGGCACGGGCGAACCCGAACCACCAGGCGCTCGTCGTAGCCGGGCTCGGAAAGCTCACGGCCTTCCTGGCGGACATCGGCGTCATCGACCCAGCCAACGCGCCCGCCTGGCGCGAACTCGGCCTGCTCTCGTGCTCGCTCGCCCCTCCTAGTCCGCGGGTTCGATCGTGATCGGGTACTCAACTCGGGGGGCGATCCCGACCGCCTCGAGCACCGCGAAGTACTCACCCGGCGGTAACGGTTCGCCGAATTTCGTAGCGGCCGGGAACGTCGGACCGTCGAACTCTTCGCCGTAACCGTCCTCGTACACGAACGGACCGCCGCAGTCGATGACGGGCTGCAACCAGAGTTCGGCGTCGGGTTCGTCGACGGGGACGAGCGCGTACCGCGCCCCGGCGACGTTGCAGTCGGGGACCATGATGTCGTGACCGGACCGGTTCTCGATCCGGAGCGTCGAATGCAGTTCCGTGCCGCTTTCGACCTCTCCCGCCCGGAACGTCAGCTCGAGGCTCAGCCCGTCGAAGAACACTGTCGTCGTCGTGGGGGGTTCGGAGGCTGCATCAGTCGCGCCACCTCCTCCGCACGCGGTGAACAGCACCAGACCCAGGACAACCCAGATGATCCGCATGCACGTTCGACGTCCCCGAGCGGGGCACCGGTTCCCGCGGGAGTCAGGCGGGGAGTGCGGTGGGATTCGACGGAGACTCGTCTCGTGGCGTGAAGAGCCCGACGATGAAGTACGTGATGGCGCCGATGAACGTCGCGAAGAACACGGCGTTGTAGAGCATCAGCTTGCCGCCGTGCCAGTGCTCGTCGTTCATGAGCTCGAGAAACATCAGCGTCGTGGTGACGACACACGTGACGGCGAGGATCGCCGCGGTCCGGAGGCGGCGGCGGCGCAACCCGGGTCCGGGGGTTCGTATCGATCGCGCCAGTTGGGTGCGCTGCGACACGGCGACACCGACCGCGACCAAGAGGAAGATCACTCCGGGACCCACCCCGGTCACGATGCTCATGACGCCCGCGACGGCGAGCGCGATCACGATGACGATCAGGGTGGCCGTGCTCTGGTTGGTGTTCATGATGGTCTCCAGGCGGTAGCGGGGAACGGTGACGGCGAGGTCGACGGTGGTTCGCGTCCACGCTCGGGCGCGGCCGTCGCGACCGACGAGATCCGTGAAGGACTGAATCAGGTCGTCGCGGTAGTGCGCGCGAAAGCGTTTCGGGTAGAGGACTACGAGTCCTCGGTAGATGCGTTCGTGTGAGGTCACGTGAGCCGCGGTCGCAGGTTGCGCCTCGTGAACGTGACCAGCTTTGCCAGCCGGTCGCTCTCGGCGCCGCACACCGATCGGCCGAGGCCGGTGAGCCGGTAGTACCGCCGGCGGTGGTCGTCTTCGGTGTCGGGCCGGTGCGGAAGTTCTTCGGCGAGCCCCCCGTCGACGAGTCGCTTCAACGTGCCGTAGAGCGTCGCCGGGCCCATGCGCACGACGCCGTCGGATGATGTCTCGACGGCCTGCATGATCGCGTAGCCGTGCAGTTCACCGCCGGTGAGCGCAACCAGCACGTGGAACTGGGCTTGCGGGAGCGGAAGGAACGAATTCGGATCGGGTGCCACGCAGACAACTATATCATCTTATGATATATCTGCAACTGATATAGCTCGGCGTCGTGAATCACCCCGAATGGAGTATCATCTTGAGCCTGTTCTTCTTCCCGCTCGCGGTGATCATGGCGTACATGGTGCAGGATCGAAGCCGGGTCGGGTACTGACCCTGGTGGTGACGATCGGTGCGGCACTCGACGGCGCGCCGTCGCTCTTTTCCGTCGCGTTCGACCTCGCGTCCGTCGGCTACGCGGCGCACGAGCACTTCGCAACCGGGACCGCCGAGTCGTACGCGGCGGCGGGGCCACGGGAACCGCACGGGCGGTGGGAGGTCAAGGAGGCCGAGAGTGCCGACTACACGACGCGCCTCGTCGTGTACCGGCCGACCGACCCCGCGCGCAGCAACGGCACGCTCATCGTCGAGTGGCTCAACGTCACCGGCGGCCTCGACGTCCCCGCGCTGTGGATGCCGACCCATCGGCACCTCGTGCGCGAGGGATTCACGTGGGTGGGCGTCACCGCGCAGCGGGTCGGGATCGAGGGCGGGGGAGTGATGCCCGGAATGGGCCTGCGCGACGCCGACCCTGCCCGGTACGAGACGCTCGACCACCCCGGCGACGCGTTCGCCTACGACATCTTCACGCAGGTGGCGCGGGCCGCGCGCGGCCTGCTGTCAGAGCGGTACGGCATCCCGATCGAGCGCGTGCTCGCAACCGGAGCGTCGCAGTCGGCGATGTATCTCACGACCTACGTCAACGCCATCGACCCGCGTGCCGCCGCGGTCGACGGGTTCCTGCTCCAGGGGCGAGCCGGTGCGGGTGTCCCGTACGAAGGCTGGAACGTGGGCAACATCAACTCGGCTGCTCGGCAGGAGCGCGCGGCCCGCCTCGCCGGACGCGATCAGATCCGTGCCGATGCCCGGGTTCCGGTGATGGTCGTGCAGAGCGAGACCGACGTGTTCGGCGCCCTCGCCTACCGGCCGGCCCGCCAAGCCGACAGCGAGCGGTTCCGGCTGTGGGAGGTGGCGGGCGCCTCGCACTGCGACACGTATTTCCTGTGCGCGTCGGCCCACGACTCCGGTGCACTCCCCCTCGACGAACTCGCCGCGCTCGTCGGCCGCGCCGATTCGTCGGGGATCCCGACCGAACGCCCGATCAACTCGGGTCCGCAGATGCACTATGTCCTCCAGCGCGCGTTCGACGCACTCGACCGGTGGGTGCGCGACGGCACATCGCCCCCGTCAGCCGCGCGACTCGACGTCGGAGCGGACGGTTCGCTCGGCGTGGACGACATCGGTATCGCGAGCGGCGGCGTGCGCACGCCGTGTGTCGACGCGCCCGTGGCCGTGCTCTCCGGTCTCGGCCAGCCCGGCGCCATGACCGAGTTGTTCGGCACGACGCAAGCGTTCGACGACGCAACGCGGAAGGCCCGTTACCCCGGCGGGCGCGCCGAGTACGTCGCCGCGTTCGGTGCGGCGACGACTGCCGCCGTCGACGCCGGGTTCATCCTCCCCGCCGACGCCGACGAAGTCACCGCGCTCGGCGCGGTGGGGTGGCCGGAGTCGTAGCAGATCGGTCGGCGCGGATCAGCGCTTCGCGAGCGCGGAATACACATCGTCGAGCCGGCCGGCGGCGCGTTTCATGTCGAAGTCGCGGCCGCGCCGGGCCGCCGCGGTGCCCATTTGCTCGCGCAACCCGTCGTCGCCTGCGATCCGAACAATGGCGTCCGCGAGTTGTTCGATGGCGCCGGGCGCGACGAGGAACCCTTCGATCCCGTCCGTCACTGCGTCGGGGATTCCACCCACTCTCGTTGCGACGACCGGCACACCGACGCTCAACGCCTCCATCACCGCGATCGGATACCCCTCGTACTCCGACGCGAGGGCGAAGATGTCGCTGGCCGCGACGAGTCGAAGTGCATCCGACCGGTAGCCGAGAAATTGGAAACGGTCGCCGAGGTCGAGTTCGGCGTGCACCTGCCGGGCAACGTGTTCGAGCTGACCCTGACCGACCGAGAAGAAGCGCAGCCTCGCATTGGCGTCGACCGCACGGCGCGCCGCGCGCAGGAGATCCGGGTATGCCTTCTGCGCGCGGAAGTTCGCGACGGTGATGACCGCGATGTCATCGGCATGCAGCCCGAGTTCGGCGCGTACCTCCTCGCGCGCGGCGCGCGCCTCGGCGATGCCGTCCTGGGGAACGCCGTGCACGAGCACCTCGACCCGGTCGCGTGCAATGCTCGGGATCGATTGTTTGACCGCATCCGACACGGCGAACCACGCGTCGCCGATTGGAAATGTCACCGCGTTCGCGACGCGGGTCGGCCAGGTGAAGCGCGGCCACACGTTGTGCTCGGTGGACACGACCGCCGGGCGTCGGTGCCTCGGTAGTGAACGCACGACGATTCGGGCAACGGCCGCGACGTAGGGCGAGTGCAGATGCACGACGTCGTATTGGCCTGCGGCGAGCAATCGCCGCAGTCGGACGACCCACCCGAGTTGTCGTTCCTTCGCCGCCGAGAGACAGAACACCTCGCCGCCGGCCGCTTCGAGGCTCTCGACCAGCGCGTCCTTCCACGGCACGAGATACGCGACGTCGATTGCCACGCTGGTGGAGTCCGAGAGCATCGTCTGCCACCACAGGAGCTGTTCCGCGCCGCCGACACCGAGGCCCTTCACAAGTGCGAGCACGCGGACGCGCGGATCCGGGGCGGCGGGGTGCACCGACGTCGGTTCGTCGGTTGGGGAGTGTGCCTGCGCGTTCAGAGGCGCTCGCCTCGGAAGCTTCCGGAACGGAGGCAGGAACGGGTATCGAGAACGAGGCGCGACCGCGCCGCGATCTCGTCGAGGGGAAGCTCGGGATGGTCGACGAGCACGATCACCAGGTCGGCGGCCTCCAACTCCTCCGCCGAGCACGGTACGCGTGTCAACGGGAGACCGAGCGCGGCATCCTCGCGAACGTACGGGTCGTGCGCGCGCAGGTCGGCTCCCAGCGCATGGAGCCGTTGGGCGATCGTCATCGCCGGTGACTCGCGCCAGTCCGATGTTCGCGGCTTGTACGCAAGGCCGAGCAGCAGGATGCGCGACGCCTTCACCGATCGCTCGGCCTCGTTCAAGAGCGAGATGACGCGGCTCACGACATATTCGGGCATGCCGCGGTTGACCTCGTTGGCGAGCTCGACGAAGCGGAAACGATGGCCCAGTTGGCGTTCGACCCGCCACGCGAGGTACGACGGGTCGATCGGCAGGCAGTGCCCGCCCACGCCGGGGCCCGGGCTGAATCGCATGAAACCGAACGGCTTGGTGGCGGCGGCGTCGATTGCCGACCAGATGTCGACGCCGAGCTCGCGTGCGAACATCGCGAGCTCGTTGACGAGCGCGATGTTCACGTGCCGGAACGTGTTCTCGAGCAGCTTGACGAGCTCGGCTTCGCCGGTCGAGGGAACGGGAACGACCTTGTCGACGAGCGTGCCGTAGAACGCCTCGACCGCGCGCAGCGAGGACTCGTTGACGCCCGACACGACCTTCGGCGTGTTCGTGAGGAACCACTCGGGGTTCCCGGGGTCGATCCGCTCGGGGGAGTAGCCGAGGAAGAAGTCTTCGCCGGCCTTCAGGCCCGACTCTTCGAGAATCGGCCGCAGGAGCTCTTCGGTCGTCCCGGGATACGTGGTCGACTCGAGTACCACGAGTGCGCCCCGATCGAGACGGGCCGCGAGGTCACGCCCGGCGTGCTCGATGAACGACAGGTCGGGCACTCCTTCGCGCAGTGGCGTCGGAACGGTGATGATGGCGACGTCGAACGCGCGGAGATCGAGCGGGTCGCGCGTCGGCCAATAACCCGATTCGAGCGCGGCACCGAGTTCGGTGTCGCTCACGTCCTCGACGTGGGAGCTGCCCCTGCGCAACCCCGAGACGCGCTCGTCCGAGGTCTCGTAGCCGGCGACCCGGAACCCGAGTTGGGTGGCCCGCATCGCGAGCGGGAGTCCGACGTAGCCCTGACCGACGACGGCGATCTTCGCCTCGCGGTCGTCGATCCGGGCGAGCAGGCGTGTGAGTAGGTCCATCAGGTGTGGCCTCCATGCAACGGAACGGTGGCGGATGACCGCTCGGGGTCATCCGCAGGAAAGGCAACGGCCAGTGCGACGAAGGCGAGCGCGGTCAGCACGAAGCCGCCGGCGGCAACGACGCACGCCATCGAGATCGAACTCCGGGTTCCCGCGACCCGCGCGGTGAACGCGACGCACCCGGCGTGCAACACGACGAGCGCGAGCACCGGCGCGCGAGTCACGGTGCCGCGCGCGGATCGGGTGACCACGCCGACCACGGGCGCGACGACGAACAGCCCGAGTGCGCCGAACCCGGCGATCACCGACGGCGGCCGCGCGGCGCCGCCGACTGTTGCCACCCAGGCGAGCAAACCGGCGAGCGCAAACGCTCCCGCGGCGCCGACCCGCGCCAGGCGGAACGGCCATCCGGCGAGCGCGAAGAGCGGCACCGCGCCCAACAGCACGAGGGGCAGCTCCGTGTCGGGAACGGCGACCCACAGCGCGGCGACGCTGACTGCGAGCAGCGCGGGCCCGATGCACGGCGCGTCGTCGCGGTCGAACGCCGCGATCGCGCTCCCGCCGGTGATGGCGGTGATGGTGATGAACGTCGGCGCCCACGAAGGCTCGGACGGAGCGGCGCGCGCGAGCAGGACCGCACCGGGGACCGAGACGATGGCCCCGATCGCGACCGGTCGGCGGGCGACCACGCCGGCCACGCCGGCGGCCGCCAACAGCAGCAACCCGGTGCGGGCGTCGCCCGGCAGGCCAAACGCATTGCGAAGGCCGACCATCGACGCCGCGACCGCGGCCAGGGCGACGATGGGCAGCGGAGTCGCGCGACGCGAGCGCGCGACGAGCCCGAGCCCCCCGACGACGACCGCGCCGACGATGCCGGCGCGCAGGCCGGCGCGGAACGCGTCGGTCTGCAACACGTCGGAGGACACGTCGAGCAGTGGCCGCCCGGTCATGTCGTCGCCTCGCGGTAGCGCACGCGGTTGGTTGTCCGGCGCACGACGTCTTCGAAGGCCATCCCGCCGCGGGCCTTGTGCCGGAACCAGCGCATCCCGTCGCTTTGCTGGATCGACGACCGAGACAGTCGGTGCGGATCGGTGCGGCCGTACGGGTTCGGGCGGGTGCCCGCGAGCGCAGCCGATCGGAACCGCTGCCGGACCAGTCGTTCGGTGGCGGGCGTCGGCGCGAGGGACTTCGGGTACGCAAGGTGGTCGGCGGTGACCCCCAACCGGTCCTCGATCAGGCGGGCCGACCGCGTGAGCTCCTCGGAAGCGTCATCGGGCGCACACCGGTCGAGCAGCGCGTGCGTGTGGGTATGCGAACCGATCGTCACGAGCCCGGTGGCGAGTGCGTCGCGTAACCCGGCCCAGGAAACGGGGTGCCCGGCGTACGGGAAGTCACGGGGTTGCTCCACGAAGTGGGTCGCGACATAGAAGGTTGCCGGTACCTGGTGGCGCACGAGGACCGGCAGGGCGTTGTCGATCCAGTCGGCGGTCCCGTCGTCGAACGTCACGACCACCGGATCCGCGGCGGGGACTTCGGTGCTGCGCACTCGATCGAGCGCGTCGTCGATCGATACGACGCGTTGTTGCGCGGCCAGCTCGGCCATCTGCGCGTCGAAGATCTCGACCGGGAGGTCGAGCTGCAACCTCGTCCCGGTGCCGACCCGGTGGTAGGTGAGCACGGTCACGCCGCGCCGCTTCGGAGTCGCGGCATCAACCGCGCCGGACGCGAGCTTCAGCGCCTGGAGCGCAAGCTGTTTGGGAGCGGTGCTCACGGCGCGCCTTCGAAGTTGGCCTTGGTCGCGTGCCCGGGCTCGGCGATGCCCTCGCCGCGCACGACCGTCGCGACGGTACGGGCCAGGACACGCGCGTCGAGGCCGACGCTCCAGTTCTCGACGTACCAGACGTCGAGGTCGAAGCGCTGCTCCCACGTCTGGTCGTTGCGGCCGTTGACCTGCGCCCACCCGGTGATGCCCGGTCGCACCTCGTGCCGCCGCCGTTGCTGCTCGTTGTAGCGGGGCAGGTATTCCACGAGCAACGGGCGAGGACCGACCAGGCTCATGTCGCCGCGCACGACGTTCCAGAGTTCGGGCAGTTCGTCGAGGCTGGTGGCGCGTAGGAACCGTCCGAGTCGCGTCAGGCGCTGGGCGTCGGGGAGTGGTTCGCCGCCGGCGGCAACCGCGTCGCGCATCGTGCGGAACTTGAAGATCGTGAACACGCGACCGCCGCGCCCCGGCCGTTCTTGGCGGAACAGCACCGGTGCTCCGAGATTCGCCCGCACCGCCAGCGCGATTGCCGCGAGCACCGGCGACAGCAGGACGAGGGCCGTGCCCGCGACGGTGACGTCGATTGCGCGTTTCGCGGCTCGGGCGGCGTAGCGGCGCCGGGGCCGTGGCGTTGGTGCGCGCCGACCCTTGCGCGCGGCCAGGTCTGTGTACGTGTCGAGGACGATGCGCACGACCTGCTGTTCGTCGAATCGGTCCCGCGCGATCCTTGCGCTCTCCGCACCCATCTGCCCGCGGAGTACGGGGTCTTCGCCCAGCCGCCGGATCGCCTTGGCGAGCGACGACGCGTCGCGCACGGGTACGAGAAAGCCATTCACGCCGTCGTCGACGACTTCTCGGCAACCGCGCACGTCGGTCACGACGAGCGGCAGGCCCATCGCCGCGGCCTCCATCGCCGCGCGCGGGAAGCCCTCACGGTGCGACGGGAGCGCGAACAGGTCCATGCCGCGGTACAGCGCGTCGACGTCGGTCCGCATCCCGAGGAATCGCACGCCGTCGCGCTCGGCGGCCTCCCGGACCGACGCGGGCAACGCATCGGGCTTTTCGGCGTCGATCGGGCCGACGGCCGCCAAGACGTACTCGTCGCCCAGTTCGCGCATCGCCTCGAACAGCTCGGGGTAGCCCTTCTCGGCCACGAGCCGTCCGACGATGCCGACCACGATCTGGTCGTCGCGCACGTGCAGTTCGCTCCGGATCGCGGCGCGCACGTGCGTGCCGACCCGCGCCCGATCGACCCGCGCCCGATCGAAACGCGTCAGGTCGACGCCGTTGCCGAGCAGGCGCGCGCGTGACGGTCGCACGAGGTGGAGCCGGCGCAGCAGCTCGAGGTCTTCGGGGTTTTGCACGAGTTCGGCGTCGGAGCAACG
Source organism: Actinomycetes bacterium (assembly GCA_031404355.1). GTDB lineage: Bacteria > Actinomycetota > Acidimicrobiia > IMCC26256 > PALSA-610 > JANNHK01. The sequence goes on from JANNHK010000518.1 coordinate 22,787, forward strand.
CCCGGCGAGCGCTTCGAGCGCGTACACGGCCGCGCGCTTGGCGCGGCTGTCGTCTTCGGTCGCGTAGAGGCCGTGCTGCGTGTTCACGACGATCGGGACGCGGGCGAGCCTTCCGACGATCCGCCCGTACACGCCCGGTTTCGGGTTGTGGGTGTGGAGCACGTCGGGTCGTTCCCGCCGCAGGATGCGCCACAGTTCGACGGCGGAGCGGATGTCGGCGAGCGCGTTCATCCCACGCGTCGACGAACGCAGCGGGATGTGCCGGATCCCCGCCTGCTCCACTTCCGTCACATACGGGCCCGGCGCGCTGATCGCGATGACGTCGTCGCCGGCCTCGACACTTCCGCGGAGCTGCGCCCAGATGAGGTAGCGCAAGCTCAGATCGACGGTGGTGATGTGTGCGACTCGCATGGGCGGTCCGCGCCTAGCCGTCCACCGCGAAGAGGCGGGTCGGCCCCGCGGCGGGCTCGCTCTCGGCGACACACAGGTCGGCCAGCAGCGACCGCAAGCTGTCGTCGGCGCAGGTCGGGTCGATGTCGCGCACGAGCGCAGGGTCGAGTGGGGGCGCGTCGACGTACTGGATCGATGGGTGCGAGCTCGGCAAGCCGATCTCGCCGGTCGCGAACAGGTCCTCGTGCATCTTCTCGCCCGGGCGCAAGCCGGTGAACACGATCTCGATCGGGCGGTGCGTACTCTCGGCCAGCCGGCGTGCGACCTCGGCGATCTTCACCGGCTCGCCCATGTCGAGGACGAGTACCTCGGCGTCGCGTCCGAGACCGGATGCCTCGATGACGAGCTGCACTGCCTCCTCGACGGTCATGAAGAAGCGGGTGACGTCGGGATGCGTCACGGTGAGGGGGCCGCCCTGTGCGATCTGCTCGCGGAACGTCGTCAGCACCGAACCGCGGCTGCCGAGGACATTGCCGAAGCGGACCGACATGTAGGTGCCCGACGAGTGCAGGGCGGTCCATGCGGTCAGGCGCTCCGCGATGCGTTTCGAATACCCGAGCGTGCTGGCGGGATTGGCGGCCTTGTCGGTGGAGATGTTGACGAACCGGTCGACGCCGACGCTCGCGGCCGCGTCGAGCACCGCGAGCGTTCCCCAGATGTTGCCCTTCACGGCCTCGCACGGGTGCGCTTCGAGGAGCGGCAGGTGCTTCAGCGCGGCCGCGTGGAAGACCACGTCGGGGCGGTGGATCTCGAACAGGCGGTGCACGCGGGTGCGGTCGCGGATGTCGAGCAGTACGAGGTCGTCGGAATCGAGGAGTGCCCGCCCGGAGATCGAGAGCTGCACGGCATGGAGCGCCGACTCGTCGCGGTCGACGATCAGGAGGCGTTCGGGGCCGAAGCTCGCGATCTGGCGGCAGAGTTCGGACCCGATCGATCCGCCGCCGCCGGTGACGAGCACGCGCCGGCCGCTGATCGCGCTCGCGGCGGCGCCGAGGTCGATGTTGACCTGGTGGCGGCCGAGGAGGTCGGTCTCGTTTGGCGCGCGGATGTCGACGACGCGCACTTGACCGTCGAGGAGTTCGTGGACCGACGGCAACACGCGCACGGAGAGATGTGCGTGCGCGGCGCGCTTGGCGAGATCGCGTACCAGCTTGGCGTTGGCGCTCGGGACGGCGACGAGCAGGAGCCGCGCGTCGAGCCGCTTCGCGACCTCGGCCAGATCGTCTTTCGTGCCGACGACCGGCACGCCCGCCACCGACAGGTGGGCTTTGGCGGGGTCGTCGTCGAGGAGCCCGACGGGCAGATAGTGCGACGAGGGATCGTGGATCATGGCGCGGACGATGCGCTGCCCGCCGTCGCCGGCGCCGAAGACGAGCACGCGTTCGCCGGCGCCGCCTTCTTGGCGCGCCGCCGCGTCGCGGCGGCGCCGCCACACGTAGCGCGTTCCGCCCATGATCAGGAAGGCGATCAGCGTGCCGCCGACGACGGCACTGCGCGGCGCGAGTTGCGTCTCGGGAATCACGTTGAGGACTATGAGACATAGCCCGGCCGCGCTCACCGTGCGCGCGAGCGCCGAGATCTCGTCGAAGCTGCCGTACACCTGGCCGTCGCGGTACAACCGCGTCACGTAGCCGACCGACCATTGCACGCCGATGGCCACGGGGAGCAACCAGAAGACCGCGAACTCCGACAGTTGTTCGACCTTGAAGTCGAGGCGCAGCAGCGTCGCGAAGTAGAGGGCGAACGTCCATGCACCCGCGTCGACGAGAGCGCGCATCTGCCGCTTCCGTCTCGTCGCTGCCGATCGTGAATCAGCGCGGCGTCGACCTGGCGATGCCGCTCGAGTCATGACCACGCTGTGTGCCCCCTCCGGCTTCCGTGCTCGGAAGCTCCCCACGCTGCCGGCCCGCCCGACCAGGCCAGATACTTCCCGAGGCCCATGGCGAGAGCAAGGCGGAGAGGAAAAAAGCGCGTGAAGTTCGCCACCCAGAATCAGGCGCGCGCTTTGTCCGACTGCGCGCGCTGTGCGTCCGCGTCGGCCGTCGTGAGGTCGATCACGGGCGCGAACTGCGCGAGTGATGCCGCGCCGGCGCGGATCTCGCCGAGCACCGAGACCACCCGGTCGACGTCTTCGAGTGAGAGTTGGCGGTACAGCGGCAGGCTCACCACGCGGGCTGCGACCTGCTCGGTCACGGGCAATCGGGCCGGATTGGCCCCGGCGTGCGACTGCTGGCGATGCACCGGTGGCGAAAAGTAGTTCCGGGTGTCGACCCCTTCCGCGCGCAGCGCGGTGACAACAACGTCGCGCGTGACACCGAACACGATCGGATCGATCGAAATCGTCAAGTCCTTCCAGGTGGAGACGTCACCCTCGGCGACGACCTGAAGCTGCACGCCCCCCAGCTCCGCGAGCTGCGACGCGTACCGGGCGGCGAGCGAACGCCGAGCGGCAAGGTTCTCGTCGAGGTCGGCCAGAGACTCCAACGCGACCGCGGCATGCAGTTCCGACATGCGGGCGTTCAGTCCGACGAACCGGGTGTCATAGTCACCCGGATTTCCGTAGTCGCGTCCGAGGCGGATACCCGTCGCCACGTCGTCGCGATTCGTCGCCACGAGTCCGCCCTCGCCCGCGACCAGGGGTTTCGTGGGGCTGAGGCTGAACACCTCCGCGTCGCCGAACGATCCGATGGCTCGGTCGAGGTGCCGCGACCCGAAGCCGTGCGCCGCGTCGAAGAGCACCGGGACACCGGCCTCCGCGGCCAGTGCGCACACGTCCTCGACCGGGCTCGGGGCGCCGAACAGGTGGGTGGCCATCACCGCGCCGATGCCTTGGGCGCGGGTACGGGCATCGGCCACGTCGAGTTGGAACGTCGCCGGATCGCACTCGGCGAACCGGCACCCGAGCCCGTTCCACGCGACCGCATGAGCAGAAGCCGAGAACGTGAAACTCGGCAGGAGCACCGGACCATCGGGCGCAAGCGCGCGCACCGCCAGCATCAACCCGGACGTGCACGACGAGACCGCGACCACGTGGTCGACGCCGAGCCGGATCGCGGCCGCGTCCTCGAGTTCGCGCACGAGCGGACCGTTGGTCAGGATGCCGCGGTCGTACGACGGCGCGAGCCGGCGCACGACGCGCTCCAGCGGAGGCGACGCCGGTCTCGCGAATGCCAAGTTCTGGGCAAACGCCGGTGTACCGCCCAAGATCGCGAGTGGCCGCATGAACCCCATTCCTTGTGTTCGACCTGCAAATCGGCCGTCCGTGTGCCCGCGAACCGGCCAGATCGTAGGTGGATGGGTCCGGCGCGCACAATCTCAAGCCGTGGAATTTGGGTGCGTAGGTCCGACGGCCCTGCGCACGAAATCTCATGCGTTCGACGTACCCGCCCGCAATTTCCTTTGACTAGGTTTCTCGCGAGCGAGCGCCGGGAGGGCTGCAGTGGACGACGACACGATCGACACCGAGACCGAATCGCCGGGCGGCCTGTCGCGCCGCCAGATCATCCAGCGCGGCGCGTTGGTCGGCGCGGTGGCGTGGACGGCCCCGGTGATTGCCACGTTCCGTTCCCCCGCGGGCGCGCAGACGGGGTCCGTCCCGTGCGACTGCTTCTTCTGCGCGGAGGTCTTCGGGATAATCTTCCGCTGCATCCCGACGGACCCGAGCGACTGCGACTGCCTGTGCTGTTGCGGCGGGGTCGTGGCCGCGTGCGCGACCTGCGCGCATCCCGCCACGCCGTGCACCTTCGCCATCACCTGCTTCCCCGATCCGTCCTGCGTCATCTGACCCTGCGGACCCAAACCTCTGCGGACCCAAACCTCTGCGACCAGAAACCAAGGAGAGCGCCACGATGGCATATTCCGCAGGACTCGAAGCCTCACTCCGGGTAGCACTCGAAGAAGCGCTGCAGACGCCCCAGGTCCAAGCCGCGCTCACCCAAGCCGGCGTTGAGGTGTCCGACGTATCGCAGGTGACGGTCACGCATTCGTCGCTCGGTACGACGACAGTCGCCGTTACCCCGCCCGAGTAGTCCCGCCGAGCGAAAGCAGTTCGGCGGCGGCGTCGACCACCGCTTCGGGCTCCGACCAGTGCGCCCAGCGGCTCGGCACCCGCGACTGCGCGCGCTCCAAGCGGTCGAGCGTGGACTGACCCGGGAGCGCTTCGATGTTCGAGACGCGCGCCAGGAGTTCGAGCATCGACGAGAGGTTCGTCGCCGGCACGTTCTCCTGCGTCTCGAACAGGAGGCCGGCCAGTTCGTAACGCCCGCTCGCGACGACGGCGGGTTCCCGGCCCCGTTCCGCGCGGGCATCCCACGCCGCCAGCATGTCAGCGGCGCGGCCACCCTGCGAGAACCGTGTCCGCGGGACGACGATCGCGTCGTCGGCGAGCAGTTCGACGGCGGGCACGTCGGCGACGGTGATGCCGCGTGCGTTGAGACGCGGCTCGAGCCGTTCGATGACTGCGCGGAAGTGGCGCGATGCGAGCACCGCCCGCCCGTCGGCCACGAGCGTGAGTGCGGCGAGCCGGACTGCCCCGTGCTCCTGGCTCGCAACTTGGGCAGACAGGTGCGCGAGCAGGCCCTCCACGACGCGGCTCGGGATTCGTGACCGGATCGTCAGCTCGCACGACCGGTACAGCACGTGCAGCTCGCGCTTCCCCGATCCGCTCGACGGCGGGGCGAGGCTGACCGAATAGTTCGGTGGCGTGTCGTCGTCGACGACGAGGTGATCGTGCAGGATCTCGCGCAAGAGGGCGAGCGTTTCTTCCGAGTTGGCGCGCACGCCGAGGACCAGGGTTCCCGCCTGCACGCTGATCGACCCCGCCCAGCCCAGGTCGTCGACCTTGGCCATGCAGGTGGTCGGCACCTCGGGTATGTAGCGCCGTTCCGGAACGGGTTCGGGGGCGCGTTCCTCGGCGAGGACCGCGTCGTCGTTCGCCCCGACGACCAGACCGTTGGCGACCATCCGGGCGACGGCGTCGAGGACGTCGCTGCTCACGACGCCGCGGTCGAGTCCGAGTTCGGCGACGAGATCGTCGACGATTTCGCGGATCGTTCCGGGGACCTGGAGACAGTCCCATACGAGCGCGGCAGCAGGATTGAGTACGTGGACTTCGCCGCTCGCCGTGTCGTAGCACACGGCTTCGCCGTCGATCTCGACACTCGCGATCGCGTCGCGCCGAGCGGGCGAGAACGACTCGTCGAGTTCCGGGAGTTCGTCGGGTTCGGTGCTCCCGTGAGCATGCGCGTGGTCGAGGTGCGGTTCAGTCATGGCCCGTCGCTCCGTCGTCGAGGCAGGCGAGGACCGCGGTGCAGGCCTCGTCCAGGTCGTTCATGGTCAGTTCTACGCACGTGGCCCCGGCCAGGATTTCTGCGACGCGGGTGAGTGCGCTCCGGCCGAGGCGGTGGAACGTGAAGGACTGCTCCACCAGGTGCGGGACCATATGCGCTCGGCGCATCGGTCGGACCAACGTCGTCGCGCCGGCGTCGTAGCGCAGCTTCACCACCAGCGCGGCCCGGCCGGGTCCCGCGACCGCGGCCGGCCGGAGCGCACCCGGCGGCACGAGCCACTGCTGGCCGAGATAGCGCTCGATACCCGGCGCCGAGCGCGGGCCCAGGTCGGGGAACAGCGACCACGACCCGCGTTCGAGCGCAACCGGCCGCGGGTACGGGACCATGACGCCGCGTTCGTCGAACGCGACGGCTTCGTCGGTCACGTAGTCGAGCCCGCCGCGTACCAGCGCGGTCGCGATGGTGCTCTTCCCGGAGTTCATCGGCGCGACGAACATCGCGGCCCGGCCGTCTCGCGCCACGGCCGACGCGTGGAAGACCAATAACTCGCCGGCGAGTTCGGCGTGGTGCGTGACCTCACGGTTGATGTGCCAAGTGAGATAGCGCAGTGTCTGGGCCGCGGTGTCCAGGCTGTCGGTACGACGACCGTCGAGGAAGACGCTGAACCCGCGCCGCTCCCTCGGTTCGCGTTCGACGATCGAGTAGAGGTGGTCGGGGTCGCCGTCCTGCGCGAGTGACGCATAGGCGGCGTCGAGATACGCGCCGAGCGCGGGATCGGCTGTCCGCACGGCAAAGGTGAAGCCGAGCGCGTCGAACGTCTTCGTCTGATGGCCCCATGTCCGGGCGTCGAGCAACCTCGCCACCGGTGACGGGCGGTCCCCTCGTTTGCCTTCGATGTCGACGGCGCTCACCGCCCACTCCGGGTCACAGCCAGCCGGCCCGCGCGCCAGGCGCGCCGGATGTAGCTGCCGTCCCGAGCGCGCAGGTATTCGCCGCTCGGGGCGGCGAGGGCGGTGACGTACGCGGCCTTGGCCCGCACGCCGCGGATGGCTCCCACCCCGGCGAGCGCCTGGCGCGCGTAGCTGCGCGACGAGTCGACGTACAGGTCGAGGTAGTGCTGTTCCCGCGGCGTCGGCCGGTAGTCCTTGGCCCACGCGGCAAGGTCGAAGGTGGGTGCGACGCCGAGCACGTTGCATGCGTGGCTGACGGCGAGCGCGACGACAGCGTCACCTCGCCACGACTCCCACAACGTCCGGGCGCGCGAGAGGTCGAAGGGTTCCGTGAGCGCGATCTGGAGCACGTCGCGTAACGGCAGGAGTCTCGGAACCGCGCTGCCCAATACGGCGTGGTAGCAGGAGCCGACGAACTGTGCCTCGCGCTCGAGGCCCAGCACGTCGCGTCCGCCGATCCGGAACCGGCTGCCGCCGGTGAACAGCGGTGGGGTATCGACGAGCAGGCCGTAGGGGCCCGATACGAATGTTCGGTGCACGTCGATCTCGTACCCGTCGCGACGCGTCAGCGAGACACCCTTGCCGAACCGGCTCGTGAAGCCCGGACGCGGTTCTCCGTAGCTCCGCGCGCCGCCGCCGTCGACGAGTTTCGCGACGGCACGATCGAAGTGCTCGCCCGGAACGAGAATGTCGACGTCGCCGAACGGGCGCATAGCCGCCGCCGGGTACACGGTGTGCGCGAGGGCCGGACCCTTCAGGACTCGCACGGGAATCGCCGCGGCTTCGAAGCACTGCCACACCTCGAGCAGTGCCCGCTCCAGAAACAGCGACGTGCGCGCCGACGAAAGCTCCCATTGTTCGGCTTCGGCCCGATGCTCGTCGGACAACGAGACCGCGCCGTCGGCTACCGCGCGACCGAGCAGCCCCCCGAGTCGCTGCGTCGTCGCGATCGCCGAGAACGCCTTCCACGCGTCACCGGTCAGCGGTTCGTCGGGAAATCCCCGACCCGGCGCCGGCAGGTCGTGCGCGGCAACCGCACGCGATGCGTCGTCGTATCCCCTTACGGCGAGCATGTGACGGCGCCGGCGTCGCGCAACGTCCCGAGTAGCGCGAGTACCCCGCGTGCGCACGTGGTCTCGTCGATTGCGAAGGCCGCGGCGACGCGTGTGACGATCTCGTTGGCCCCGCGCGGTTCCCCGAGTTCGTCCCAGACCGCGACCGCCGAGCCGGACAAGACCGTTGCTTCGGGCGCGGCGTCGGGCAGCACGAGAACGGCACACGAGGTCCGCCGCCACAAGACGTCGTCCGCGCGCGTGAAGGACTCGGTCACGACGTGCTGGTTTCCGGCACGACCGACAGGTCGACGACCTCGCCGTCGCGTGCGACGTCGACGCGCTCGCCGCGCGCTTCGTGTTCCGGCGGGCGCGCGACGCGCGGTGACGCGCGGCGCGTCCGTCCGGTCGTGCCGACCACGACGACACCTGCGACGCTCGCGCCGAGGAGGGCGAGCCGGTCCGATACCGCGGCGGCTTGCCCCCGAGTGGTGTGCCCGGCCCGGCAGACGACCACGACCGCGTCGGTCGCGGTGCAGAGGTCCGCGGTCGCGCTCGACGACAGCAACGGCGGGGCGTCGATGATGACCAGTTCGGGTCCGTCGCGCAGTGCGCGCACGAGGTTCTGCGCGCGCGTCGCCAACTCCGCGGTGCTTCGAACGGGTATCCCGCTCGGAACGATCCTCACACCCTGGAGGGGAGCGTCCTTCGCCACCGCTTCGAGCGTCGGCGGGTCGGCTTCGAGGGCCTCGGCGAGACCGGGCGTCGCCGGGACCGAGAAGTAGGCGGGCAGCTCGTCGCGCTCGAACCTCGTGCTGATCGCGATGACCGATCGGCCCGACTCCCCGACCGCGGCGGCGAGGTTGGCGACCGTCGCGCTCGACGATTCGTTCTCGGCGGCCGCTGTCACCAGGATCGTGCGCGGCCCGCCGCCCGTTCGGGAGTCGCGACCCGACGACCCGTTGGCCGCTACCGCGGCCGGCAACGGGTTCGACCCGAAGAGGACGGCGCGGAGTTGGCGGTACGCCTCGGCGACGAGTTCCGTGCCGCGTCGTCCGATCACGATCTTCGAACCACGCCGGGCGCGTCTGCGCTGCTTCGGGATCTCGGCCAGAACGGGAAGGCCGAACGCCTCCTCCGCGTCTTGGCCGGTCCGCAGGCGCGGGTCGATCCGGTCGAGGACGAAGACCAGGCCCAGGCCGAGGAGGAACCCGACCAGCCCGACGGCCGCGCCGCGGACGGGACGCGGGAGCCGGCTCTTCGATCCCCGACGGACAGCGTCGGTCGATTCCGTGGCCGTCTCGCCCGGCCGAGCCCCACCGGCGGCGGGCGTGACCACAACGGGGGGCAGTCCGGGCAGACCCACCGGCGCGACCGCGAGTTCGAGCCGCGCGGACGGGGTCGTCGCCCGCAGCGTGGTCAGTTCCGTGAACGCTTCTTGGTACGCCGAGGCCAGCGCGTCGTACTGCGCACTGCTTGCCGTCCGCTCACTAGGGGCGGGGGGCGGCGTGGCGTCGAGTTGCTGCTGGAGCGCGGCGACGCGCGCGTCGGCGGCATCGAGCTCGGCCTGATGGGCGGTGGTGTTCTTTTCCTGGAGGAAAGCCAGGAGACCCTGCGCGAACGCGTCGGCCGTGGCCGCCGCTTCCTCGGCACTCGTGCCGGTTGCGGTGATGGCGAGGCTGCCCACGACCGTGTCGGAGGCGGTCGTCACGGTCGCCGCCAGATCGGACGGCGGGCCTGTGTATCCGAGGATCTGCGCCGCGCGCGCCGCGACATCGGCCGATAACACGTACAACTTGTCGAGGTTGACGTCGGAGGTGGACTGCGTCCGACCCGAGGTCGACCCCTCTTCGTCGACGAGCAGCGTCGCGGTGGCGTAGTAGGGCGTCGCCGCCGGGCGGGTGCGTGTCGTCGCGGCGCCGCCCGTCGCGAATCCCGCCATGACGCCGACGAGGGTCAGTGCGGCAACGAGCAGCCAGTACCGCCGGAGTGCGCTCAGGTACCGACTCAACTTCATGCAGCGTCCTCTCGAATTCGACCCGGCCGCGCGCCGGGTCCGACCCGCCCGAGACCCCGCACCACGCTGCGTGAGCCTATGGGCACGGGACGCCGCCTGACAACACCGGGCCTGCTCACACGAGCGCCCCGGAGCGACGGAGTTCGGCCAGCGCGGCGGTCACTTCGAGCCGAGCGGTCGGGCCGTCGAGGCCCACGGCGGCGCTGACCGCGGCACTGATCTCGGACGGACTCGTTGCGCCGTCGCACAGTTGCCACAGCGCGAACGCCGTCTCGTTCAACACGCACACCTCCGCGCCGGTGCCGTCGACGAGGATGACGCCGTCGCCGACGCGCTCCGGCCGGAGCCCCGGCCGGCGACGCGGCGTCTCCGGAATTTCCGGGATGTCGCTCATCTCGCCCATCAGATGGGGTCCTCGTCTCCGAAGCGCTCGACGAGGCGGTAACAAATCGCGAGTGTCGCCGCCGCGAGCTGCGAATGCACCTCGAGCTTCCGTAGCACGCTCTGCACGTGGGTCCGCACCGTGTGCCGCGAAACCGAGAGGTGCTTCGTGATCGCGGCCTGGTCCAACCCCTCGGTGAGCAACACGAGCACGCGGCGTTCGGCCTGCGTCAACCGCGCGAAGCGGCGGATGATCTCGTCTTCCTCGCGCCGGTGAACAATCAGTCCCCGCAGGAGCGGCGCGAGCATGTCGGTCGGAATGGCGGCCTCGCCCTTCGCGACGCGGCGCACCGCGTCACACATCTCTGCCGGGGTGCTCAGGTGCGACAGGAAGCCGTCGGCGCCGGCTTCGACGGAGCGACTGAGGAGCTGCTCGTCGGCTTTGTCGCTCAAAAGGATGACCCGGGTCCCGGCATCGCCTTCTTTCACCAACGCGCACGCCTGCAGAACTTCGTCGAATGGTTCGCCTTCGATAAGCAGGACATCTGGGGCAACGCGTACGGCACCGGACGCGACGGCCAGCGGCCGGCCGGCGAGCGCGACGGTTTCGATGCCCGCGTCGGCGAGTACGTGCCCGAGCGCGGTGGCATCGAGCAGGTACCTCGCGCCCACCACAACCCGAACGACCCCCGCTCGACGGTCGCGCGCGTCGCCGTGGCGGAGAACGAGCGGCTCGCGCGATGCCGCGACGGCTTGCAGTCTCGACGTCGCTCCCATTTTCGCGAGCACATTCTGGAGATGGGTGCGCGCGGTTCCGGGCGAGATGCCGAGACTCACGGCGATCTCGATCGTCGAGGCTCCTTTTCGGAGCCACGCGAGGACGTCGTACTCGCGCTCGGTCAGTTGGTCGACGAAGCCCGGATCGTTCAGGCCGGGCGCCTCCCGTGCCGCCGGCGGAGGGCGGAGGATCGGCATGCCGGCCCCGTCGAGAACGGCTTCGAGGTCGGCCAGTCCCTTCGCTCGCCGGATCGTCGTGCGTCTCGGCGAATCGCGCAGTACGTCGTGCGGCCCGTCGTCGATGACGATGCCGTAGGGCGCAGCGTCGGCGATCGCTGCCGCATCGCCGAGTGTCGCAAGGTCGCGGCCGTCGATGAGTACCAGGCTCTCGGCGTCGGGGCGCGGACGATCCGGACCCACGCGACGCGCGCGAACCGCGCACGCGTCCTCGATCATGGCGGCGAGCGCCTGGCCGAGGAGTGCATCGCCGGATACGACCGCGATGGCCTTCGGCGCCGGAATCGGCGCGACGATCGCGCCGTCCGTGCTCATCGCCGCGGACCGTTCGAGATGGGGTAGAGCACCGGCGCCCGCACGACGCGCCGGGGTTCGGGCTTCGCTGCTCGTTTCGGGAGCGCGAGGAGTACGAGGACGAATGGGAGTACCTGTACGCGTTCCCGGGCGAGGATGCCGAAGTTGCCGAGGACGGAGAAGCCGATGATG
>JANNHK010000519.1:0-14985 GCA_031404355.1 Actinomycetes bacterium
GCTCGCCTTCGATCGCGAAGGGCACCTGGTGATTTGTGAACCGGTGCGGCGGCGAGTCGCGCGGCGCGACGCTGGCGGGAAACTCACCGTACTCGCCGATCGTTACCAAGGAAAGCGATTCAATCAGCCCAACGACCTGACCATCGATTCCACGGGGCGCATTTACTTCTCGGATCCGCAGTACGGCGACCGCGGCAAGATGGAAATGCTCGACGCTGCGGGGCGGAAGATCGAGGCCCTAGGGCTCGACCATCTGCCCCGAGCGACGGGACGCGCCGTGCTGCGCGCAGTAGGCGACACAATCGAGGCTCGTGAGGCCCCGGTCTTCATGCCGGCGCGGACGCAGCGGATGATTGCGAGGGCCCGTGCACGATCGGAGCAGGAAGCGCGTCACTCCTAGACTCCGCCGCCTGTGGAGTTGCGGTATTCCGAGGCCGACGAGGCCTTCCGATCCGAGTTGCGGGTGTGGCTCGACGCCGAGCTTCCGCAGCTTGCGCCGGAACCGGCGCGCGACGCCTGGGACGAGCGGCGAAAGTGGGACACCGACTGGCAGCGGCGCCTGTTCGACGCCGGGTACGCGGGGCTGCACTGGCCGGCCGAGCACGGCGGGCGCGGCGCGTCACCGACCGAGCAACTCATCTTCTTCGAGGAGACGGCCCGGGCGCGCGCACCGTATGTCGGCGTGAACTTCGTCGGCACACTGCACGCGGGACCAACGTTGATCGAGGAGGGGAGCGAGGAACAGAAGGCCGCGCACCTCCCGCGCATCTTGTGCGGCGACGAAGTGTGGTGCCAGGGCTTCTCCGAGCCGGGCGCCGGGAGCGACCTCGCGTCGTTGCGCACGCGCGCCGATCGCGACGGCGACGACTACGTGTTGAACGGCCAGAAGATCTGGTGTTCGTTCGGCCAGATCGCCGACGTCGGTGAGTTCCTCGTACGCACCGACCCCGACGCGCCCAAGAACCGTGGCATCTCGTGGCTGATCCTGCCGATGGAACTGCCCGGCATCGAGGTGCGTCCGCTCAAGACGGTGCTCGGGTCTTCGGAGTTCGCCGAAGTGTTCCTCACCGACGTACGGGTGCCGGTCGCGAACCGGGTCGGCGCGGAGAACGACGGCTGGCGGATCACGAACGTCACGCTCAAGTACGAACGCGGCACTGCGTTCGTGAGCGAACTCATCGACTCCCTGCGACTGTGCGAAGACCTCGCCCCGCTCGTGCACGATCCCGCCCATCAGCGCGAACTGGGCCGCTGCTTGGCCGAGTTCGACGCGCTGTGGGCGCTGACGAAACGCAACGTGTCGCAGTCAGCGCGCGGCACCGTCGGACCCGGTGCCATGGTCATCAAGCTCGCCTACTCGGAGGCCCGCCAGCGCTTCGGCGAGCTGTGCCTGCGCGTCCTCGACCGCGACGCGCTCCACATCGATGGCAACGAACTCGTCGAGGAACGGCTGCGCACGCTCGCGCTGACCATCGCCGCCGGCGCGTCGCAGATCCAGCGCAACATCATTGGCGAGCGTGTGCTTGGCCTCCCGAGGGAACCCCGATGAGTGGGCAGGGCTAGATGGACCTCGAACTCTCCGACGATCAGGTCGCGCTGCGCGACGGCATCGCGTCGCTGCTATCGGGCCGCTTCGGCCCCGACCGCATCCGCGAAGGCTTCGACCGCGCCATGTTCGACGAACTGAAGGAAGCGGGCGTCTTCTCGCTCCGCGCCGACGGCTTCGCGTGGGCCGATTGCGCGGTCGTGTTCGAACAATTCGGCCGGTATTGCGTTCCCGGCCCGCTCGTGGGGTCGCTGTTGGCAGGCGAGGGCATCGTCGGCGTCGTCGAACGCGCCGACCCGGCATGGGTCGAACACCTCGACCAACTCGACGCGCTCTATGTGCTTGACGGCGACACGACGACGGCCGTCGACCCGTCGACGCTGACGGCCGAGCCGTCGCCCTGGCCTCTCGACCCCCTCACCCCCGTGTGGCGCGCTTCCCTTGGTGCGTCGGTAGGGGGTCAAAGACGCACCCCTATCGACGCACGGGCGGGGGCGGTGCTCACGGCGGCGTTTCAGTTGGGACTCGCCGACCGGTGTACCGAGATGTCGGTCGCGTACGCGCAGGAGCGCCGGCAATTCGACCGGCCGATCGGGTCGTTCCAAGCCGTGAAGCACATCCTCGCCGTCATGCTCACCCGTACCGAAGTCGCCCGCGCCGCGGTCTACGCGGCGGGCGCGCACCTCGACGTGCCCGAGTTCGGAAACGTCGACCGCTCGATCGCCGGGGCCAAGGTCGTCGCGGGCGAAGCTGCTATCGCCAACGGCAAAGCGGCCACCCAGGTCCACGGCGGAATGGGCTTCACCTGGGAAGTCGACGTGCACCTTTATCTCAAGCGCGCGTGGGTGCTCGACACCCACTTCGGCACCGCCGACGCGTCCGCGGACGCGCTCGCCGCCTCGATCTAGGCCGCAAATAGGCCGTTCTGGTCGCGCGTATATGTTCCTGGCAACACATACGCGCGACCAGAAAGCGACTTTGTCGCGGTCGCGCTCAGTTCTCGCGCACGGCGCGCAACACGCGACGCCAGATGCTCCGGTACGACTCGAGCCCGTCGGTCGACAACCAGCCTTCGGGTCCGGCCGCGATCGAAACGCGTTCGGGGACCGAACCCCAAACGGAGACGCCGGCGTCGGTCCACGCCGCGACCGTGTCCTGGTAGTCGCGCGTGTACGTGCGGGCCGAGCAGATCACCAGCCCGACGGGCAGTTTCGACGGGACGATGTCGAGGATCGCTTCGACACGCGTCGTCTCGACGCCGCCGATGCGCGTCGGGATGATCACGGCGTCGGCGCGGTCGAACGCCTTGGCGACGAGGCGTTCATTGCCGGGCGGCGTGTCGACGATCGCAATGTCGTCGGCATCGACGCGGTCGAGGGTCTTCATCAACAACCGGTCGGTCGGCGCTTCGATCAACGTGACGTGCTCGAAGTTCTCGTCTTCGGCGGTTTCAATCCAGTCGGCGGCGCTGGCCTGCGGGTCGGCGTCGACGAGTGTTGCCGGACGGCGGCTGTTGGCCGCGACCGCGGTGAGATAGACGGACGTCGTCGTCTTGCCGACCCCGCCCTTGAGTGCTGCGACCACGACGATCATGCTCGGAACGTATCAGGGGAGGGTGATCGGAACTCGGGCCGGGCCGCGCACGGTCGTGGTGCGTACGAACTCGACTTTCGACTCGTCGACGCCCCACTCGGGGAAGTGGGCGAGCGTTTCGTCGAGTACGACGCGGCTTTCGAGGCGCGCCAGGCTGGCGCCGAGACAGAAGTGGATGCCGTACCCGAACGTCACGTGGCGGTCGAAGCGCCGTTCCACGTCGAAGCGGTCGGCGTTCGGATACTCGCGTTCGTCGCGACCCGCGCTCCCGGTGAGCAGCGCGACCTTCGAGCGGGCCGGCACGCTCTGGCCGTGCCACTCGACGTCGCGCGTCACGAACCGGGCCTGGATCGGCGACGGCGCCTCGTACCGAAGCAATTCCTCGACTGCGTTCCCGATCAGCTCGCGGTTGGCGAGCAGCTTCTCGCGCTGCTCGGGATGGCGCGCGAGCAGCACGGCCGCCCAGCCGAGGAGGCGCGCCGTCGTCTCGCTCCCCGCGACCTGCAGGAGGGTGAAGAAGGCCATGACTTCCTCGAAGTCGAGCTTTCGCCGAGTCCCGTCTTCGAGTGCGATCTCGCTCGCGAGCAGATCGGAGACCATGTCGTCCTGCGGGCGAGCCTCGCGCTCACGCACGAAGTTCGCCATGTACTCGTTGAGGCTCCGGAGCCCGGCGAGCTTCTCGGGGCTCACACCTTCGGGTTCGTAGCGCAGCATCAGGTCCGCCCAGATCCGGAGCTGGTTCTGGTCCTCCTTCGGAATCCCGAGCAGCGCGCTGATCAACATGACCGGGATGCGGGCCGCGAAGTCGTCGAGGTAGTCGAAGCCGCTGCCGCCGGCCTGGGCCTCGAGCAACTCGCGGCACAACTCACGGGTGCGGTCTTCGAGGGCCGACACGCGGCGCGGTGTGAACGCGCGGCTCACGAGCTTGCGGAGCTCGTCGTGCGGCGGGGGATCGAGGAAGATCATCATCTTCGTGCCGTACGGGCTGAGCCCGTCGAGCGCGGGAGACGTGTCGATCATCTCGAGCACCGTGCCGCGCGCCGAGCTGTACGTCTGCCACTCGAGCGACGCGGCGAGCACGTCCTCGTAACGGCTCAACGCGTAGAAGTCGTACTGCTCGTTGTAGTAAAGCGGTGCCTCGTCGCGTAGCCGCCGCCATACGGGATGCGGATGCATGTCGATGTCCGCGTCGTACGGGTCGTAGTACGGCGCGGTCATGCGCTCACCAAGGTCGCAACGCCTTCGACGTTGCCGTCCTCGGTGATGTCGTCGAGCGCGGCGGCGTCGTCCTTCAGATAGCCGTCGAGGAAATCGAGGATGACAGTCGTCGTGATCGCTCCTTGTTCCGCCCGCAAAATGCCCGAGTGCGTGCCGCCGACGAGTGTGAGGAGGTACTTGGGCGACACGACGTTCGCGTATGCCTCTTCACTCGACGCGTAGGGCACGAGTTCGTCGTGGTCGCCGTGGATGAGCAGCACCGGCACCGCGATACCCGCGTACGCCGTGCCCGGGAAGTTGACGACGCGACCCGAGATCGGGAACGCAGCGTCGACCCTGTCGTCGGCACAGCACGAGTTGAAGAAGCCGAGCGTGGTGATGCCGCCGAGGGAATGGCCGCCGAGCGCGATGTGCTCGGCGTCGACAAGGCCGGCCAGCCAGCTGGCGTCGTCGTCGGATGCCGCGAGCACCTCGTCGAGCACGAACGAAGCGTCGGCCGGCTGGTTCGCGGTGTCGACAACCGAGCCGCCGCCGACGGCGTTGCCATTCGAGAGCGGGTATGCGGGCGCCGCGACCACATAGCCGGCGCTCGCGATGACGTCGAGCAACGGGGCGTACGCCTCGGGAGTCGCGCCGAGGCCGTGGCTGAAGAGCACGAGCGGGAACGGCCCGTCGCCCGACGGGACGTGGAACACGACGCGCAGCGTGCGGTCGGGTGCACCCGCGTAGTCGCGGAATGCCTGCGTCGGCCGCGACGCGTCGACGTACGTCTCTTCGCGCGTCTCGACGTCGTCGCTCTGCGGGCGCGTCGTGGTGGTCGTCGGCGCCACGGTTTCCGGCGGCGGATCGGGTGCTTCGGCCGCGTCGTCGTCACCGCTGCCGCATGCGCCGAGTAGAGCGACAGCAGCCAGCCCACTGGCGAGGAAACGGCGCATCGGGACCAGTCTCGCTGGCGGCATCGGGCCATTCAAGTACGCTTCCGAAACTCATTCGGAACAGGAGGTCTGATGCGGGGCAAGGTCGGCCGCCCGGCTCGTCTCGATCGCAACATGATCGCCCGGGCCGCGTACGAGATCGGCCTCGACCAGGTCACGATGAAGGCCGTGGCCGACCACCTCGGCGTGAGCGTCCCGGGCCTGTACCACCACGTCGAAGGCCGCGACGACCTGATGCGCCTCGCGGCCGAGTACTCCACGTCGCTCATCCAGATCCCGGTCGACCACGGCCAGCACTGGGCGCCGTGGCTGGTCGAGTGGGCGAACCACAACTACGACGCGTTCGTCGACCAGCCCGAGCTGCTCAGCCAGTTCCTCAACGGCTCGATCGGTATCGAGCGGGTCGTCACCGCGGTCGACGCGGTCGTCGGTCTCCTCGTGCGCCACGGGTTCACGCCCGCCGAAGCGCTCGACGCGTACATGCTCGTCAGCCAGTGCGCCCTCGGTGCGGCCGTCGGCCGCATCCGCGAGATGGAGGCGGCGCGCGTGGGCCGCCCCGCGATCGCCGAGTTCCACCGCGAGCTCGCGCAGCGGCCGGCTGACGAACTGCCGAACCTCCGCGCCCTCGTGTCCGGCATGCCGACCGCACCTGCGACGTTCGTCGATCAGGTCTGCACCGTGCTGATCGGTATCGCCGTACGCCGCGGCAGCAACGCCGAAGACGTGCTGCTGCACGTGCCGGACGCGGCTGTCATCGTTCCCTCGTAGCGCGCCACACGCGTTCGGGGGTGAACGGCGGGTCGAGGTGGCGCACGCCGTACGGCCGGAGCGCGTCGACCACCGCGTTCCACACCGCCGCGGTCGCGCCGGTCGTACCCGACTCGCCGATGCCCTTCGCACCGAGCGGATTGCGCGGTGTCGGCGTCACCGTGTGGTGTACCTCGAACGACGGCAGCTCGGCCGCGCTCGGCACCGCGTAGTCGAGGAAGCTCGTCGTCAACGGGTTGCCGTCTTCGTCGAACACGACCTGTTCGAACAGCGCGTGCGCGACCCCCTGCGCCGCGCCGCCGTGAACTTGTCCCGCGGCGAGCATCTCGTTCAGGACCGTCCCGCAGTCGTCGACCGCAACGAGGCGCAGCAACGTCACGCCGCCCGTCTCCGTGTCGAGCTCGACGATCGCGACGTGGCATCCGAACGGGAACGAGCCGTCAGAGTCGAAGTCGACCTCGGCGAACAGGGGTTCCGGCGCGCGGCCTGCGATCTGCTCCCACGATGTTGCCGACGTGGGAACGCCGTTGACGCCGAGGCGGCCGTCGTCGAACACGACGATGTCATCGACCGCGGCTTCGAGCAGGTCGGCGACGACGTGACGGGCCTGGTCGAGGACCTCGGCCGCGGCGCGGTGCGCGGCGCTGCCTGCAAGCTGGGCGGACCGCGACCCGAACGTGCCGACACCGTGCGGGACAAGGTCGGTGTCGGAGTGCACCACGGTGATGCGCTCGAACGGAATGCCGGTCTCGGCCGACACGATCTGCGCCCACGTGGTCTCGTGGCCCTGGCCGTTGGGGACGCTGCCCGTGACGACGGTGCACGAACCGTCGGCGTCGACGCGCACCGAGCCGTACTCGCCGCCCCGGCCGCTGACCTCGACGTAGTTCGCCACGCCGATGCCGAGTTGGAGATGACCGCCCTTGCGGCGGCGCGTCGCCTGCACGGTGCGCCACTGGTCGTGGCCGCTGAGCCGCAACGCTTCCGACAACGCAAGCTGGTAGTCGCCGGTGTCGTACGTCGCACCCGTTGCAGTCTTGTACGGGAACGCCTCGCGCGGGATGAAGTTGCGGCGGCGCAGTTCGACCGCGTCCATCCTCAGCTCGTCGGCGAGGAGTTCGATCGCCCGTTCGGTCATGGCCGCGGCTTCGGGCCTCCCGGCGCCGCGGTACGGGCCGGTCGGCGTCGTATTCGTGACCACCGGGATGCCATGGAACTCGACGGTCGGGATGCGGTACACGCCCGACGCCATGATCTGCGTGACCCAGGGGATGAACGCGCCGCGGATCGGGTACGCGCCGACGTTTGCGAGCGCACGCACCCGCAACCCGACGATGCGGCCGTCGCGCCGGGCTCCGATCTCGACGTCGTGCACCTGGTCGCGTCCGTGCGTCATGTTCAGGAAGTTCTCGCGACGGGTCTCGGTCCACGCGACCGGGCGGCCCAGGGTGCGGGCGATTGCGGCGACCACGATCTGCTCGTTGTACGCCCCGCCCTTGGCACCGAAGCCGCCGCCGACGGCGGGCGCCCGCACGACGATCTGGTCGGGTTCGATCCCCAACGCGGCGGCGATCTCGCCGCGGACCCCGAAGACCGATTGCGTGCTCGCCCACACCGCGATCCGGTCACCGTCGGGCACGACTACGCACCCGTTCGGTTCCATCGGTGCCGGCGCGACACGCGGGTGCACGATGCGGGCCCGCACCGTGACTTCGGCATCGGCGAACCCGGCCCCAAACGCGTCGGGAACGGCACCAGTCGTCGCGTTCGACCCGAACTCGGGGAACAGCAGCGGTGCACCGGCCGCGATCGCGTCGTCCGCGGTGACGACGACCGGCAGCGTCGCGATGTCGGCGTCGACCAACTCGGCGGCGTCGACGGCACGGGTGCGCGTTTCCGCGACGTCGACCGCGAACGGTTCGCCGACGAACCGCACGCGATCGCGCGCCAGGCGAGGCCGGTCCATCATCCCGTCGCCACCCATGGCGCGCGCCGGCGCGAGTGCGAGGTCGGCATCGGTGAACACGCCGACGACACCCGGCATCGCGCGCGCCGCGGTGGTGTCCACGCCGCGTAGCTCGCCGTGCGCCGCTTCGGACCGTACGAATACGGCCCACAGTGCGCCGGCCGAGAGCGCGACGTCGTCGACGTACTGCGTCGTGCCGGTGAGGCACGCCCGGTCCTCGACCCGCTGCACGCTGTGGCCGAGAACCGTTCGGGTCATTCACACCAAGCTATCGAGCCAGGCTTGGTGCAGGTCGGCGTACGCGCCACCGTGGTAGATGAGGTCGCGCGGCGTGCCGTCTTCGTGGATGCGCCCGCCGTCGAGCACGACCACCCGGTCGGCGATCTCCACGGTCGTGAGGCGATGGGCGATGATCACCGCGGTGCGGTCGGCGAGCAAGGTTCGCAGCGCGTGCTGCACGAGTCGCTCCGACGGAATGTCGAGCGACGACGTCGCCTCGTCGAGGATGAGGACGGCCGGGTCGGCGAGGAACGCGCGTGCGAACGCGACCAGTTGCCGCTGCCCGGCCGAGAGACGCGCCCCCTTCTGGTGCACATCGGTGTCGTAGCCGTCGGGGAGGGCGGCGATGAAATCGTGAGCGCCGATCGCGTGGGCTGCGTGTTCGATCTCGGCGCGGCTTGCGCCGGGCCGGCCGAACTCGATGTTGTCGGCGACCGAGCCGGAGAACATGAAGTTCTCCTGGGTGACGGTTATAACCGCGCGGCTGAGGTCGTCGGGGTCGAGATCGCGCAGGTCGACGCCGTCGAGCGTGACGAGTCCCGATGTCGGGTCCCAGAACCTCGCCGCGAGCCGGGCAACGGTGGTCTTGCCCGCGCCGGTCGCGCCCACGAGCGCGACGGTCTGGCCCGCAGGTATTGCGAGGTCGAGGTGCGGGAGCACCGGCTTCTCGCGGTACGCGAACGCGACGCCCTCGAACCGGACCTCGCCGCGCGGGTCGGGGAGGCGCACCGGGTCGGCCGGGATCGGCACACTCGGCTGTTCGTCGAGGACACCCGAGAGCTTCTCGAGACCGGCGGTCGACGCCTGGAACAAGTTGTAGAACTGGCTCAACTCCTGCATGGGCTCGAAGAACCGCCGCACGTACAACATGAACGCGGCGAGCACACCGACGCTGATGTTGCCCTCGACCGCCTGGTAACCGCCCACGAGCAGCACCGTGGCCATGGTGAACCGGCCGACGAGTTGTACGCCGGGGCCGTACGCGGCCGCGAGTCGGTTCGACCACACATTCGCCGCGCGGTACCGGTCGTCGAGGTGCTCGTAGATCTCCTGATTGCGGGGCTCCCGCCGGAACGCGTGCACCGCCTGGATCCCGCCCAGACTCTCGACGAAGTGCACGATCACGAGTGCGATCGCCTCGCGCGTTGCCCGGTACGCGCGTTCGGACTGGTTGCGGAACCAACGGGTGAGGCCCCACAGGACGGGGAACGCCAACATCACGACCAGCGCGAGTCGCACGTCGAGAACGAGCATCATCACGGCGATGCCGACGACAAGCAGGCTGGACGACACGAGGACGACGATGCCGTGGCCGAGCATTTGCGCGATCGCTTCGACGTCGGAGGTTTGTCGTGAGATCACCCGCCCCGACGTGTACCGCTCGTGGAACGACATGCTGAGGTTCTGGAAGTGCATGAAGACCCGGCGCTTGATGTCGAGCAACACGTCCTGGCCGATGCGTCCCGTGACGAGCAGGAAGCCGTTGAGCGCGGCGGCGCCGACGACGGTGACGACGGCGAACGCGACGACCACAGTTGCGAGCGGCTGGATGCTGCCGTCGCCGCCGTCGAGCAGCGGCGGGATGCCGTTGTCGATGCCCTGCATGACGAGCCAGGGTCCGGCCAGTTGGGCCGCGGTGTTGACGGCGATCAACACGAACGCGACGAACATGCCCTTGCGGTGCGGCCGGATGAGTGATCCGAGGAGCGTGCGGCTCCGTGTGCGCAGGATTCCGGCGAGCGTGCCACTCGGTTCCTCGATGATTTCGGCCGCGACGCCGCGCCACGAGTCGACGCGCGCGTCGCCCGTGATGTCGAGCGGCCCGTCGCGGTCGACGTCGGGTATCCCCTCGGGTTCGACTAGCACTCGGCTACGACCTCCGGTGCTCCATCGCCCGTGAAGCGTCGATTGATTGTCCGCACCGGAGGTCTGCGCCTGGACAACATCAGGCGATGGCCCGGTCGGAGTCGTCGTCCGGTTGGGCGACGGCCTGGCTGAGGATGGCGGCGTAGCGCGGTTCCGTCGCGAGCAGCTCGTTGTGGGTTCCCGTCGCGACGATGGTGCCGTCGTGCAACAGCGCGGCGCGGTCCGCGAGGGCGACCGTCGACGGACGGTGCACGACGATGAGTGCCGTGCACTCGGCCAGGAGCGGGCGGATGGCGCGTTCGACATGCGCCTCGGTGTGTACGTCGAGCGCCGAGAGCGGGTCGTCGAGCACGAGCACGCGGGGTTTGCCGATGATCGAGCGCGCCAGTGCGATGCGTTGCCGTTGCCCGCCCGACAGCGACAAGCCCTGCTCGCCGATGCGCGTGTCGAGCCCCCACGGGAGATCGTGAGCGAAGCCCGCTTGGGCGATGGCGAGGGCTTCCTCGATGTCGTCATCGGTCGCGTCGGGGTGACCGATCAACAGGTTCTCGCGCACGCTGGCCGAGAACAGGGTTGCGTCCTCGAACGCGAAGCCCACCTGGGCGCGCAAACTGCGCAGCGACAGATCGCGGAGGTCGTGGCCGTCGAGCAGGACCCGGCCTGCGGTGGGGTCGTACAGCCGGGCGAGGAGCGCCGCCGCGGTCGTTTTGCCGGCTCCGGTCGCGCCGACGAGCGCGAGGGTCTCGCCGGGGTGGATATCGAGGTCGAACGCGCGGAGCACGGTCTTGTCGGTACCGGGATACGTAAAGCCGACGTGCTCGAAACGCACGTTGCCGTTGGCACGCTCCATGTGGGTCGCGCCGGAACGGTCGGCGATCTGCGGCTCGGTGTCGAACACCTCCCACACGCGACCGGCCGCGGTCTCGGCCTCTTCCGCCATCGCGATGATCCAGGCGAGTTCCTCGACCGGCCAGACGAGGATCAGGACGTACGTGATGAACGCGACGAGTCCGCCGACGGTCATCGTGCCGTTCGACACGTACACCGCCCCGATCAGCAGGATGGCCGCGAGTGTCAGGTTCGGAATGAGCGCGAGCACCCACACGAACTTCGTGTGCATGCGCACGCGCGCCAGTTCGGTGTCTCGCAGCTCCAAGCACTGTTTGTCGTAGCGATCGAACATCTCCGGTGCCCGGCCGAACGCCTTGATGACCCGGATACCCTTGGCCGCTTCCTCGACCGCCGTCGTGAGGTCGCCCTGTTGGTCCTGCACCTTGCGCACGACCACGTGGTATTTGCGTTCGAACTTGCGGCAGAGCACGAGCACGGGAATCGCCGTGAGCATGGTGAGCAACGCCAGTGAAACGTTAAGTCGCATCAGCAGGACGAAGATCGCGATCACGTCGACGATCAGGATGAACAAGAACACGGTCCCGAACGCGAGGAACCGGCGAATGAGGGAGATGTCGGAGTTTGAGCGCGAGAGCAGCTGCCCTGACTGCCACCGGTCGTGGAAGCCGACTTCGAGCCGCTGGAGCTGCGCGTAGAAGTCGTCGCGCAGCTCGGTCTCGACGCTCGTCGACACGTCTGACAGGGCGAGGCGGCGCCGGTACGTCAGTGAGATCTCGATGATGCCGAGCACGATCGCGACAGCGAAGAGGGGGAGGAGCCCGGAGGCGTCGCCGTCGGCGATCGGGCCGTCGATCGCCGCCTTGGCGATGAGCGGAATCGCGAGCGAACAACTGATGGAGATCAGCGCGGAGACCGCGATGAAGACCATTTTCGAAACGTGGGGCCGGAGATAAGGCCGGGCCCGCAACAGTGCTCGCTCGCGCACGAACAGACTCCCGGGAGGCGGTCCGTCCAGGCTACGGGGGCGCGCCCGGCCCCGGCGACCGATTTTCGGGACCCTTAGAGCACCAGCTCGTACTGCACGTCGACGACCCCGCCCTCGTCGTATACGACGTTGATCTCGTCGGTGAGCTTCCAGCCCCAGTGTTCGTACAACGCGCGGGCGTGAACGTTGTCGCGCAGGGTCCACAGGCGGGCCGTCGGGTACCGCATCGGACGGAGCGCGGCCACCGCCGCGTCGTGCAACCGGGTGCCGAGACCCCGGCCCCAGTGCTGCGGGTCGACGTACAACCGTGACAGGCGCCCGACGTCGTCGGTGCCGGGCCAAACCCCGATCATGACGAGGCCGATGATCGTGCCGCCGTCGTCGAGGACGAAGCCGCGTGTGCACGGATCGGCCAAGTCGGTGCCGACCACCGCGACCATGTCGGCGAGCACGGGCGTGGGTGCTTCGGGCGGGAAGATATCGGCGTATGCCTGCAGCGCGGCGGCGCGCCAGACCGCGGCCATCGCTTCGACGTCGTGCGGAGTGGCGTCGCGCAGGGTCACGCTGACCGGTTACGCCCGGAAGGTCGTGTCGACGATGTCGAGGAAGGCCGCGACGGGCATGGGCTCGGTGCCCGGACGGGCGGCGGCCGTGACGACCGGGTCGGTGGCCTGGTACGCCGAGACGAGACCGCTGAACAGGCGGGCGAGCACGTCGGGGTCGCCGTCGCGCAGAACGCCTTGGTCCTGGCCCCGACGGATGAGCTTGGCTTGCAGGTTCATCGCCTCGGTGTAGTTGTCGCCGACGGCCCGGTCGATCTTCGACTCAAGATCGCCGAGCGTCGCGCCCGAAGCGCGCAGGAACAGCCGCCCGAAGTTGGCGTGGGTGCGGAAGAACTCGATCTGGAACGCGGCCAAGTGGCGCAGGTGTTCGGCCGGTGCGCCGTCGTCGGCGAGCAGCGTGCGCATGCCGTCCATGAACTCGCCGCCGCGGCGCAAGAAGATCTGGACGAACAGGTCGTCCTTGTTCTCGAAGAAGCTGTACACCGCGCCGACCGAGAACTCCGCCTGGGCCGCGATCTCCTTGATCGCCGCGTCGTGGAAGCCCTTGCGGGCGAACACGGCTTCGGCCGCGTCGAGGATCTGGCTCCGGCTGAGCTGTTGACGCTGTTGCCGGCGCCCCTCGCGCAGCGAGGTTTTCGTCACGCCGTCGCCTTGCCGGCCAGCTCGCCGAGGCTGATCTTCGCGTTCGGATCGTGCCGGCCCTTGTCCATGGCGCGGATCGTCACGTCGTGGCCGCCGACCTCGGCGCGCAGTGCACCGACGGTGCACTGCTCCCTGGCGCGGTGTGCGTACGGGTCGAACCGGTACCACCGCATCGCGTTCTCGTGCGTGATCTTGTTCACCTCGTCGTCGGGCACGGCGTACTTGGCCGCGACCTTGGCGAATTCCTCGGGTGCGTTGGGCCACGACGAGTCGGAGTGCGGGTAGTCCTGCTCCCAGCAGATGTTGTCGACGCCGATCTCGTGCCGGAGCGCGAGCCCGATCGGGTCGGCGATGAAGCAGGTGAGGATGTGCTCGCGGAAGATGTCCGAAGGCAGCCGGTCGCCGAAGTCCTGGCCCGTCCAGAGGTGGTGCATGTCGTAGGTGCGGTCGAGGCGGTCGAGGAAGTACGGGATCCACCCGGTGCCGCCCTCGGAGAGCGCGACCTTGAGCTCGGGGTATTCCTTGAAGACGCGCGACCACACAAGGTCAGCCGCGGCCGCGCAGATGTTCATCGGCTGGAGCGTGATCATGACGTCCATCGGCGCGTCGGGCGCGGTAACGGCGAGCTGCCCCGACGACCCGAGGTGCACGTTCAAGATGGTTCCCTCGTCGACGAGCGCGCGCCACATCGGGTCCCAGTGATCGTCGTGGTAGCTCGGGAGCCCGAGCGTGGCCGGGTTCTCGGTGAACGTGATCGAGTGGCAGCCCTTCTTCGCAACGCGGTGGATCTCCTGCGCGCTCAGTTCCGGGTCCCACAACACGGGCAACGCCATCGGGATGAAACGGCCGGGGTGCGAGCCGCACCATTCGTCGATGTGCCAGTCGTTGTACGCCTGCACCACCGCGAGCGCGAGATCCTTGTCGTCGACGCCGAGGAACAGCCGCCCCGAGAACGACGGGAACGACGGGAAGCACATGCACGCGAGCACGCCGCCCGCGCTCATGTCCTTCACCCGTTCGGCGACGTCGTAGCAACCGGCGCGCATCTCGTCGAAGGCGGTCGGGTTGACGCCGTACTCCTCCTTCGGGCGTCCGGCGACCGCGTTCAACCCGATATTGGGGATCGTCATGCCCTCGAACGTCCACACGTCGTTTCCGGCGTCGGTGCGCACGACCTTGGGCGCGGCGTCGGCGTACTTCGCGGGCAGTCGACCGTCGAACATGTCCGGGGGTTCGACCACGTGGTCGTCGACGCTGACGAAGATCATGTCCTCGACGTTCATGGGGCCTCCCGGGTCGTGTTCGAAAAAACGAACGACGGTTCGAAGATACTGCTTTGCCCGCCGCCGCGGGTTGTCGATGCATTGCCATGATCGAGATGCCCGGCGACGAGCCCCGCCGGCACCACTACGAGTTCGGCCACTGGGTGTTGCGCTTCCTGGCCCACCAGAACCCCGAGGACTTCGTGCAACTCGCCGAACGCGGCGACCTCGCCGAGGCGCTCACCCGGGTGTGGACAACGTTGGGCGAGAAGCTTCCCGTCGACGACCGCATCTCGCCCGCCGGCCTCGCGACCCGCAGCTGCGAATGTCGCGGCCGCACCATCGTGCTCGTCACGATGCCGTCGGCCCGCTACAAGACCGAGGCGTACTTCGCCGCGCTTGTTGTACGCGGAGACGAACTCGAGCACTACATCGTGCTCGAGTTCAGCCGCGACATCGACGGCGCGCCCTACACCGTGCTCGGCGAATGGACCACCGACGCGCATCTCA
>JANNHK010000520.1:0-3585 GCA_031404355.1 Actinomycetes bacterium
CCCGGGGCGAATGCTCGTAGTAGAGGTCGAAGCCGGCCTCACCAATGGCCACGCACTCATCGGATGCGGCAAGCGCGGCGAGCGCCGTCCACTCGGCCGCAAGCTTGGTCGCGTCGTGCGGGTGCAGCCCGACCGTTCCGAGCACGTCCGGATGAAGGGACGCGACGTCGAGCGCGTGCTGCGATGTCGCCAGGTCGGTGCCGACGCAGACCATCCACTCGACCCCGGCAGCGGCGGCCCGCTCGATCTGGGCGTCGCCTTCGGGCCCCTGCGGGAGGTGGCAGTGAGCGTCGACCCACCGCACGGGGGAGTGTTTCGGGGCCATCCGGCCTCATTCTGCCTGCCGGCCCGGCTCACCCGGACGGGTGATCGACCGGAGTGGCATAAAGTGGTCGGATGGCCTACCAGCCTGCGCCTTTTTGGGTGTATATTCCTTTCGGTCCCACTCGGCCCGACGCCGAGTGAACCTTGCCTGAGTGGGGACGGCGAGGCTGGGACTGGGGGCTGAAACACAGTGAGAACTATCGGCACGGCACGCCGAATCGACCAACTGGGCCGAGTGGTGGTTCCGGCTGAGCTTAGGAAGATTCTGGGAATTCGTCAGGGCGACCTGCTCGACATCCGCGTAGAAGAGGGCCGCTTGGTCCTCAACAAGATCGAGCCTGACTGCGCGATCTGCGGGGCGGTCGACAACCTGCGCCAACTGCACGAGAAGCACGTCTGCAAGGACTGCGCGCGGGAACTCAATCCCGCCTGAGTTCTCTCTCGGCGGTATCGAACAACGGCGATCGATCGGGTTCAATCGCGCCGTGACGCGTGCCGAAGAGGCGATGTGACAACCGTCGACGTCCGCCCC
Source organism: Actinomycetes bacterium (assembly GCA_031404355.1). Taxonomy (GTDB): domain Bacteria; phylum Actinomycetota; class Acidimicrobiia; order IMCC26256; family PALSA-610; genus JANNHK01. The sequence continues at coordinate 857 of JANNHK010000520.1, forward strand.
ATGCGGATCTGGGAGCGCGTGCTCGTCGGGCTGTTGGCCGGCTCCGCCACGTTCGGGCTCGCGCTCGCGGCGATATTCGGCCCCAATCTCCTACTGGGCATCTTCGTCCTGGTGCTTGTCGGTCTTGAGATACGAATCGCCCGGCTGCGCTGCTGGGTCGAGGGCGATGTCCTGCACGTGCGCGAGATCCTCCGCACCGCCGCGTATTCCCGATCCGAGATCATCGGATTTCACGTCGAAGACCTGTTCGAGGGCGGGGACCGAGGGTTGTCAGTCGGGCGGCGTCGCACCGTCTACGTCAACACCGTGGACGGCAAGAGCCACGCGCTCCGCGCCACCGACCGCGGCTACTACTCCTGGCGCGGACGATCTCGCGAAGGCATGCAAAACAGGGCTGACGAGTACTGCGCGCAGCTCGAAGCATGGCGGATCAGCCCCTGACTTCGACGACGTCGCCGGGCTTGAGCCCCCATCGTTCGAACGCGCCTTCGGGCGCCTCGACCGCGAAGTACGACCTCCACACCGGGCGCGAGATGCGGCGCGGCGCCATCGACGTCGTGTGCAGCACGAACCCGTAGCGGTCGCAGAACGCGACGTCGATCGGGAAGTGCATCCCGAACGTGTGCACCTGCCGGCACGGGCGCAGGACGAGCACACCGTCGAGCGATTTGCGTCCGGTCAGCCCGCGCCGGCGCAGCCGCCCCGAAACGACGACTTCGGCGGCAGCCAGCACGTCGTCGCCCCGCACGAGCCAAGGCATTACACGTTGAAGCGGATCTCGACGACGTCGCCGTCGGCCACTTCGTAGTCCTTGCCCTCGACCCGCAGCTTCCCGACGTCGCGGGCCTTCGACCACGAACCGATCTCGAGCAGTTCGTCCCAGTGGATGACCTCGGCCCGGATGAACCCGCGCTGCAGGTCGGAGTGGATCACGCCTGCACATTCGGGCGCCTTGGCGCCGGCGCGGAACGTCCATGCGCGCGACTCCTTGTCCCCCGTGGTGAGGAACGTGCGCCGGCCGAGCAGGTGGTACGCGCCCTGGGCGACGACGTCGAGCGCCGAGGCACCGAGCCCGTACATGGCGCGCATTTCGTCGCGGTCGGCCGGGTCGCACGCGGCGATCTCGGCTTCGATGTCGACGGGCACGACGAGCGCGTCGGGCACTGTGGTCGATCCGTCGACCTGCTCACCCGTGTTGGCCACGATCAACACCGGCTTCTGCGTGAAGAGAAAGATCGGCGCGAGCAGTTCGCGTTCGGCCGCGTTGAGCGACGAGCGCGAGATCGGTGTGCCGTCGGAGAGTTCGGCGACGGCCTTCTCGAGCGCACCCATCTCGGCCGCAACTTCCTTGGCCGCGGTGCGCGACGCCTTGCGCGTGCGTTCGAGGCGCTGCTCGACACTCGTGAGGTCGGCCATGACCAGCTCGAGTTCGATGGCGACCAGGTCGCCTTCGGGGTCGGCGGCGACTCCGCTCTCGTCGAACGCCCGCAACACGATGAGGATGGCGTCGGTGTTACGCAGCGCACCGAGCACCTTGGCGCCCAGACCCTCGCCCGGTTTCGACCCGGGCGGCAGGGCCAGGTGCACCAACTCGAACCCGGTCGGCACGACCTTCTTCGATTCCGACATCGCCGCGAGGCGGTCGAGGCGCTCGTCCGGCACTGTGGCAATGCCCACTGCCGCCTCGTACTCGCTGGGTGCGGGCAGGCCGGTCATGGCTGCGAACAGGCGATTCGCGCCGGCGCCCGTGAACCCGACGATGCCCAGATTCTCCACGACGGCAGGCTACCGATAGCCTTCCCCGGCAATGAGCAAGAAGACGAAGAAGCGCAAGCTCCGGGCCCGGCGCAACAAGGCCAACCACGGCAAGCGCCCGCGCGCCCATCGGTAGCCATATCGCTAGCTACTCGCACACCTCGACGACCGGGAAGTCCTTGGTGATGCCGTCGGCCGGGAACGTCGTGCACTTGGCGTAGGGCACGTTCACATTGTCGGCCTTGATCGGGTCGTCGACGTTGCGGATGTAGTTGAGCACCCGGTACTCGGCACCGACATTCTCGTTTCCGGATCCCGAAGCAGAGTTGCACAGGTCACGATACGTGGGCTGCTCGCCCGTCATCGAGTTGTCTTCGACCGGCACCCGGGGCACCTTCACGATGCCCGACTCGATGGCGTCGATGAGCGAGAAGTCCGATACCACCCAGGGGAACAGCGTCCCCTCGGGGTAACCGCTGCCGCTCAGAAAGAACGGCGTGGCGGAAAGATCATATACGCCGCGGATGCCAACCTTCTTATGCACGGCTTCGAGGCCAGACATCCAGACCCGGGCTTGTTCCTGGCGCTTCTTGGCTTCCACACGGTCGTCGCCGGTCAGGGGGGCCAGTATGCCCGCCGCTAAAAAAGCCTGCGGCGTGGGGGGGGGGCAGTGTTGTGGTTAATCGTTCAGCACGATCACATGTCTCTTGCCGCCCAGCTCCCGGCAGACGCGTCGAACCATCTGGTCGGGCAATTCCACGAACGGGCTCGCCTCCCCTTTCGTAAGAATCGCCTTGGTCAGCCGTGCCGCGTCGCCGCGTTCGCGCAACAGGAACCCATGGTAGTTGGCGATGACGATGCGGGCCTGACCGAGGCGCTCGAGCATGTCCGAGGGAAGGACGTCGCGTTCGCGATAGTAGTTCTGTGGGTCCGTTGGCAACAGAACACGCAGGCGGTCGCGAATGGTGATGCCC
>JANNHK010000521.1:0-2574 GCA_031404355.1 Actinomycetes bacterium
GGAGGTCGCGAAACAGTGCTCAACGACGACAACCAACGACCACCGTCTCCGCAGATCAGCGCTCATTACGGCTGTTCACGCTCGTGCGCCGCAAGCTTTGCCAAGGTTGGGGTCGCGGGTTCGAATCCCGTCGTCCGCTCCAAACGAAGTCGTGAGAAGTGCAGGTCAGCGGTCCCCTCGGGGCCGCTGCTTCGCGTTCCGCGATACGTCGCGTCGAGAGCGTCCGGGATCGCAGCGCGCGGTTCGGGGAACATCAAGTCAGGCGAGTCCTCGTGCCGCCCAAGCTCGGGCGGTGAGCGCGAACGGTGCTGTCGGCAACATGGCGCGGCATTGTTCGCGGAGCCGGACTCGCCGAGCGTCGTCAAGTCCTGCGACGTAGCTGCCTGCGGGGCCTGCCCCGAGGGTGAACGGTTCCCACCAGCCCTCGAAGGTCGAGTGTTCGACGGTGATGGAGAGATCGGTTTCCTCGATCGCGCGCAGTCCAGCTTCGCGGAAGAGTTCCGCGAGGTGACCCTTGCGTGCTCCGGCGAGCTGAGACTCGCCTTCGACGCCGGGATCCAGTTCGTGGGCAGCGTTCCAAAAATGGCTGAGTGGTCCTTCGCCGCCGGCATGATCCCAGACGCATGCGGCCACGACCCCTTCCGGGCGGGTCACTCGCGCCATCTCGCGTAAACCAACGACGGGCGCAACCATGAAGTGAACCACGAGCTGCGCGAGGGTGGCATCGAAGACGCGATCGTCGAACGGGAGCTGCTCCGCGGTCGCTCGTCGCACGTCGACCCCGGGATAGCGCGCTTTCGCCGCCGCGACGAAGGCGTCGGAGGGATCGACCGCACCGACCGCGGATCGTCCGAGGCGCTTGACGAGTTCGGCGGTCAGGGCACCGGGGCCGCAACCGACATCGAGGGCACGAAGTCCGCCGATGACCGCAGCGAACTCGGCGAACGCGGGTGCGAGGGGCGCGGAATACCTGCCCATGAATCGGTCGTACGCATCCGCTCCGACCCAGAAACTCACGGAATGGAGGCTACGTCCGTCGGCGATCATCTGAGTCGGGGCGTCCGCACCCCGACTGCTTGACACTTGGTAAACTTCAAAGTCACCAAGTGCTCGGAGGTTCGCGATGGCGGCCGGCGCAGAGTTTCTCGTGTCGAAGAGCGGTCAGATTTCTGTGCCCGCTGACGTGCGCCGCCGGTGGGGCCTGACCGAGGGCGGTCGCGTGACAGTATTCGACCTGGGCGACGCCGTCGTGTTGCTGCCTCCCGGAGCGCGCCAGAAGCTGCTGAAGGAAGCGTTGTCGGCCGACGAGCATCGGGCGTTCGTCGCGAACCTCGACGACCCCGATCTCGCGACGACGTAGGTGACCGCTGTCGTTGTCGACGACCATCTGGTGCGCGACGTCCTGACCGGCGAACGCCCCGCCGACCTCGGCGGTATCGCCACGGCCCTCGCAACGACAGGCCTCTGGCTCTTCCGGCTCAGCAGCTCATTGGCCGCTCCCGGCGTGGTTGGGAAACTGTCGGCGCCTGTCGCTGCTCTCCCAGATGATCGACAACAACGCTTCCGCGAACAGCTCGTCGCGCTGCCCGCCGCGATTCAGGTGCTGCACCTGCGGCACCTGGCCTGGCCGATGGCTCAGCTCCAGCACCGCCACCGCGGTGAGGGTCGACAGCTTTCGGCGGCGATGGTCGAGGCCCTGGCCGCCGCGCACGCGCTCGACGCCGCGATTGCCGTATCCCGTGAGGACGTCGGACCGAACCTCAAGGCCGCGGCCGAGCACGACGGCGTCGCGTTCCACATCCTGTAGCGCGTCTGCGGCCGCAACCGGGAGTCTGCCCGGCGACAGCGGTCCCGCCCAGTCGTACGGTTGTGGACACGGTCCCGGCGGGAGGTTTCTCATGGCCGACGAAAGCCCCGAATCCCAAAGCGAAGCCGAGCGCGCGACCAAGACGCCGTCCGACCCATTCCTACAGACCGGTCTCTCGCCCAGCGATGCGCACATGGCCGAAACCGCGTTCAACGCGCTCGGGCCGATGGTCGAAGCCGACAAGGAGCGCAGGGAACGCGCCCTGGAGGAACCCAGTCTCGGCGAAGCCGCACAGAACGCCGGGCTCACATCCGAGCAGGGCGCGATGGCCGAAGCGGCGTTCACTGCGTTGGGGCCGATGGTCGAAGCGGATCGTCAGCGTCGAGAGGGCGTAACGGATGGTGCCGTTGACGGCGCGACCGACGCGGGCATCGGCGACTCCTTCGGGAACGCGATTGCCCAAGGTGTCGAGGCGGGACTGGCGGAACAACCATCGACCTTCGACGACTCGTCCGGTGACTCGAGCGGCGACGCGTGGGGAGACTCCGGGGGCGGCAGCTTCGAAGATCGCTCGCCGGACGAACTCGACCCCGGCTTCTCACTCCCCGACGACAGCGGCAGCCCGGACCCGGCCGATATGGACCGAGGGTTCACTCCGACTCCGACCGAGCACATGGATTTCAGCGAGGACGAGGTCGAGCCCATCACGGCGAATACGCAGAGCGACGATTCCGGCTTCTTCGAAGAGTGACATGTCTAGCCTGCGC
>JANNHK010000522.1:0-27738 GCA_031404355.1 Actinomycetes bacterium
CCAGTTCGCCGGTATCGAGGATCTTCATCTCGACGCTCGGGGTAGGGGTTCCCTCGCCGTTGCGCTTCGACTCGTCGGGCGCGTCGATGTCGGTCTGGCTGACGATCGGTGCCTCGGTCATGCCGTAACCCGACGTGATACCGACGGAGGTCGGGACCGCGTCCATCAGGTCGTCGTGCAGCTGTGGCGGCTTCGTGGAGCCACCCGACGGGAACGCCCGGATCGTCTTGTACGCGTCGGGGTTCGCCTTCGCTTCGGCCAGCAGCGCGGCGTGGATCGCCGGCGCACCGTTGCCGAGCGTGATCGCGTGCTTCGCGATGAGTTCGGTCGACGCGGCCGCGGTCCACGCCTCCATCAGCACCGCCGCCGACCCCGTGAGCAACGGAGTGAACACGCCGATGATGATGCCGCCGATGTGTGTGAACGGGAACGCGACGAGCGCGAGATCGTCGGCGACGACGTGGGTCTTGTGCGCGTAGCCGATGGCACCCATGAGCGCAGACCGGTCGGTGTGCTGTGCGCCCTTCGGTGCCGCGGTCGTACCCGACGTATAGAAGATCCACCGCACCGGGTAGCCGTAGTCGTCGGGCGCCGGCGGCAACGACGCGGGATCCCCGTCGGGCAGCACGTGATCGGCGACGAGCGTGTGCATGCCGTCGTTTTCGCCCGCGACCTGTTCCGCCAGGCCCGCGTAGTCGAAGTTGTTCCACGTCGACGGCGTGATGAGCAGCTTGCAGTTCGTCTGCTTCGCGATGAACGACACCTCGCGGTATCGGTAGATCGGCAGCATCGGGTTCTGCACCGCGCCCAACCGGCACAACGCACCGACGAGCACGGCCGACTCGGTCCACGTCGGCAGCTGCCACGACACGTTGACGCCCGGGCCGACACCGAGCCCGGCGAGTCCCGCGGCCGCCCGCTCGACCAGTCGCGATACTGCGCGAAGGTCGTCTCCCGGTCGCCGTCGTAGAGCATGACGCGGTCGGGCGTCGCGTCGGCCCTCCGCTCGATCAACTCTCAGACGGAAGACGCGTCGTCGAACATGGGTGCTCCGTTGGACCGTTAGACCGTGATGCCGCCGTCGACCGACACGACCGCGCCGGTCATGTAGCGGGCGTCGTCGGAGGCGATGAACAGCACGACACCCGCGATCTCCTCGGGCGTGGAGTTCCCGAGTGGTGACATGACCTTGCGGAACACCTTCCACGACACGCCTTCGGGCATCTCCATGAACGCCTCCTGCAGCGGTGTCTCGATGCCGCCCGGTGCAACTGCGTTTACGCGGATGCCCCGCTTGATGTACTCGTCGGCCAGGCATTTGGTGAGGTGCACGACGCCGGCCTTCGACGCGCAGTACGCGGCGCTGTACGGCTGCGCCTTGATGCCCGCGTTCGAAGCGATGTTGACGATCACGCCGCCGCCGTCGAGCAGGTACGGGATCGCGGCCTGGGCCACGAGAAATGTGCCGGTGAGGTTGACGCCGATGATGCGCTGCCAGTCCTCGAACGCGACCTCGTGGGTGTGGGCGAACCGGCCGATGCCCGCGCAGTTGACGACGATCTGGGGGCGCCCGAGTGCGGCCGCGGCGCCGTTGACCGCGGCCTTGACCGAGTCGGGGTTCGACACGTCGGTCGGGAAGGCGCGGGCCGCATCACCGATCTCGGCGACTGTCTTCTCGGCCGCCTCGCCGTCGATGTCGAGGCACGCAACCGTGGCGCCCTCGCTCGCCAACCGCATGGCGGTGGCCCGCCCGAGCCCGGATCCCGCACCCGTCACGACTGCAACTCGACCCTCGAACCGTCCCATGCAGCGAATCTAACAAGGCGTCAGATTTGGTAGGCGGAGGGATCCGCCGCGACCAATAAAAGTCGACGGCCCGCCGGCAGGGTGGTCCGGCGGGCCGTCTCGCCTCGGAGCCCCTGGGGGGTGGGGGCAAGGCGGTACCTGCATCCCATCGGCGTGGGGGCATGGGAGATGAGAATTCGCCCGTTGGGGCCCAGGGAATAGGTTTCCGGGCCATGCGCTACGCCCGCTTCCGCATCAGTGCCGGGGACCGCCACGGTTTCGTCGAGGGGGACGAGGTCGTCGATCTGGGCCCGGCGCCGGCGGAGTTTTCGCTCCCACCCGCCGACGCGTCGGGGCCGCGCCGCGCGCTCGCCGACGTCACGCTGCTCGCGCCGGTTGCCCGACCAGAACCCCGTGACCGCCGAACCCGCGAACCCGGCGTCGTGAGCGCGTAGGGTCGGCGGGTGCCCCGGCGTCCCCCGTTGCGATCGGTCGGTTCCGAGCCCGACCCGCGGTTCTCCTACGCGAACGAACGCACCTTCCTCGCGTGGAATCGGACCGCACTCGCGCTCATCGCGGCCGGACTCGCCGTCGTCGCCCTGCTTCCCGAGTTCGAACTCGAGTACGGCCGCCGCATCATCGGCGTGCCGCTCATCGCGCTCGGCGCCGTGCTCGCGTTCACGTCGTACTCGCGCTGGGACGCCAACGAACGGGCGATGCGCCTCGGTGAACCGCTCCCGGCATCTCGCCTTCCCCAGATCCTTGCCCTGGGTATCGCCCTGGCCGCGGCCCTCGCCGCGATCGTGGCCGCGTTCGGCAGTGCCGAGTAGTGGCTGTCCCGTTCGACGACGAGGACACACCCGGACTCGCGGGCGAGCGCACCGACCTGGCCTGGAACCGCTCCGGCCTGGCCGCGCTCGCGGCGGTGGCGACGATCGCCAAGCGGATCCTCGACCTCGACACGTCGACCGCCCCGACGATCGTCCTCGTGATCCTGGTCGGAGGCGGGGTCGCGTGGGCCGTGGCCCTGGCCCACGGGCGGCTGCTGGCCGGGGCAATCGCGGGGCAGCCCTCGGCCCGCCCCGAAACCCTCCGATATGTGGCATACGGGACCACGTTGTTGGCGCTCGGGGCGCTCGTGCTCGCCGTCCTCCCCGATTAGCGGGAACCGGGACGGCGTCGGGCACCGTCGAAACGGCGTGACGATCCGGAGGGACACGATGCGCGCATTACACAGATTCGGGCACAAGCTCGGGGCCGCGGTGGCCGTGCTCGCCCTGGTGGCCGCGGGCTGCTCGGGTGACGACGACGACGGGTCGGCGGCGAACCCCGACGACCGCGAACCGGTGGAGGTCGAGATCCCCGACCTGACGCTCGCGGCCGCGCTCACACCGTTCGACTCGTGCGACGCGTTGCTCGGCTGGATCAAAGCCGAAGCGGGCGCGCGCGTCGGGCCGTACGGCCTCGGCGGCGGCAACTACTACTACGGCGACGACGTCCTCGAGACGGCCGATGCCGCGGCGCCGCGCGAGGAGTCGTTTACCGGCGCGGAGGGTGACGACTCGGCCGGCTTGGCTGCTACGGGCGGTGACTTCTCGGGCACCAACGTGCAGGTCGAGGGCGTCGACGAGCCGGACATCGTGAAGACCAACGGCACGCGCATCGTCACTGTGGCGCGGGGCGAACTCCAACTGATCGACGCGACGGTCGACCCGCCGGTCGTGCTCGACTCCCTTACGCTCGACGACGAGTGGGGCTACGGCTCACAGCTCCTGCTCTCGGGCGACCGGGTGCTCGTCCTCGGCCAGGGATCGTTCCGGGCCCTGCCCGTCGACGCGGCCTCGAGCTTCGTCGCCCCCGAACTCAACGGCAGCACGATCACCGAAGTCAGCATCGCCGGCGACGAACTGAACGTCGTCGACGAGGTCACCGTCGAAGGCGGCTACCTCTCGGCGCGCATGATCGGCGACGTCGTCCGCATCGTGTTGCACGCCGACCCGCAGCAGCGGCTCGGCTTCGTGTATCCGAGCACCGACGGCGGCTCGGCCGAGGACCGGTCGACGGCCGTCAACCGCGACGTCATCGACGACTCGACGATCGAAGACTGGCTGCCGCACTGGAGCCGCGACGACGAGGACCAGGGGGTGGCAGTCGACTGCAGCGCGACGCACCAGCCGCAGAACTTCTCCGGGTTCGGCCTGCTGTCGGTCGTGACCGTCGACCTCTCCGACGGCTTGGCCGCCGGTCTCGAGAGCCGCAACGCCGCGGCCATCATGGCGAGTGGCGAGACGGTGTACGCGAGCGCGAACAACCTGTACGTCGCGACGCAGGAGTACGTCGACTGGGAGAACCTCAGCGAGGACGAACAGCGCACGGTGAACCAGGACTTCGGCACCGCCATCCACCGATTCGACATCACCGACCCGACCAAGGCCACGTACGACGTCTCGGGCCGGGTCGAGGGCTACATGCTGAACCAGTTCTCGATGGACGAGAGCGACGAGGTACTGCGCGTCGCGACGACCAAGGGGGCGCCCTGGGCCTCGGGTGAGGAAACGTCGGAGAGTCAGGTGGTCACGCTCACGAAGTCGGACGGTGCGCTCACCCGCATCGGTGAAGTCGGCGACCTCGGCCGCGGCGAAACGATCCACTCGGTCCGCTTCGTCGGCGGCACCGCGTACGTCGTGACCTTCCGCCAGACCGACCCGCTGTACACGGTCGACCTGTCCGACCCCGCGGCCCCCCGCGTCGTCGGCGAGTTGAAGATCCTCGGCTACTCCGCGTACCTGCACCCCGTCGCCGACGGCTACCTCCTCGGTGTCGGCCAGGACGCAACCGAGGACGGCGGCACGCTGGGAACGCAGGTCGCGCTGTTCGACGTGCGCGACCCCGCGGCACCGACGCGGGTCGCGGTCGCGACGATCCCGGGTGGGTCGTCCGAAGCCGAGTGGGACCACCACGCGTTCCTGTGGTGGCCCGAGACCGGCCTGTCGGTCATCCCGGTGAGTTCGTACAACGAGGGCACTTCCGAGCAGGCCGCGGTCGGATTCACCGTCGACGTCACGGCCGGCACGGTCGGCGAGTTGGGCCGGATCACACACCCGGTCGTCGGCGAGGACGGCACGGTGCTGAGCGGCGAGACCAGCGTTGTCGGCCCCGACGGCGCATCCATCGATTCGAGCGAGCCGTTCGTCGAGGACACGTACACGTACACGCCGCCGATCACGCGGTCGTTCGTCATCGGCGACGCGCTCTGGACGTTGTCGGAGGCGGGCCTGATGCGCAGTGACCTCGCAACCCTGGCCGCGGGCCCGTTCCTGGCCTTCGCGAACTAGCGATCACGACCTGGGGCACCACGGGGCTTGACCTCGGCTCCCGGATCGGGGATTATCACAAGTAGTTACTTGTGTAAATCCCCCTCCGGAAGCCGAGGTACGCCCGTGGGATCGCCCGTGGGATCCCCCGTGGTATCCGCAGTACACGCCGGTTCGCTCGCCGATCTGAGGCGCGACGGCCGCCTGCTGACGAAGGTGGGGTCACTGCCGGTCGTGGTGTTCCGCGACGGCGACGCGACCTACGCGATCGAGGACCGGTGCCCGCACATGGGCTTCCCATTGCACCAGGGCACGGTCGAAGCGGGACTCGTGACCTGTCACTGGCATCACGCGCGCTTCGACCTGGAGTCGGGGTGCACGCTCGACCTGTGGGCCGACGACGCCCGCGGGTTCGACGTGGAACTCCGTGACGAACAGGTCTACGTGAACGCGCGACCCCAAGGCGACGTCGTCGGCCACCTCCAGGCGCGCCTGCGCGACGGCCTCGAGGAGAACATCACGCTCGTGACCGCGAAGGCGGTGCTCGGTTTGCTCGAAGCGGGCGCGGAACCGGGCACAATCGTGCGCACGGGCGTCGAGTTCGGCACCACGTATCGCGACCAGGGTTGGGGCGCGGGGCTCACGACGCTCGTCGCGATGGCGAATCTGCTCCCCCACCTCGACCCGCCCGACCGCGCGCTCGCGCTCGTGCACGGCCTCGCGTTCGTGGCGCGCGACACGCAGGGTCGCCCGCCGCGCTTTCCGGTCGGGCCGCTGGCCAGTGAGGCCGTACCGATCGACCGGCTGACGACGTGGTACCGGCGGTTCGTCGACACCCGCTCGTCGGACGCGGCGGAACGCGTGCTCGACACCGCGCTGACGACGGGCGGCGATGTCGAGCCGATGATGTTCGCGGCGGTGACGGACCACGTGTTCATCGACGGCGGCCACACGATCGACTTCACGAACAAGGCGTTCGAGGCACTCGCGCATGTCGGCGTTGACGCCGCGGCGCAGGTGCTGCCGACGCTCGTCCGCCAGACCGCGGGCGCGTTCCGCAGCGAGGAAGCGGGCGAGTGGCGCCACCCGCACGATCTGGCCGGGCTGTCGGTCCGCACGATCGAGCGGCTGCCCGCCACCGGGGCGGGCGGGGTCGACGTCGCCGGCCTCGGCTGGGCATTCCTCGACGACGATCCGGAAGTGGTGTGCGACGCGCTCGTCGACGCACTCGAAGCCGGGGCGAGCGCCGAGGAGATCGGGCGCGCGATCGCGTTCGCGGCGGCGCTGCGCATCACCCGCTTCCACATCCAGAACGACCACGGCGACTGGGACACCGTGCACCACTCGTTCACCTCGGCCCACGCCTTGCACCAGGCGCTGACGCGCCGCCCCACGCCGGAGCTGATGCGCGGCGCGGTCCACGCGGTGCTGCGCATCTACCAGGACCGCTTCCTCAACATTCCCGCGTCGCGGCTCCCCGTCAAAGAGCACGGCGACGTCGACGCGCTCGCGAATTGTTTCGAGGTACAGGCTGCGGTCGACGAGGCCGGTAACGAGGCGTACGGCTACCTGAAGTCGGGCGGTTCCCGCGAGCGGCTGGTCGCCGCGCTCGGCCACGCGCTCGTCGCCGAGGACGCCGAGTTCCACTGGTTCCAGACGGTCGAAGCCGGCACGCGTCACGCGTACGCGTGGCCGGAAGGCTCCGAGGAGTCGGCCCTCGTCCTCGCGGGCGTCGCCCGCTTCCTCGCCGCCCACACCCCGACGCGCCGCGAACTCCCGACCGTCGTGAAGATCGCGACTCGACTGCGTCGCGGCGAAGCCCTGTTCGAAGACGCCGGCTGACGTTGGGTTAGCTGCCGCCGCCGATTTCTACGGCGAAGGCTTCGTACACCAAGTCGGCGCCGCGCTGGCGGTGCCGGGCGAGCTGCGAGAGCAGGCTCGTGAGCGTCGTGCGTACGACGTCGACGTCGATCGGCTGCATGGCCAGGTCGTCTTCGGCGGCGAGCATCACGCTCAGGATCTCGGCGTGCTCCTCACGCAACCGGCCGACCTGGTTCGCCAGACGCGGTTCGGTCTCGACCAGGTCGTCGAGGAACGCGCCGGGCGCTTCGGTCTCGACCACGTGGCGGGTCCATACCTCCTGGACCATCCCGAGCGCGTCGCGCACACGGGCGGTCCATTCCTCGGCGCGTCCGGGCGCGGGCGCGGCCAACGCGCCTTCGAGCCCGCTCATCGCGGCGCGCAACCCGGCGCGGCGCTCCCGCACTGCGTCGAGCACTTCCGGGTGGGGCTGCGTCGTCAGGTCGAACCGCCGGTAGCGAGCCATGGGCGGACGGTACCCCTGCTTCCCCGTCTTGCCCACCCCCAACGGCGCGACCGTTACGAGGTCGTCACACACTTCGGGTCAGAGGCGGGGATGGACGCTTGCCGCGAAGAGTTCCAGACTTGCCCACGCCAGGTCGGGCGGGACCCCGCCCGCCAGCGGGTTGAAGTTGAGCGCCGCGGTGGGCGGGAGGGCCTTGGCCTTCTCCACGATCTCGTCGGGCGTGCCCACCCAGAGCTGCGGCGCTCGCTTGAGGTCGTCGATCGTCTCGGCGTCGACGCGGGGCGTCGAGTGCTGGCCCGGCGTCTGGAACGACGCGTACGTCTGGGTCTCGTACAGCAGGTGGGGCGCCAGTTGCGCCCACGCCTTGTCGGGGTCGTCGGTGACGTGGACGAACGTCGGACCCTCGGGGTGCATCACGAAGCCGTCGTCGAACCCGATCTTCTTCGCTTCGTCGAAGTACGCCTCGCGGATCTCGGCGTCGGTGTTCATCGGCAACATGGGAAGCCGCAAGCGGGCGGCCCGGCGGGCCGCGGCGGGAACGCCGCCGCCGATGAGAATTGTCGGATGGGGCTGCGTCGCGGGGACGGGCGTCACGCGGATGGTGCGGCCCTGCCACTCGAACGGCTTGCCCGTCCACGCCTGGAGCATCACGCCGACGTACTCCTCGAGCACCGCCCCGCGCCGCTTGTGTTCCGCGTTCGCCATCTCGAACTCCTCGACGCGGTACCCGGCGCCGAACACGGTCCACAGCCGTCCGGGAAAGGCGTTGTCGATGACGGCAATCTGCTCGGCCAGTCGCACCGGGTCGTGCAGCGGCGCGATGGAAGCAGAGAGCAGCACCGGCGTGCGGCCCGTCGCCCCGAGCAACGCCGCGGCGATCGTCAGCGGCGCGGGCATCCAGCCGTCGTCGACGCCGTGGTGTTCCGACAGCACCATGAAGTTCCAGCCGTGGCCGTCGGCCCAGCGCATCTGCTCGATGGCCGCGGTGTAGATCTCGGGTGTCGACGCGGGACCGAAGCCGGGAGCGCGGAAGTCCTGACGCATCGTCAAGATGGGCATTGCAACTCCTCAGTCGAAAGCGACGCGGGTGAGATGCGGGCCGACGTCGGCACCGAACGCGGCGATCTGGTCACACTGCTCCGACGCGCTGCGCGCCGCGAACCGCAACTGCAGGTGGCTGACACCGATCGCGCCGAGTTCGTTGAACGAATCGATCAGTTTCTGGGGCGACCCGCTCACGGAGTACTTCGGGATCTCCCACTCGGGTTCGCCGACATACACGTACTCGGTGATGTAGCCGATCTCCGGTACCGCGTCGGGCCGGACCTTGTCGCGGTACTCGCGGATGTACGCGATGTCGGCCGGCAACTGCGTGCGGGGTGTGCCCTGCGGGATCCAGCCGTCGCCGCGCGCGGCGACGCGCCGCAGCGCGGGCTTGCCCGAACCGCCGATCCAGATGGGCGGCCGCGGCTGCTGTACCGGGCGGGGCGCCTGCCCCAGATCGCCGAACTTCCACCGCGCACCTTCATGCTGCGGGTACTCGTCGCGCAGCGCGACGTCGATGGCGTCGATCGCTTCGTCGGTGATCGCGCCCCCGCTCGGCGAACGGCACACCGAGCGCGTCGAACTCGCCCTCGACGTGGCCCGCGCCGACACCGAGAATCACCCGACCGCCCGAGAGCGCGTCGAGCGTCATAAACGCCTTCGCCGTCTGCAGCGGATGCTGGTACGCGACGACGTACACGTTCGTCATCAACCGGGTTCGCGTCGTGTGCGCCGCGAGATACCCCAGCGTCGGCACCGGGTCGAACCACTGCGTGCCCATCATCTCGGCCGGCCCGCTCGGCACCGCGACGTGATGACACACCGCGACGTACAGGAACCCCGCGGCGTCGCACGCCTGCGCGACCCGCACCATGTCGTCGATCGTGCCGCCCTCACGCTCCCACTCGAGCGCGGTGCGCACCGAGAGCGCCTGCACGGGCAGCTGAATCCCGTAGGCCAGGACGCCCTCGGGAATGATCGAAATGGTCACGGCCATGCTCATGCGGCTCCGGCCTCCGGCCCTCGAACGCCCGTGCGACTGTTCATGACCGACCGGGCCTCCGGACCTCTCGCCTTCACCCCGGCCACACGACTGACTGCATCTCGCTGTACGCGTGGAGGCCGAACACACCCCCGTCGCGGCCGATGCCGCTGAACTTCATGCCCCCGAAGGGCGCGTTGTGGTTCCGCTGCGTCGTGTTGATGCCGACGTTTCCGGCCCGCAAGCGCTCGCTGACCCGGAACGCCCGGTTCGTGTCGGCGCTGAACACGTAGTCGTAGAGACCGAAGTCGGTGCTGTTCGCGATCGCGATGGCCTCGTCCTCGTAGTCGAACGGGATGACGACGATCACCGGGCCGAAGATCTCTTCCTGCGCGACCCGCATCGTGGAGTTCACGCCCGCGATGAGCGTGGGCGCCACGTAGTACCCCTTGTCGATCTCGGGGCGCTTGCCTCCGACCACGACCTCGCCGCCTTCGCCCTGCCCGATCTGCACGTAACTCTCGACCCGGTCTCGGTGCGCGGCGGTGATCACCGGGCCGACGACGGTGCCCTGCTCGTTCGGGTCACCGACCTTCAGGACCGTCGCCATCTTGCTCAACGCCTCGACCACCGGTTCGTACAGCTTGCGCTGCACGATCGCCCGCGTCGGCGAAGTACAGATCTGGCCCGAGTGGAACGTCCACGTCGAACCGATCATGCTCACCGCGGTCTTGACGTCGGCATCGTCGAACACGAGCGCCGCGCCCTTGCCGCCCAGCTCGAGCAACATGCGCTTCATCGTGCGCCCGCCCGACTCCGCGATACGCACACCCACGCCCGTCGACCCGGTGAACGACACCATGTCGACGTCGCGGCTCTCGACGAGCGCTTCCCCCGTCGCCGGAGTAGAGCCGGTGACGACGTTGACGACGCCTTCGGGAAACCCGGCCTCGCGCATGATGTTGATGAGCTCGATGACCGCGAGCGGGTTCTGCGACGCGGGCCGCACGACGACCGTGTTCCCCATCGCCAGCGCGGGGCCGATTTTGCCGGCCATGTTAACGATCGGGAAGTTGTAGGGCGTGATGCACGCGACGACACCCACCGGCGCGCGCCGCACGACCGCGCCCATGAGCCCTCCCGGCGCGAGTGCCGTGGCGGGCATCTGCTGGGGCGGCAACGGGATCGTGTTCGGTTCGAGCGCGTACCGCGCGTACGTCTCGAAGCGGGTCCATGCGGTCGGCACCTGCATCTGCCTGCCGACCGTCGCCGTACAGCCGGTCTCGGCGATCACGAGCGGGAGCAAGTCGTCAAAGCGCGCCTTCATCAACTCCGCACTCTTCGACAACAACGCCGCCCGTTCCTCGGGCGTCGTACGCGACCACGAGTCGAACGCGTCGCGCGCGGCGCGGGCCGCGTCGTGGGCCTGGGCGACTGATGCTTCGGGCGCGATCCCGACGACCTCCTCGGTCGCCGGGTTCACCACCTCGTAGCCACCGTCGGCCCCGTCGACCAGGTCACCACCAATGAGGAGTTGCCGCGTCGTCATGGACCGCAACTGTAACGCGTTCTATTTTTGCGTGTCAGGTCCTGAAGCGGCGGGACTCGTCCAGGTCCGACACCCGCTCCTACGTATCGGCCGGGGCCTCGGTCGTCGAGTCGTCAATGCTGTCGTCGACTTCGTTTTCCTCGCCGGGGTCGTCGCCGCATACGCCCAATCCGTAGTCGATCATGCGCTCGTTGATGTCCGCGAAGGGATCCTCTTCCGCGTTGAGCGTCGCTTCGGGATCGTCTTCCAACCCCGCTTCGAACTCGTCCATCAGTTCTTCGCCTTCGTCCCAGAATGCCTCGACCGCCTCCTCGTCGCCTTCGGGCGGCGTGAGGTCGCGCAGGTCGTCGAGCATGGCGCGGAACGGCGGGATCAGGTCGCTGGTAAGGACGGCGGCGACTTCTTCGATGTCCGCGTCTTCCGCGAGATCAGCGAACGCCGCCTCCGTGACGTCGTTGAACTCCTGGCAGCGCGCGTTGGCCTCCTCTACGAACTCTTCCTTCGTCGGCGCGTCGGCGCTGTCGTCGTCGTCGTCACCCCCGCACGCGGAAGCGCCAAGCGCGAGGGCAGCACAGGCCAGCAGGATCGAAAGGCGTCGCATGGGCCAGACCCTAGAGGGTCAGAAGCAGCTACGAGTGACAATGGCCCGGGCGGGTCGCTACTCCCAGTAGATCTCGATTTGGTAGCCGTCGGGGTCGGTGGTGCGGAACCACACGAAGTCGGGGTCGTCGCCGCTCGCCGTGATCGGCGAACACTCCGCCTGCAACGTGCGCACGACGTCGGGAGTGTCGACGCGGAACCCGAAATGGAACCACTCGGGCAACGGAGCCCGGCCGTGTGGCGCGAGGGCGAGGTCGAAGCCGTCGTCGTTGCGCAGGAACAGGGTGTCTCCGTGCCACGCGTCCTCGCGGAAGCCGAGACCTTCGTAGAAGCGCGCCGCGGCCGCGATGTCGTCGACGCCGAGGTGGAGGTGGTTCAGGTCCATGCGGTCACGTTCACGTTCATGTCATGTCGCGGTCGATCCACTTGTGTACCTCGGGCGGTTGCCAGGCCTCGAAGCGGTCGAGCAACCGGTCGGGGTCGTCGTCGACGAGCAGCATCGCCCGGTGCTCCTCTCGGATGAATCCCTCCCCGACGGCGTGGTCGAGAAAGTCGAGCAGGCCTCGGTAGAAGCCTTCGGTGTCGAGCAGGCCGCACGGCTTGGCGTGCAACCCAAGCTGCGACCACGTGACGACCTCGATCAACTCTTCGAGCGTGCCGACGCCCCCGGGTAGCGCGATGAATCCGTCGGCGAGGTCGGCCATCATCGCTTTGCGTTCGTGCATCGAGGAAACGACCCGCAACTCGGTCACGTCGCGGTGGCCGACTTCACGCGCCAACAACGCCTCCGGGATGACGCCGATGACTTCGCCGCCGGCCTCGAGTGCGGTGTCGGCGAGGACGCCCATGAGCCCGACGTTGCCGCCGCCGTACACGATGCCGAGCCCGCGCCGGACCAGCGCGGCGGCGAGCAACTCGGCCGCCTCCGCGTACTCGGGCCGCGTGCCGGCATTGGACCCCGCGTAGACGCAGACCCGCCGCACGCGACTACGAAGGCAGGTCGAGCGAAAGCATACGGATCGCGTTGAGGCGGCAGACCTTGTCGACCTGCTCCTGCGTGAGATCCTTCATGATCTCTTCCGCGACCTTCTTGGTGTGCGGCCACGTCGAGTCGCTGTGCGGGTAGTCGGTCTCGAACGTGATGTTGTCGACACCGACCGCGTCGAGGTTCTTCAAGCCGTGCGGATCGTCGAAGAAGCAGCCGTACACATGCTCGAAGTAGTACTCCGACGGCGGGCGCTTCACCTTGTCGCCGACGCCGCCCCACGCACGGTTGTCCTCCCACACCTTGTCGGCGCGTTCGAGCACGTACGGGATCCAGCCGATCTGGCCCTCGCTGTACGCGATGTCGAGGCGCGGGAACCGCTCGAACACGCCGGACATGAGCCAGTCGGTGAGCGACATCGCCGCGTTCATGTACGTGAGCGTCGAACCGACCGCGGGCGGCGCGTCGGTCGAGGTCGACGGCATCTTCGACGACGACCCGATGTGCATGCACACGACGGTCTTGGTTTCCTGGCACGCGTCGAAGAACGGGTTCCAGAACCCGTCGGCGTCGTGCACCGACGGCAGGCCGAGGAACGGCGGTATCTCCGAGAACGTCACCGCGTGGCAGCCCTTGGCCGCGTTGCGCCGCACTTCGGCGGCGGCGAGGACCGGGTCCCAGAGTTGCATGATGATGAGCGGGATCAACCGGCCGCCGGACGGCGCGCACCAGTCGTCGAGCATCCAGTCGTTGTACGCCTTCACGCACAGGTCGGCGAGTTCCTTGTCCTTGCGTTCCTTGAACGTCTGGCCGCAGAAGCGTGGGAAGCTCGGGAAGCTGAGACTTGCTTCGACGTGGTTGACGTCCATGTCCTCGAGGCGCGCGACCGGGTCCCAACAACCCTTGCGCATGTCGTCCATGGTGATCGGGCTGACCGTAATCTCGTCGCGCGGGTAGCCCGCCGCGGCCGACAACCGTGTGAGCGGTGACGCGAGATCTTCGACGAGCCACCAGTCGCAGTAGGTGCCCTCTTCGTTGGCGCCCGCCTCCTCGAACGAGAAGACGCCGCCGACGAACGTCATCGACTTGATCTTGCGCCGCTCGATGCGGGGCCCGACGTCCCGGTACTTCGCGGGGAGCCGGTCCTGCCAGACGTTGGGCGGTTCGATGACGTGGTCGTCGACCGAGATGATCTTCGGGATCTCCGGCAATGTTCCTCCCACCCGGCCATCACTCGCGCCGGGGGCCTTCGGCAACGCGGCTCGCTTGTCCAGCCACCCGCCGGCAAGGCTATCGCCGCATCTGACGGCCCGTCAGTTTGTGGCTCACGCTCCGTGCGGCGTCGCAGTAAAACTGTGCACCATGAAACATCGCGCGCTCTTGGCTGCCCTTGTCGTCGCACTCGTCGTGTCCGCGTGCGGCGGAGACGACGACGACACCGGCACCGACCCCGCCGAGGCGGATCCGGTCGGGCTCGTCGCGATCGGGAACTCGGGGCTGACGGGGCACAACTCCGACCCGGACCATCCGAACGAGCCGGTCTTGGAGAACTCTTGGGCAACCGGCACGAACCCCGAGATCAACAGCATCTACCAACGCCTCGTCGCGCTGCAGCCGGAAATCGAGGGTCACGTGGCCAACGCCGCGGTTGGTGGCGCGCGTGCTGAAGACCTCATCGAACAGGCGACCCGTGCGCTGGAAGACGTGCCGGCACCCGCGCTGATCATCATCCAGGGGTTAGAGAACGACTTCACGTGCGACGGCGACGTCGCGGCCGGCGCCGCGGAGTACGGCGCCACGATCGCGGAGGCGCTCGAGTTCCTCACGACCGAAACGCCGAACTCGCGCATCTTGATCGTGGGCTGGACCTCGCGGCCGAGCCCGGCGGCAATCGAAGCGATCGTCACTTCCGATCCCGACGTCAAAGATGACATCACCGGCCCGGGAGTCTGCGACTTCTACAACTCGGCCGGCGCGCTCGCGCCCGAGAACTTCGAGACCATGACGGGCTTCATCGAAGAGTACGAAGCCGCGCAGGCCGAAGCCTGCGCCGATATACCCCAGTGCGTAACCGACGAGGGCGCGCTCGCGCAGTACAACGACACGCTGGACAAGATCTCCGCTGACTACACCCACCTCGAGGTTGAAGGACTGGCCGAGGTCGCGGAACTCGCGTGGCCAGTGGTTGCCGCGTTCCTCGAAATCGAGCCCGTGGCCTCCTCGTAGCCAGTCGGGATCATGGGCCTGGCCCGGATTGCCGAACTCGAATGGGCGGCGGTCGAAACGCTCCTCACGGAGGGTGGGGACAGCTGGCGCTTACTCCGAAGGGGCCCGGTGCCGATACAGGACGCATGGATCGGGTGTGGAACGCGGCGCTGACGTACCTGCGCCTGGTCGGACACCACGAGTTCAGCAACGCAACGGAAGTGTTCGACGATGTCGTCGAGCGCGAGGGCCTCGGCGCGGTCAACGACGCGGTCGCCGAGATCTGCCGCTCGCTCCTCGACCGGGTCACCTTCGCTCCGGGCACGATCGACGTCAACGCCGCCGTCGACGCGCTCGCGCACGAGATCGTTGCCGTCGCCCAGCGCTCCGGCGACGACGAGATCGCGCGCCAGCGCGCCCTGATTGTGTACCTCGGGAGCGAGGGACTGCCATGCCTCGCGCGCACGCAGGTCGCGAGCTGGGCCCCGATGGAACTCCTCGGCACGCTCGTCGCGTGCATGCTCGGACTCGTCGGGGTCGTCAGCGAACGCGAAGACCTCTCACTCGCCGACATCGTCGGCTCGATCGCGCCCCCGCTGCCGCCGACCGCCGCGCTCGGGACGTTCGGTCTCGCGTGGCGGGGCGAGCACGGTGCCCAACCGTTCGCGGGCGCGGTCCCGAAGGGCTACGCGCCGCACATCACGTTCCTCGGCGACGGCACTTGCTCGTTGCGGGAAGTGTTCGCCCGCGTCGCCCACCTGCGCAACGAGCGCCACGTCATCGCGGTGCCCACGACCGAAGCATCGCTTCAGTCGACGTAAGCGTCGCCACGAGCGCCAGCGTGTTGTCGAGCACCGCCTGCGCGTAGTCGGCGGGCACACCGGCCACCGCGTCGCGCGGCACCACCATCTGGTAGCCGCGGTTCACCGCGTCGAACGCGAAGTTGGTCATGCCGATGTTGACCGACACGCCGACGCCGACGATCGTCGTCACGCCCAGATTGCGCAGGATCGCATCGAGTTGCGTGCCGGTCATCGGGCCGAGGCCGTGGTAGCGGGGCAACACGAGGTCCTCGGGTGCGACGCCGATCTCGGCCGGCACCTGTACCGCGTCGCTCCCCGGCGTGAGCCGCACGGGCGACTTCTTCACCCCGAAGAACAAGCGGGCATTCTGGTTCGCGCCGCGGCCGTCGGCGCGGGTCTCGGCCGTGCAGTGCACGACGGGCACACCGCACGCGCGGGCGGCCCGGGCCAAGCGCGCGCAGTTCCCGATCAGGTCGACCGCGGCGGCCGCGTCGGTAAGCGCCGGGAGCGCCGACGGCGTGCCGACCACGCCGTTCTGCACTTCCTGCAGCACGAGCGCGGTATGTCCGGGTGCGACGAGTGCATCGAGATCGACTGCCACGATTACTCCTCCACGAAACGGCTCGCGCCGCCCGCGATCAGTACGTCCTTCATAATCTTGCCCGACGCGTTCCGCGGGAGCGGTTCGGTGCGCACGTCCCACTGCTCCGGGACCTTGTAATACGCGAGCGCCGCCGCGGCCCACTCGTGCAACGCATCCACGGTGACGTCGTGTCCGGCGTGCGGAACAACGATCGCCTTCACCGCCTGGCCCAACTCCGGGTGGTCGACACCGATCACCGCGCATTCGTCGACATCAGGATGGTCCTCGATGCGCTTTTCGATCTCGACCGGATACACGTTCTCGCCGCCGCGCAGGATCGTGTCGCGCTTGCGCGCCGAGAGGTACAGGCGCCCGCCGTCCAGGTGGCCGATGTCGCCCGTACGCAACCATCCGCCCGGCGCGATCGTGGCCGCGGTCTCCTCGGTCCGGCGCCAGTACCCCGGCATCACCATCGGGCCCCGCACGCACACCTCGCCGTCCTCGCCGTCAGGCAAGCAATCTCCGAACGGGTCGCGGATCTCCAACTCGACGGTGGGAAGCGGGCGGCCCGCGGCCATCGGGAAGTCGCGCAGTTCCTGACCGAAGTTCATCGTCGCGAGCGCCGCGCATTCGGTCTGCCCGTACCCGAGCCCCATGCTCGCGGCCGCGTTCGGGAACACCTCACGCGTGCGCGCCTGGAGCGACGGCGCGATCGGCGAACCGCCACCGCCGACCGTACGTATCGAGGAGAGGTCGTACTTCCCGACGTCGGGATGGTTCACGAGCCGGTGCAGCACCGCCTCGGTGAATGACCAGCCCGTGCACTGGTGCCGTTCGATCGTGCGCATCGCCGTCGCGCCGTCGAATCGGCCGGTCAGCCACACGCTCTTCACGCCCGACGCGAGCAGCATGACCGCGCCCGCGTGCAACGCCGAGACGTGGAACAGCGGGTTCGTGACGAGCTGGCAGGTCTTGAAACCGCCCGGCTCGGGCGGGTGCAGCGTCATCGTGCGGGCACCGCCGAAGAAGTTGAGCGAAACGAACGCGCCGATATTGCGATGAGTGTTGATCGCGCCCTTCGGCCGTCCGGTCGTTCCCGACGTGTAGAGGATCACGGCCGGATCGTCTTCGCCGATCGGCGCGTCGGGGAGGCTCGCACCTCGCGCGTACGTTTCGAGCGGAGCAAACTCCTCGACGCGCACGAGCGGCACACCAGGGTCGGCACCCTCGAGACGGGCCAACCGCTTGGCGTCGGCGACCAGCAGCGCCGGTTCGGAATCCTCGAGGAAATACCGGATCTCGGGACCGGTCGACCAGCCGTTCAACCCGACCGCGACCGCGCCCAGGCTGATCGTCGCCCACAACGTGAGGATCCACTCGGGGCAGTTGGCGGCGAGGATCGCGACCCGGTCACCCGGGCCCACGCCGTACTCGTCGCGCAGCGCCGCCGCGACCGACGCGACCAACTCGACGTGTTCGCCGAAGGTGATCGTGCGCTCGGCTTCGCCGTCGGTGAACACCACGAACGGCGCGTCGGGGTTGTTCGCCGAGCCGACGAGCAGCTCGCGCAACGAGCGGGGCCGGTTCTTGAACGTGCGCACGGGCGCACCGTTGACATCGACGGTCTCCAGCTCGAAGTAGCTGCCCGGCGCGAGCAACTTCGCCTCGACCCGCGCGACTTCCTCAGGCACGCCAACCACCTGGTGCACGGCTTCGCACCCTAGAGGCGCGGGATCACCTCGTGCAGCCGGTCGGCGATCTCGCGGGCACAGTCGAGGAAGACGTCGAGGTCTCCGCCGGCCGGATCCAGGACGTCTTCCCATGGTTCGAGCACGACGTCCCGAAGCCGCATCTCCGCAAGGCGTTCGAAAAGAGGCGCCGGCCCGGGGGGCAGCTCACGCGCCAGCCGCTTGAGCGTCGCGGTGCGGGGCGCAGCGCGCGGGTGGGTGCGGCGCATCCACGCCACGTGCTCTCGGGCGAGCGCGATTACGAGGTCGGCGTCGTCGAGTTCCTGCTCGGTCGCCTGGCGGCTGCGATGGTTCGGAATCGGGAGCCCGATCGACTCGATCGCGTCGCGCGTGCGCCAGCTCATCGGCATGCCCTCGATCACGTGGGTGCCCGAGGTCGTCACGGTGAGCCCGGGGACGTGCTCCTTCAGGAACGCGCCGGCCATGACCGAACGGGCCGCGTTGCCGGTGCACAGCGTCACAATGTGGAGGTCCGGCATCGCCGAAACATAGGGGATCGCGTGAGCCGATGAGTAAGAATGAGGCAGTGACGTACACGCTCGTGCTGCTCCGCCACGGCCAGAGTGAGTGGAACCTCAAGAACCTCTTCACGGGTTGGGTCGACGTCGACCTCACCGAACGGGGCGCCGACGAAGCCCGAACCGGCGGCTCCGACATGGCGAAGGCGGGCGTACTTCCCGACATCCTGCACACGTCGCTGCAAGTGCGCGCTATCCGCACCGCGGAACTCGCGCTCGACGCGTGCGATCGGAAGTGGATTCCGGTACGGCGTTCGTGGCGACTGAACGAGCGGCACTACGGCGCGCTGCAGGGCAAGAACAAGAAAGAGACAGCCGACGAGTTCGGCCTCGACCAAGTCAACGTCTGGCGGCGCTCGTACGACATTGCCCCACCGCCGCTCGACCACGACGCCGCCGACTCCGGTGTCGACGCGCGCTACGCCGACCTCCCCCCGCGACGCATTGCCACGCGCCGAGTGTCTCAAGGACGTCCTCGAACGCATGCTGCCGTGGTGGTACGACGCCATCGTCCCCGATCTCCGCACCGGCGCGACCGTGCTCGTCGCGGCGCACGGCAACTCGCTGCGCGGGCTCGTGAAGCATCTCGACGGCATGACCGAAGACCAGGTCGTCGCCCTCAACCTCCCGACCGGTGAACCCCTCGTCTACAACCTCGACGACGACTTCCGCCCGACCGGCCCCGAGGGGCCCGGAGGCGTGAAAGGGCGTTACCTCGACCCGGTCCGGGCGGTCGAAAAGGCCGAAGCGGTCAAGAAGCAGGCCGGCTGACCCGAAGAGGAGTCATGGTGACGAGCATTCCGGCGCGGATCGCGCTCGCCGCAGGCTTCCTCTCGGCGACGCTGGCCTACGGCGCGTGGACCACGACCCGCACCGCCCTCGACCCCGAGGCCACGAGCGAGGTCGCCGAGGAACTCCTGAACTCGGCGCCCGTGCAGGAAAACCTCGTCGCCGAGCTGCAACAGCAAGTCACCGAGGCGGTCGAATCGGAAACGGTCGACCCCGAAGTCGCACGCGCACTCACCACCGCGCTCGAAGATCCGCGCCTCGTCGCCGCCTTCACGGCCGCCGTCACCGACCTGCACCGAAGCCTGCTCGAAGGCGAGACCGGCGAGATCACGCTCGACGTGACCGAAGTCACCGCCGCGGTGCGCGACGCCCTCGCGACAGTCGACCCGGCATTGGCCGCCGAGATCGACAATGCCGAGCCGATCAGAATCGACCTCGGCGAGACGGAGATTCCCGTCATCAGCACGGCCGACGATCGCGCCCGCCAAATCGTCGTCATCGCGACCTTGTGCGCGCTCGTGTTGCTCGCACTCGGTGTGGCGTTGCACCCGTCGCAGCGCGACGCACTCGCGCGCATCGGCCGGCGGATCGCGTACCTCGCAATTGGCCCGGCGATCGCGTTCCTGCTCCTGCCGTGGATCCTGAGCAAGGCCGACAACGACGGCGCGATCATCGCCGGTTCCGTGCTCGAGGTATACGGCGGCCGGGTCCTGCCGTCGGCCGCGGTGTTGGCCCTGTGTGGCATCGCGATGTGGATCACCGTCCGCCTCTGGCCGAAGGCCGCGCCGGTGGAGAAGGCGAAGGCGTGGTCGACACCCGCGCCCCCCAACCCGTACGCCACAACCGCCGACGCCCGGCCCACCGAACAGCTCTACATGTAGGCATGCGTCGATAGCCCACACTCCACGGGGGTCTATCGACGCATCCTCAAAGAGTCGCACGGAGGACGTCCCGCCTCTTCACATCCGCGGTCAATGGCCCCGGTGTGACCCAAGGCCCTTGGCACGGGTGCCCACACTGCGCGAATCTGACGCTTCGGGGAACGACACAGGGGCTCTCCACAGTCCAAGCGGGGAACGGCTAGGCGGCGGTGACGGGGGGACGGTTGCAACACGCGCGGATCTCCGCGCTCGACGGCATGCGTGGGCTCGCGGTTGCGGCCGTGCTGCTGTTCCACGCGGAAGCCGGCTGGGCGACGGGCGGATTCCTCGGCGTCAGCGCGTTCTTCACGCTGTCCGGTTTCCTCATCACGACCTTGCTGCTCACCGAACGGCGCGCGACCGACGGCATCGCGCTCGGCGCGTTCTGGGCCCGGCGGGCGCGCCGGTTACTTCCCGCCGCCGGAATCGCGCTGGCCGGGATCGTCGCGTTCGGTGCGACGGTCGCCGACCCGGACCAGGTGCGCGACCTGCGCGGCGACGTCTTCGGCGCGCTCGCGTACGTCGCGAATTGGCGTTTCCTGTTCGACGGGCGCGCGTATTCCGAACTGTTCAGTTCGCCGTCGCCGGTGCAGCACTTCTGGTCGCTGGCGATCGAGGAGCAGTTCTACGTGCTGTTCCCGTTGGTGGTCGTCGCCGTGCTGAAGCTCGGCCGCGGCCGCGTGTTGCCGTTGGCCGCGACACTCGGTGCCGCCGCGATCGGTTCGGTCGTGCTCGGCCGGGTGCTAG
Organism: Actinomycetes bacterium; assembly: GCA_031404355.1. Taxonomy (GTDB): domain Bacteria; phylum Actinomycetota; class Acidimicrobiia; order IMCC26256; family PALSA-610; genus JANNHK01. The sequence goes on from JANNHK010000522.1 coordinate 20,899, forward strand.
CCGACGACCCGATGCGCGTCTACTACGGGACCGACACACGCGTGGTGGAGCTGCTCGTCGGTTCGTTGCTGGCGATCGTGTGCATGCGGTGGTCCGGTGCGCCGACTGGCCGCGCCGGACGCGCCCTGCTCGGCGGCGCCGGTGTCCTCGCGCTCGCGGTGCTGGTGTGGTGGTGGGCGACGGTCGACCAGTCGGACCGATGGTTGTACCAGGGCGGCTTCGCCGTGCACGCGCTGCTCGCGGCCGTCGTCATCGCCGCGGCCCGCGTCGAGTCACCGCTCGCACGGGGACTGTCGTTCCGCCCGCTCGTCGCACTCGGCCTCATCTCGTACGGCGTGTACCTGTACCACTGGCCCGTGTTCCTCTGGCTCTCGCCCGAACGGCTCGACATTCCCTGGGCCGCGCTGCTCGCGGTTCGCCTCGCGGTCACGATCGCGATCGCGGTCGCCTCGTATCACCTCGTGGAGCAGCCGATCCGTCACGGGGCCCGCATCCGCGGCGCGTGGCCGCGTGTGCTCACCCCGGCGGTGGCGGCCGGGCTCGTCGCCGCGCTCGCGCTGGTTACCGCGTCGCCGCCGCCGCCGCCGTTCGTGCTCGAAGCCGTCTCGGACAACGCGCCGATCGCGTTGGCGCCGCGTGACGCGCCCCGGGTCGCGCCGCCCGTCGAGGCTCCGGCTCCCGAAGCGCCGGTGGTGCAGTACCACCGGCCGCTCGAATCGACCCGGCCGCTGCGCGCGCTGGTGGTCGGCGACTCGGTCGGCGTCACCTTCGGACGCGGCCTCGAACTGTGGGCGGCCGAGAGCGGCGCGGCCGTGGTCCGCAACGAGGCGGTGCCCTGGTGCAGCCTCGGACGCGACCTGCCGCGCGCGCAGCCGTTCGGTGCGCAAGACCCGGGCGCGGGGTGCGAGAACTGGGACGAAGAATGGGCGCAAATCATCGACGAGTTCGATCCCGACGTCGTGTTCGTCATGTACACGGTTTGGGAAGTGTCCCCGCGGAAGTTGCCGGGCGAGGACGACTACTCCGTCCCCGGTGATCGCGAGCTCGACGCGTGGCAACTGTCGGAGTATCAGGCCGCAACCGACGTGCTCGCGGCGCGTGGCGCGCCGGTCAACTGGTTCACGATCCCGTGCAGCGAGGCGCCCATCGTCTCGGGCGAACCGCTGTGGCACGTCAACCGGCGCCTGCTGCCCAAGCTGGCGGCAACACGCGACGCGGCGCGCGTCATCGACCTCGACGCGGAGCTGTGCCCGGGCGGTCGCATGCCCGCCGAATACGCCGGAGTTGTCGACTTCCGCCCCGACCGCGCGCACTTCTCGGACGACGGGGCGCTCGCCGTAGCCCGCTGGGTGATGCAGACGGTGCAGGGAACGACCCCGCCCCGCGCCGAACCCACCGCCGCGGCCGGCGCGCTACACCGTCCGGTCGAGGCGGCGCGTCCACTCCGGGTCATGGTCGTGGGCGATTCCGTGGGACTCACACTCGGACGCGGCTTCGAACTCTGGGGGCGAGACACCGAACGCATCACCGTGCGCAACGAAGGCCGGAAGTACTGCAGCCTCGGTCGGTACGCGCCCCGCATCGCCGGCATCGGCGAAACCGAGCAGGGACCCGCCTGCGACGATTGGGAGGAGAACTGGGTGCCGGCCGTCGACGACTTCGATCCCGACGTGGTTTTCGTGCTGTACACGAAGTGGGAGGCGATCCCCCGCCAGGTGCCGAGCACGACCGACTACAGCGAGCCGGGCAACGTGCGCTACGACGCGTGGCAGTTGTCGGAGTACGAGGCGGCGGCCGACGTGCTCGCGGCGCGGGGCGCGCGCGTCGTCTGGCTGACCATCCCGTGCCTCAAGGATGCCGACAGCAGCGAGGGCAACCTGATCTGGAAGGTCAACCGCACGATCAAGCACCTCTCCTACGCGCACTCGTCGGTCAGCGTGCTCGACCTCGATGCCGAACTGTGCCCCGAGCACACGTTCGCAAGCACGTACCGCGGCGTGGACCCCGCGCGCCCCGACGGCGCGCACTTCTCCGACTCCGGCGCGTTCGCGGTCGCCGACTGGTTGATGGGGCTCGTTCTCCAAGACGTAGTGTGAGCCCTCCAGGCGCAGGTCCGGAGGCGCGGACGGTGCCATCACGCCAGGTTGAGATCGAGCGCCGGAGGCCGTAGCCGCATGAATATGGGCACTGAAGGAACGCGCGGCGATCTCGAGTTCGGGACCATTCCCGGGCTGCTCTTCGAGGCGGCCGAACGGCACGGCACGGCGGCGGCGATCGTCGACGTCGATGCCGGCGTGACGCTGACGTTCGAGGAACTGCGCGACCACGCGCTGCACGTCGCCGGCGCCCTGGTCGACGCCGGCATCGAACCGGGTGACCGGCTTGCGATCTGGGCGCCGAACATCTGGGAGTGGGTCGTCGCCGGGCTCGGCATCCACTGCGCGGGCGGCGTGCTCGTGCCGCTCAACACCCGGTTCAAGGGCGCCGAGGCCGCGCACGTACTGCGCCACAGCCGGGCCCGCATGCTGTTCACGGTGACCGATTTCCTCGACACCGACTACGTCGAGATGCTGACCAGCGTCCATGCCGACCTGCCGCACCTCGAACACATCGTGACGATCCGCGGCGAACACGCGCGGGCGCAGGGGTACGACAACTTCCTCGCGTCCGCTCGCACCGACGCGACCGGGCGGGCCCGCGCCGTGAAGCCCGATGACCTCTCCGACATGTTGTTCACCTCGGGTACGACGGGTGCGCCGAAGGGCGTCATGACGACGCACGCGCAGAACCTGCGGGCGTTCCGCGACTGGGCCGACGTCGTCGGCCTCCGGACCGGTGACCGGTACCTCGTCGTCAACCCGTTCTTCCACGCGTTCGGGTACAAGGCGGGGTGGCTGGCCGCGCTGATGACAGGTGCGACCGTCCTCCCGCACCTTGTGTTCGATCCGGTGCAAGTGCTCGAGCGCATCCCGCGCGACCGCATCTCGATGCTCCCCGGCCCGCCCGCGCTGTTCCAGCAGATCCTCGCCCGCCCCGACCTCGACGCGTACGACCTCTCGACGTTGCGGCTCGCGGTCACCGGTGCCGCGCCGACGCCGGTGTCGCTCATCGAGGAGATGCGCACGCGGCTGGGATTCGAGTCGGTGATCCGGGGCTACGGACTGACCGAAGCGGCCGGGATCGCGACCATGTGCCGCCACGACGACGACCTCGAAACGATCGCAACCACCGACGGCCGCGCCATTCCCGGTATCGAAGTCGAGATCGTCGACGACGACGGGAAGGAAGTGCCGCGGGGCGAACCGGGCGAGGTCGTCATCCGCGGGTACAACGTCATGCTCGGCTACTTCGACCAAGCAGACGAGACGGCCGAGACAATCGACACCGACGGGTGGCTGCACACCGGCGACGTCGGCGTCATGGACGACCGCGGCTACATCCGCATCACCGATCGCATGAAGGACATGTACATCGTCGGCGGGTTCAACGCGTACCCGGCCGAGATCGAAGGCCTCATGGCCGCGCACCCGCAGATCGCACAGGTTGCGATCGTCGGCCTGCCCGACGACCGGCTCGGCGAGTGCGGCTGGGCGTTCGTCGTCCCCCGCGCGGGCGAGACGATCGTGCCGGCCGAACTCATTGCGTGGTGCCGCGAGACGATGGCGAACTACAAGGTGCCACGCCAGGTTGTCGTCGTCGACGCGCTCCCGATGAACGCGAGCAACAAGGTGCTGAAGTACGAGTTGCGCGAGCGAGCGGAAAACTAATCGGCCGCGACGGCCGGCTCTTCGGGGTAGCCCTCGGGCAGGACGAACACACCCTCGGTCGTGCGGTACCTCACGGGCCAGAAGTAGTAGCCGTCGTAGGCCCGTTCGTCGGCGATCATCAGCTCGGCGTACGCACGCACGGCGGCGACGTAGTGGTCGCTGTGGTTGTACGCGAACAGCGCGCCGTCCATGTTCCCCGGCGCGCCACCCGCGTCGGCGAGATAGCGACCGGCCGCGAGGATCGAGTCGCGGTCGGAGTAGATGTCGCCGCCTTCGCCGAATGCATCCCAACTCGACGGGATGAACTGCATCGGTCCGAGCGCGCCGGCGGTGCTCGGGCCGACGATGCGACCAAGGCGCGACTCGATGAGGTGAATCGACGCGATGTACTGCCACGGGATGCCGCTCGCGGCCTCGGCTTCGCGGTAGAGCGCGAGGAGTTCGGTGCGCGGCAGTGGCGGCCGGATCGTCCACGGCGGGAACTCGGGTCGCGGGTCCGTGAGCGGCGTCAGTTCGGCGGCTGCGCCTGCGTTCGCCGCGACGATCGGGGCGATGTCCGTGGGGAGCAGGGCGAGCACCGCGGGCAACCGTTCGGGCGCGGAACGGAGTTCGGCGTACGCGTCGTCCTGGTCGCGGCCGAGCGCGGCGAGCGCGGCTTCGGCGCGGTCGGCGCCGCGAATGCCGCGTTCGACGCGATCCAACTCGACGGCGAGCGCGGCGTCGGGACTCACGGTGGTCGTCGTGACCGCGCGCGTGGTCGTCGTCGTGGTCGAGGGCAGCACACTCGTCGTGGTCGGCGCGGGTGACGCGTCGTCGTCTCCCGAGCACGCTCCGAGCATCAGCGCGGAAACAACCAGGAACGAGAGCACGCGCATGCCGCCAAGGGTACGGTCGTGGTAATCGTCCGGCCGAGGAGGTCTCCATGCGTTCCTTCCTCATCGTCGCCAACCGCACGCTGACCGGGCCCCACCTGGTCGACACGGCCCAGTCCCGATCGGGCGACGGGGCGTGCCGGTTCCACGTGCTGGTTCCGTCCACGCCTTCGGGCCCCGCCTACGCGTCGTGGACCGAGGGTCAGGCCCACGCGCTGGCGCGCCGCCGCCTCGACCACGCGATCGCGGCGCTGCGCGAGGCGGGGCTCGAGGCCGACGGCGAGATCGGCGACGAGAGCCCGGTCCTCGCGGTTGGCGACGCGATGCGCAAGCACCAATTCGACGAAATCATCGTGTCGACGTTGCCGCCCGGGCTGTCACGGTGGCTGACGCTCGATCTCCCGCGCCGGCTCGAACGCACGTATCACCTGCCGGTGACGCACGTGGTTGCAGCGCCCGAGCCCGCAACGACCTAACCGGGGCTCACAGCGCGAACGCGCGGAACAAGGCGACCGGCTCGGCGAAGCCGCGCACGATCACGGGCCCGAGCGCCTCGAACTCGATGCCGGGCATCGGGCCCATGGCCTCGCACGCCGCTTCGGAACACAGGACCTCGCCCGGTCCGGCCAGGTCGACGATGCGCGCCGCGAGGTTGACGTCGCGCCCGATGATGTCGTCGCCGCGCCGGCGCGGGCAGCCCCAGTGCAGTCCCATGCGCACCCACAACGGCATCGGCTCGTCGGGTTCCGCCTCGAAGCTGCGCTGCAACCCGAGGCATGTCTCCAACCCGTGACGCGGATCCTCGAACCACAGCAGCAACCCGTCGCCCAACTCCTTCACGACCCGCCCCGAAGCGGGAAGCGCGTTGCGCACAAGTTCTTCCTGGCGTTCGAGTAGCGCGAGCGCGACATCGTCGCCGTGGGCGTCGGTGAGTTCCGTGAAACCGACGATGTCGGTGAACACGATGGCCCCACTGGTCGTGGTGGGTGCCGTCACCGACACGTGACCTCGATGGTGCCGCTCACCGTACCGACGCTGATCTCGTAGTCGCGGCCTTCGGTGACATCGCGGCGGATCCGGCCGCTCATCGACTTCAAGTTGAGTGTCGGCGCGGTGGAACGCGGCACGGTGACGCGCACCGTGCCCGACACGGTCTTCACGCCGATGCGACCTTCGCCGTTCGCGCCCACTTCGATCGTTCCCGACACCGACTTGAGTTCGGCCGACCCGACGTCGTCGGCACTGATCGAGCCCGACACCGCGGAGATCGCGGCCCGGCCCGCGCCGCCGACGCGCACGCTGCCGCTCGCGCACACGACACGACACTCACCCTCGCACATGCCGACCTTGACACTGCCCGACGCGGTACGCGCGTCGACCTCGTCGGCGTGCTCGATCTCGATCGAACCGCTCGCGCAGGACACCTTGACCGCGCCGACTTGGCCGACCACTTCGACCGAACCGCTCGCAGTGCCGATGACAAGATCGGTGCCCGGCGAACAGCGGATGTCGATGGTCTTGCTCTTGCCCTTCACGTGGGCGGTGCCGTCGGCATCGACGCGCAGCTCGGCCCCGTCGACCGTGAAGTCGGCCGCGGCTTCCGCGCGGACGCGCACCCGGCCGCTCTTGCTCGAGATGTGGAGGCGAGCCATCGGGAGGCAAGCGTACGCTCATGCGTCTATGGCGCTCACCGACGAGGAACAGCACCAGTGGCGGGCCCGGTTTCGCAAGCTGATGGTCGGGACCCCGTTCATCAAGACCCTCGGCACCGTGGTGGACGAATGGGGTCCCGACGGGGTGACCCTCCGCGTGCCGTTCGCCGACCATCTGACCAACGACGGCAAGGAGTACCACGGCGGCGTGATCGCGGCGCTGATGGACACAACCGGCGCCGCGGCCGTGTGGGCGGGCCACGACTTCGACCGCGGTATCAAGGCCTCGACCGTCTCGATGACCGTGAACTACACCGGCCGCGCCCGGGGCGACCTCATCGCAAACGCCCACTGCGTCAAGCGCGGCCGCGACACCCACTTCTCCGAGATCCGGGTCCACGACCCGACCGGCACCCTCGTCGCGACCGGCACCCTCGTCTACCGCATCGTGGTGTAACCCCACCCATGCGTCGATAGCCCACGTCTCCAGTGTGGGCTATCGACGCATGGGTTCGGGGAGGTCTTGGGCGTGGGCTACGGCAAGGTGCT
>JANNHK010000523.1:0-1586 GCA_031404355.1 Actinomycetes bacterium
ACCGGGGCGAGGTTGTGGCCGAACGGTACGGCGGCGGGTTGCCCCACTTCGACCGGCCGCCCGAACCCGTCACGCCCGCGACGGCGCTGCTGTCGTGGTCGATGGCCAAGTCGATCCTGCACGCGGCGGTCGGCGTGCTGATCGGCGGTACCGCGGAACGCAACATCCTCCCCGGCGTGCTGCGCCCCCTCGACGACGAGGCCGCGGCCGTCGCCGCCCACCTGGCGTCGTGATCGAACGTCTCGTTGACGAGATGTTCGGCGACGAGGCGCGGTACGGCACCACGTATGCGGTCGTCGTCGTGCACCACGGCGACATCGTGGCGGAACAGTACGGCGGCGCGCTCCCGCACTTCGACGGGCCGCCCGAACCGGTTGAACAGTTCACTCCGCTGCTGTCGTGGTCGATGGCCAAGTCGATCCTGCACGCGGCCGTCGGTGTGCTCGTCGGTGACGGTCGTCTCGACGTCGCCGCCCGGGCCGCGGTTCCCGCATGGGCCGCCCCGGACGATCCGCGCCACGACATCACGCTCGACCAGCTGCTCGCCATGCGCGACGGGCTCGACTTCGCCGAGGTGTACACCGACGACCGGCCGTCGAACGTCATCGAGATGTTGTTCGGCCCGGGGCAGCATGACGTCGCCGCGTACGCCGCTTCCCTGCCGCTCGCGCACGCGCCCGGGACGACGTTCAACTACTCGTCGGGAACGTCGAACATTCTCGCCCGCATCGTCGGCGATGTTGTCGGTCGGGGTGCCGACTACGAACAGTTCCTGCGGAAGGCGATCTTCGATCCGATCGGCATGACGACCGCGCAGCCTCGGTTCGACGACGCAGGCACCTTCATCGGGTCGTCGTACGTGTATGCCACGGCTCGCGACTTCGCGCGATTCGGGCGGCTGTACCTCCGCGACGGCGTCACCGACGACGGCACCCGCATTCTCCCGGAGGGCTGGGTCGCCCACGGCACGACGGCCCGTTCCGTTGACCCGGAGGACGGCCGGCTGTACGGCGCACACTGGTGGGTCGTCGGCGATGACCTCGACTCGTTCTGGGCGGCCGGGTACGAGGGCCAATCGATTCTCGTGTGCCCGCCGCTCGACCTCGTCGTCGTGCGGCTCGGACGCTCGACCGAGGCCCACGTCGCGGCCCTGACGGCATGGCGCGCACGCGCCGTCGACGCGTACCGCGCGACGAGCAGCTGATCGCACTCATCGGACGGATCGGACGCGTCAACCCCGGGGAACGCGTCGCGCGCCCCCCGGGTACCAGACGCGCTCCTAGCTGATCGCCTTCGCCTTCAGCGTTTGGAACTCGGCCTCGTCGATCACGCCTTGCGCCTTGAGGTCGGCCAAGCGGGCCAACTCGTCGGCCGTGCTGGGCGTGCCGGCGGTCTGGCGGATGTACTCCGCCTGCGCCGCTTGTTGGGCCTGCATGTCTTGCATCGCGTGCTCCGACATCTTCGAGCCCCGAGCGATCAGGTACACGAAGACACCGAGGTACGGCATGAAGATCACGAACAGGATCCAGATCGCCTTGGCGCCGCCGCCCATGTCGTGACTACGGAAGATGTCACCGAATACTGCG
>JANNHK010000524.1:0-1901 GCA_031404355.1 Actinomycetes bacterium
GCTCTGGGGCGGGGACCCGCACGACGAGTACGTGCGCAACAACTTCGTGGGTACGGTCGAGATGGTCGCCGAGAAGGTTCAGGGCTACGTCGACGCCGGTGCGGGCGAGTTCGTCCTCTGGTTCCGCGACTACCCGTCGTCCGAATCACTGGAGCGATTCGCCGCCGAGGTGGTCCCGCTCGTCTCGGGCTGAATCTCGGCGCAGTAGCTGTCCTCGGAGAGCGAGCTGACCTTCAGCGAGCAAACGTCGAGCCCGCGCAGAACATTGTCCTCGTCGGCTGCAACGACCCAGATGCGCAAGTGGTCATCGCGTTGCACGCGAACGTCGCGAAGGCGATCGTCGAACGCGAGTGTCCGGCACCCCATTTCATGATCGCGGCTGCGCTCGTGCGCGATGACCTCGCATGAGAACGCGGCGTTGACGACCTCATCCGGAAGTGCGCCTGTAGCGTCGTCCTCAGCGAAGACCGACTTGACCTCTTCGAAGGGCATCTGGCAGACCGTACGGGGTACGGTCGCCTGCTGCGGGCGGTTCGTTACCGGCTCCTGGGCGCACGAGAAGTCGCTGTCTCCCGGCAGTTCTTCCGCGAGGTAATCCGCGGCAAGGAGCGTCTCGAGGTGCTGTCTACTCATGCGTTCGCTGTTCTCCAACGCGCCGTCGTACGGCAACACGATGACTCCGTTCCAGTAGAACTTGAACCGCGACTCGTCCAGTGACACGCGTTGGGCCGTGTAGTAACCGGGTTCGAGCTCGAGGGTTGCGCTTACTGTCCCGGAGCGCGACCCGTCTCGGCAGGTGTCCGTCACTCGGTTGGTTTCGGGAACGTCGACCTCGAACACTCCGGCGCTGACTTCCTCGATCGTGATGTCGAGATCGGAGACGTCCTTCGATCCGCACGTGCCCGCATCGGCAGAGAACTCGACGCGAGTGTCGACTCCCCGAACGGCGACGTAGGTCCGGGGCAGGCCATCATCCCGACGTTCCAGTACCAGCCACGCACCGGCGGCGAGGCAGACGACGACCACGGCCACGACCCAGCGCCAGTTTCGGTGTGTGCTCACAGAAGACTCATCGACGGGGCCGAGGAACGCATGAGGTGGCCGGGGGGCCAAACACGCCTCAGCTAGCGCCAGTCCGCGTGACGCTCGTCTCCGACGCGCCTGCGCAAGAGCCCGTCGAGCACGAGGGGCCGCTGCGCCGGTTCTATCCCGCTGCGATCGCGATCGTGGTGCTGGCGGGCGTGGCGTTCTTCTCGTGGACGCGCTCCGACATGTGGCTCGACGAAGCCCTGTCGGTCAACATCGCCCGCCTCCCGCTCGGCGACCTCCCCGACGCACTCGAGCGCGGCCGCCGACATCTTCACTTCCAGCGAAGTCAGGCCCGACCATCACCGGTTCGCGCGGCAGGTCGCAAAGTGGCTCGCGAGCCGCGGCTGTGAGCCGGCCGACATCCTCGACGCACTCCGCGGGTGCGAGCGCCAAAAGCTCGTGCGGCGCGGCGCGCGCTCCGAGATGCAACAGGCCCAGATCCGACCGTGGGCCGATGCGCCGCAGCTGATCGAAGAGACCAAGCGTGTAGCAATAGCGGCACAGCAGCTCCTCATCAGGTCGGTCGGGCCGCTCAAGGTGCGGGCGAAGACGATCGAGCAAGTCGCCGGCGTCGCGCGCGACCGCTGCGGCGACCTCCCACGGCTCGTGCGTGACGGGATGGAGCTGCGGTGGCACAGCAGCCGGTGGTATCGCGCCGGAGAAGCAGAGCGCGGCACGAACACCGAACGCGTGCCCAACCTCCCCGTAGGGATACGGGTTCGGCGACGAAGGTGGTGTGGTAGTCGTCGCCCCTGCGAGCGCGTCCTGACACAACGTCCGCGCTGCCGCAGTGTTCGGCAGGTTCATCGCGA